>CAYTVR010000029.1:0-42798 GCA_964441245.1 uncultured Saprospiraceae bacterium | reverse complement strand
AACTACTAATGCCATTATCCTGAAAACCTCCAGTAAATAAAAATGTTTCATCGCCTATTCGATGAACGGACATTCCAATGATACCATCTGTATAGATCTCTTTTGTATCTGCCATGGACTGAACATGCTCAAGATGTCCTTTATCTGTAATTTTAAATGAACTAAGACCTGGTGTCTTTTCCAAGCCTCCTACAAACAGATAAGAGGCTGACTTCATGTGTACCACCTGAAGGGTGATGACAATTCCCAAATAGGTGGAGTCCGTATCTGGAACTACAAAAACACTTTTTAGACGGCCATCGGGTTCTATTTCAAAAACTTCTATGGAGTTCCCTCCCTTCAAGCCCGCAAAAAGAAAATCTTTGCCTTTGATTTTGTCCGTAACAAGTCCTCTGATCGTATTTTTACCACCTGTCACTACATAGCTGTTTAGCAATTGCATTTTACCATCTCTCTCTATTTTGAGTACATCGATTTGGTTTTTATCTCCTGCGGTATAAGCATAAAAACCAGAAGACAGTTCATGAACAGTACAAGTGACCGTGTTGGAGGAAGTCTCGATCTGATCGACCTTTACCAAATCAAATTTAGGCTGAGAAAATAATACCTGACAGTTCAGTAAAAAAAACGACATAAGCATAAATGAAATAACTCTCATATATATATTCTAGAAGGGTTAATAATAAAGTAGTAATGATAAGAAAAGTAAATTTCTAATCCTATAAAGCATATCCTGAGAGGATGATGTATTGTTGTATTTTCTATCGTTAAAAAAATTATTCTTCTTCAAAGGTCTTAACTTTTGCTCTAATGAGGTGATTGTATATCATCCGTATAACGCAACACTTTAGGCTTACCTTTCCCACGAGCATATTTAATTTTCTCCTTCCAAATGACTCGGAATTTATTCAACTTTTTTCTATACTTTTTCTTATTGGAAAGATTTGTAGTTTCTTGTGGATCGTTTTTTAAATGGTACAATTCTTCATAAACGGGATCTTCTCCTCTAATCGGGGCATCTACAAATGTTCGGTATAGCGCAATATCAGGGTCGTGTTGGGAATACAACATTTTATTTTGATTGATGCCTAATAATTGAGCGGCTTCGATTTTTTTTGACGCTCTCAGGTTTTCGTTTTTATAATAGCGGATGTATTTCCATTCTTTATTTTGTATCGATTCACATCGAGGATTTCCGAACTGGGTAGACCATAAATTTTCAGTCAACAGGTAATTCCTGACCGGTTGATTTCCCCCCCTAATCATGGCATTTAATGGTTTCCCTTGAAAAGAAGCAGGCAATTCAATTCCAGCATAAGTGAGCATGGTGGGAGCAATATCAATAGTTTGTACTAACTCATTCGATACGATACCTTTGGAAGTTTCTGCCACAAAGGGATTGTAAATAATCATGGGAACTCGGGTACAAACTTCATAGCATAATGCTTTGCCACCGAGTCCAAATTCGCCAAAAAACAAGCCATGATCAGAGGTAAAAATGATGATGGTATTTTCATCCAATCCCTTTTCTTTTAGCGTTTGACGAAGGTTACCCACTAAACGGTCAATACCCGTAACAGTCTGCATACATCGAATTATTCGTTCTTTGAGCAATTCTTTTTTATCCACATAATTATAGCCAACCTGTCGTTCATCCGCAAAGTGAATATCTGGTGGTAGTTTAGGATTGGTAATGGCTTTTTTCTCAAGATAATTTTCAGGAAATGGAATGTCTAAATCACGGTAAAGATTGCGATAAATATTTGGATCAGTATCTAGTTGTTTCATCCTGCTGGTACTTGCACCATGTGGAAGGTTGAAACAAAGACTTAAACAAAATGGCTGATCCTTTGGTAGACTTTCCAAATAATGTTTAGCCCCCTCTAGCTTTTGTTCATTGTTAAAAAAATCATCCACTCCTTCATTGATGATCTCAACCTGGGTATTGTTTTCTGCTCCTTCAAAAATGTCATGTCGTTGCTTGGGATAAAAACCAAGATGCCCATGTCCAGCATACCAATAATCAAATGATTTTTCCAGCACACCACTTTTGTAACCTCCGTTGCCAACTGGAAGGTGATTTTTACCAATGTATCCAGTATAATAACCATGCTTTTGCAAAAGCATAGGGTACGACTGTTCCCATGCTTCCTCAGCTAGACTCGTACCAGAGTTAAAATTCACCCCATGCTTTCGTTCAAACTGACTTAAAAAAATAGAAGCTCTACTTGGAGTACAGATAGCACTAGTCACATGAGCGTTGGTAAACAGGATACCCTCTTTTGCCATTTGATCCAAATTTGGAGTTTGAACAATCGAGTTGCCTGTACATCCCAACATATCGTAACGATGATCATCCGTTAGTATGAAAATAAAATTGGGTTGTGTTGTAGTCTGGGCTATAATTTTAGATAAAAAAATAAAGCTGACTAGCAAAAGGATCAGAGAAATTTTTTTTTTGGAATGAGATGGAAAATCCATGCTAATTTTAAGGCTTAAAGTTTTTGAAAAATATTATTTAGCCCAAGTTGCGGATAATCGAATGAAATATGAAAAATTTTGTAAAAAATCATTGTTGCAATTTCGATAGTATTGGCAGAATAGTCTTTAGATTTTTTTCAAAACAGTCTTTTCCTTAAACTCAAGAGTAACTGGGAAATAAGAATCCAGATGTTTGATCTCTTTTCGCTTAGGATAAGTGGAACAACCTTACCAGTCAAGTAGCAAAACGGCTATAACGGAATCATTCAACAACATGATGGTTCGATTGAAGTAAAAAGCGAAGTAAATAAAGGAAGGGAGTTTATTTTGCGATTGCCTTTGGAAGCAAAATAAAAGTAGAATCTTAGATTCAAATTTCTGAGTTTATGTTAATTGGTGGCACTTAATGATCCATATGGAATCAAACAAAAAGAAATCTTATTTTTTAAAGATTTCTTTTTGTTTTTTTTAAAAATAAATGCTAATATTGTTAACAAGCATTAGGCAAATAAAAGAAGGACGATCGACATCTGTTCTACACAATTACAATCTTTCCTCTCATACTTCGAATAAGCACCACCACTTATTACAAATAAACACAATATTGAAAAAATTATCCTTTAATGATATTTAAAGAATCTTTAGTGACTAGTTGATTCTGTCACTGTTTTCTTGTGGCACCTTTATTACTAAAATTCAAACCAAGAATATGAAACTTTATTTAAATCATTTTCGGATTGGACAAGTGGGTAAGAAACAAAGGGAATATACATATGCAGTTAACATGAATTGGCATGTGCACAAAATTTTACAATATTTATTCAGAATGGAAAAGATAATTTTTTTAAACTTATTTATAATATTATTCTTTGGATGTAATTCATCAAATAATAATGAACATTCTAGTTCTAAAGGATTGGATTCTACTAAAGTTAAACTTTATTTGAAGAATGCGATGCCCATACCTCCAAAATACAGTTTAGAATCTTTTGTAGATACTATTCCAATTAAATCTTATACCAGAAAGATAGACTCCTTAGAATTAATTAGTCTATCAATTACTGACGAAAACAAAATATGGCTTCTTAAGCATGAAATTGAAGATGCAAAAATCAGAATGGATTTGATTCTTGAATCGGAGGCGACTTGCAATATTATTGATGATTCCAAGGAAGTTGAATTGTATGATGGCTCATTAGGTGTGTCAAGAGCTACAGTAGTGGAATTAATGAATGCTATAGCACAAATTCAATGGAACAAGGATTTCGGATCAGAATTTGACTTAGGACAAAATTCAAGAGGAAATGTAGAAGGAGTCAGGTGGTGTACAGGATGTCTTTTCAATGACAGTCTTTTCTTAACTGCCGGACATTGCTTCAGCAGAGATAGTCAATGGGAGCTTCCTAAACGTAATGGAAGAATATTATCGAGTGAAGAAATGGCTCAAATGATGCACATAAATTTTGAATATCAGACAGACTCTTTAACAGGAAAATTAAGAAATGAATCAGTATTTCCTATCACTGAATTATTAGAAAATAAACTTGGAGGCCTAGATTATGCGATTCTTCAACTCGGTCGCAATGAAAACAATCAACTTCCTGGTGACCTTTATAGGTCAATCCCAATATCAAGAGCTAATACTGCAAAAAATGATTCCATAGTAATAATTCAACACCCAAATGGAGATCCTAAAAAAATTGAGGCTGGCGAGTTGGTTGACATTACAGACAATAAGTTATTCTATGATGATATAGATACTCAAAAAGGATCATCAGGTTCTCCAATCATTAATATCAAAAATAAAGAAATAATTGGAGTACATACCAATGGCGGATGCGATAGAAGCTCTTTCAAATTTAGAAACAGTGGATACAGTATTGAAAGTATAAGAAGAAAATCAAGGATCATAAATTAAAAATATCTTGTATAAATTTAATAATACATCGCAAATTGTATTTATCATTGAACTACATTAACCCCTAAATTAATTCAGAATGCCTTCCACCAAGTTAAGCGTTAAAAGTATTTATAATTTTAAAAATAGTCTTTCGAAACTCAATCTAATATTTAGTTTATTGTTGATCATCTTAGTGGTTCAATTTGGTAAATCACAAAGTGATAATTTAGAAGGAGTAAATACACCCAAAAAAATCGATAAAATTGAATGTGTCCCTATAACTATAGATACTGGTGCTTGTGATGTCAGCTTCACTCGTGAAAATTTCTTTGGATTGGATTCATCTACTTTCACTCAAAATAAGAAAGTATATGTACTCGACTTTGAAGCTGAAGGCAGACATCCTACTTTATATAAAATTGCTAGAAAAAAAATGAGGAAGCGTATTACTAACAGTGAGGACAAGTGGATAAACAAACCAAAAGGGGGGGCTCTCGTAGAGAACGAGCATTTATTCCTAATACCTTATGATGGAGGTTCTGAGAGCCTAAATAGTAAAGATAATGTAGAAATACTTGTCAACAAGGTAAATAAGTTCAGATATAAAGTTTCTGTTAAAGATTCGATAATAAATTTAATAAGTGATCCTCCCTTTTTGCTAAGAGAAATATTTCTTGGCGATTCATCAGGGATACTGGGAAGTGCTGTAGATGCAATAAAGAATAATTTTTCAACTAAAGAAAAAAACGGTTCGTCAAATCTAGAAATACTTGTTGATGCCATTGAATGTTTTGAAGATGATTACAACAGACTAGTGGATCGTGTCATATGCTCGCTAAATAGGTGTCAAGACTTGCCCTGTTGCTTAGATTGTAATGAAGTATATTCAAGGATGGTAAAAAAATTGACTGAAGTGTATCGAAGAATTGATAAGGAAGTTCTTGAAGAAAATTCGATCAATGAAAAGCTTAATAAAGAGAAAGGAATTTATAAGCATTGTAGTAGCTTAGAGAAGTTGAAAAACGAGAATACAGAGAATGAGAAAACTTTGCAGAAGCTAAAAACCCCTCAAGGCGACGCAAAAGCCAAGGAAGAAATAGCTAAAATTAAAAAAGAGATTGATAATCTTGAAAAAAAAATAAAAGATAATAAAACGAAAATAGCCGCTCTAAATAAGTTGGAAATAAAATGTCCAAAAAACATCCAAGTTATGAAGGAAGATATTAACAAACTCAAAGAAAAACTAAATATAATTGAATCTTTAAAGAGTGTCAAAAACAGGTTACCTAATACAGAGACAATTACAGAACTAGTTGTATATGTCAACAGCATGACCAGGCATAGCCAACAGTATTTCCATTTAATTCCTCAACTTAAGGGAGAAGAGCTAAAAATAGATATTCGTATTAAAGCGAATGATACGATTACGAAACTTGATCCATCCGCCGCAAGCGATGTTTATCACTACAAACTTCAAATACCAATCATCAATCGATGGTATGCAAGCTTTAGCTCTGGTTCATTTGTTGGATTTGGTAAAAATTTGCAACCAAAGATATACGATTGGCGGGAGATTCCTGGACCTGGAGGAATTGTTGGTGATGGGGAAAATTTTGAGTTGATCGAATCGGGTTTCGAACCAATACCTGTTGGATTTGCAGCTCTGATAAATATTCAAAAAGAAATCCGAAATGGACTTGGGCTCGGTATCTCAATAGGCGCAGGCCTTCCAATTCGTAAGCCTATTAGACCGTCCTATCTAGGTGGTTTATCTGTCTCCTTTGGTAGAGAAAGACAGGTTGTTGTTACAGGAGGTGCAATGCTTACAGCTGTTGATGTACTCAACAGATCCCTATCTACTGGTGTAATTTACAATGGAATTGATGGAAGAGATATTAAGTATAATCAAGAATTTAAACCAGGACCTTTCATTGCTGTCACCTATACCCCATTTAAGAGAAATTCCTCTGGAAATTAAAAATCATAAGTAAAATGAACACGATCAAAATCATATGTTTTATTATATCCTTTTTATTAATTTTTTCTTGTAAAAAAGAGAATTTATCTGATCCAGTCTTTTCTTCACCTCAGCAAGGTGATTTAAAACTCACATTAATAAGTTCTGGATCACCGGAAGCTAGTGGTGCACCTGCTGAATTGCAGATTGAGACCGGTCCAACAGTATTAGCAAGCTCTCAGGCAACAATAAATATTGTAGGGCAAGGAACATTCACAAACGGACAAACAACACTTACAACTGAAATTGGACAAAACGATGTATTTGTTTTTAATATTTATTCAAGAGACATCGGTGAAGCCATAATATCCGTAGAAGTTTCTGGGTTATCTGAATCAATCGAAATTCAATTTATTAAAGCAACAAATGCATTTGATCTGACAAGTACCGCTTCTTCTCCTATTGAGCATATCATTAAAACAACAATTACAGATTCGAATCTGCTTCAAAGTTCGGATTCAGTTTCATTTACTACGACAGTTGGTCATTTTGCAAATGGTACTAAAGCTATTAAAGTTCCTATAGATTTTGACGCATGTGCAGTAGTTCAAATTAGTCATACTGAACCTGGACAAGCCTTTGTAACAGCCAAAGTTGGGATATATACCAAAACGATTGACCTACTTTTCACATTACCAACAGAACTGATCACTTTCGACGTAGGCGATACAGTTCCTGCAGATAATTTTTCTGAAATCGAAATAAAAGCGAAGGTCAACGGAATAAGTTTGACAAATGAAATGATCGTGTTTAACACCAATCGTGGTACTTTCCAAGATGGAAATACAACTATGTCCATTCCTATATTAGTAGATTCAACAGCATCAGTATATCTTAAACATACCCTAGGTGAAAATGCGGTGATTACAGCTACTTTGCTTGGCCAGACTTATCAAACTGTTGCTGTTTTCAATCATGCATGGCCAGATGTAGTATTAGTGGAACCTGCACAATCTACGGTCTCAAACATGCCTGGTTCTGTTGCTGAGGTAAGTGCAAAATTATTCAGGACCATGGGCACAGCAAGTCCTGGTACTATTATTTCTTGGTCAGATTCAACCTCAACAGGTATATCACCTGGAATATTCTTAAATTCTTTGCCATCAGATATGAGTGGCTTAGCAACAACAGAATACCATTTACAAGATACCTTGTTTAGTGGCTATACCTATTTGATCGCTACCATTGATTCACCTTTAGGGATAGTTAAGAACTATAATAGAATATTTGTGACTAATTAATCTTAACATTTTACGAATAAAAAATCCGTTTTGATGGAAGAGAGAATAATGATTTTTATTTGGTAGAAAATCGTAAAATAGAAATCTGTTTTTATTTCTAATGTAAATAGTGATATATATAATTGGTCTCCTTTAATTAATAATTTTAACTTCTCGCGCCTCACCAAATCAAAAAAGGCTCAAGCTCACGCTTGAACCTTTTTGTGACCTGGCCAGGGCTTCCCGATTCCATTGCATTCCTTCGGGATAAACTTCTCGCACGACCATACACAAAAAAAGCCCAGCATTCGCTGGGCTTCTTTTTTGTGACCTGGCCGGAACTACTTTTTACATCATTTACTACTTTAAAATATACTTAATTGACTGATTATCAATAAAAAATATAAACATATAGTGAATACTAATGCAATATAGCGTCAAAAAAAGTATAAAATGTTTACCCCTTTGTTTACCCCCTTTTGCCTTTTTTCCGTATCTTGTAGGAAACTAAAACATACTATTTATGGCCTCTCTTGCAAAGATTTTACGGCTTGACAAAACTAATAAAAAAGGGGAAGCTCCCGTCTATTTCCGAATTATCAAACATCGAAAAGTTCGGTACATTGCTTCTGGTGTGAAACTAGAAGCAAAATACTGGAACCCAAAGAAAGAGGTCGTTCGTTCCAATCATAAAAACCATAAACGACTCAATTCCTACTTAGCCAATAAGTTTACAGAATTACAAGATAAGGTATTTGAATTTGAGACAATTTCTAAATCACTTAGTACTTCCATGCTTAAGGAACATATCATGGGTAAAGCTCCAACCAAATTTATCGAATATGGCAAAAAGGATTTAAAGAGACTGTGGGAAGCCGGAAAAATAGGAACTCATGATAAACGAAAATCCATCATCAATAAGTTGGACAATTACATGGATGGTCGAAAACTCTATTTTCAAAATATTGATTTTAAGTTTCTTCAAGAATATGAAAACTATTTACGGAAGCATCATAAAAATGGAACCAATACCATTTATAGAGATTTAAAGTATTTTAAAACACTTTTCAACAATGCCATTCGTGAAGGCTTAATCGACCCATCGATCAACCCATTTTTAAGATACCAATTAAAAACAGAAAAAACGCATCGAGAATATTTAACAGAAGAGGAATTATCTAAAATAGAAAATTATCAAGCTGTCCCTTATTCTCGGATTGATCTTCATCGAGATATGTTTGTCTTTGCTGCTTATGCCGGTGGCCTTCGTATTTCGGATGTTCTATTATTGGAATATGCCTTCTTCGATGGTAATCACCTTCACACTGGCATCCGAAAAACAGGTACTCAGCTATCCATCCAAATGCCTCAAAAAGCTTTGGCAATAATCGAGAAGTGGAAAACGGCACCCAAAGCTTCCAGACGTTTTGTCTTTCCTATATTGCCTGATACATTGGACCGAAAAGATGAAAGTAGTAAAAACAAAAAAGTGATCGATGACCTTCTCTCTTCTGCGACTGCTTATATCAATAAAAATCTAAAAGTAGTTGCCAAAGATGTGGGAATCAAAAAGAAAGTATCTACTCATATCGCTCGTCATACCTGGGCCACTCGTGCGCTACGTAAAGGCATCTCTATCGACAAGGTTAGTAAATTGATGGGGCATGCTCAGATTCGGGAAACGCAGATTTATGCTAAAATTGTTAATGAGGAATTGGATCGAGCGATGGATAAATTTGATGAGTAACCTCAACATTTATTTGACAAAAAACGATAATCTTAACAAATCAATCGCTTATAAAAAATATAAATAGGATAGAAAAAAGGCCTCCTGCCATTATCTTCATTCCTTTTAATTCTAAATCCCCCCCTTCAATCATTTATTGATAATACACATCTAAAACCAGTGTGGCTTAATCCTGTATCAGCGCTTAATCCCATTTTTCTGGAATTTCGATAACCGGAACAATAATCGTCATTGCAAAGAAAAGCAGATCGTCGATCACTTTTTCTTGCTGATAAGGCATATAAGGATTAAAACTGCGATCAGGTCCTTTTGAATATTCTGGATAGTCTATGTTACATTTGTTACATCGATAAAACCACAGAAGTCTATGCCAAGATTATCATTAAGGATTTGGATAATACAATGTATTTAATTATTAAATGATACTCAACATAAAGGAAAATTTAAATTTTTGAAAACTATATTTCTTTTATTCATTTTTCATCTGTTTATTTTACCTTAAGTTAAGGTCAGATGGAACTTACCAAGGTTAAAAATAATCATTCCCTTGTGTGTTAATAACTATTTTTAACATGGACATTTCATGTATTTAAAATCTTTCTGCAGCTTCGCATTTTGCAGAATCCAGACACACCGTGTCGGGACTGCCCCCATGGAACCGCTGCGCTCTCGCATTTGTCTTATTATAAGAAGCCGAATATGGTACTAATTATAAACCTAAAAAATCAATTATCTAATATTTTTCAACTCAATAAAATCCATATCCGTAAAATCCTGATTCTCTCCAGCCATTGCCCAAATAAAAGAATAACTCGCCGTTCCCGATCCTGCATGAATCGACCATGGAGGAGAAATAATCGCTTGATTGTTTTGTACCCATAAGTGGCGAGTCTCTTGGGGCTGTCCCATGAAATGCATTACACCTTGTTTTTTAGGGACATCAAAATAACAATATACTTCACTCCGACGATCATGGGTATGTGCCGGCATGGTATTCCATACATTTCCCTTTTGCAAAACAGTTAATCCCATTACTACTTGACAACTTTGTATTCCATCTCCATGAATATATTTATAAATGGTTCGATGGTTCGAAGTTTCACTTGCACCTAAAGTAACAGGCGAAGCTTTTTCTTTTGTAAATAATACATTCGGGAAATCTCTATGCGCAGGAGCAGAAAATAAGAAATATTGCGCAGGCTTTTTTGGGGAATTTGATTTAAAACTCACTTTTTTAGTTCCTCTCCCCAGATACAAACAGCTAAGTTTTTGCATGGAGTAGGATTTACCATCAGCAACGATATCTCCTTTTCCTCCTATATTTATAATTCCGACTTCTCGTCTATCTAAAAAGTATTTACTTTTAAGTTGATCATAATTAGGTAAATTGATCGTTCTGGTACTTGGAATAATTCCTCCCATTACCATTCTATCATAATGACTATATATAAAATTCGATTTGCCCTTAGAAAATAAATTTTCTACTAAAAAATTATCCCGTAATTCTTGGGTGTTCATCCTCTCGACTTCTCTTGGACTTGATTCATATCGTTGTTCCATAAAGTTATTTTTTAAGTGTAAAAAAAAATATAATTTGAACTGCTAAAATCTAGCTCATTATGTGTTGAGCGATTTAAATTTTCATTATATGTATATCTCAGTTAAAAGTGCTAAATGATCAGAACCTCCTCCACTCATCACCTCAAAATTTAGGCATTTCACATTTCCTCTCAATAAAATATAGTCAATGGTAGCTAGCGGTATAATCTGTTTCCAATTCGGAAAATTAAATCCAAATCCGTTACCAGAATGATCAAAAGCATCGACCCATTTTTTTAATTGTTGCTTAAAAATGGGTTCATATTTTAAGGTATTAAAATCTCCTACAAAGATTTGGCAGTCAAATCTAGAACGTCCCTTATCTGCGTATCCATTTATTGCTTTTAGCTCAGATTTTCTAGTTTGATAATTGTTGTAGTATTTAGTAACAAAATGGTTTATTTTCTTAAACGCAATGTGTGGAGAAGATAAATGTACATTGATCAGTTGTAATTCACTATCTATTGTACTAAGTTCTACAATTTGAGCATAAGGTTTTCCGCTTGAATTGTTTAATACTTTAGACTTCCTTATTCTAAATTTCGAGTAAATCCCTATCCCTCTTGATCGTTCTAAAATGATTTTTTCTTGATAGGGATAATGGCTACCTATAGCTGCACTCAATTTTTCAGACCACTCAGGTGTTAACTCTTGAATAAAAAGAATATCCGGATCTGCTTCTTCTATAATCATACAACTTGAATCCATATCCTGATTTCTAAAAGATAAATTGTAAGTCATTATTTTTAATTTAGTATCATAATAACCTTGTATCAATTTTTCTTTTCTTATACTATTCCATCCTAAATCAATTACAACTAGAACCGCAAGTAGCATCGAACTAAACCTCAAATATTCTCCAATTTTATATTTTTTTGAAAGTAATAATATTAATAAAGAGAAAATCATATACCCCAACCAACCAATATTCCAAATCATTCCAGGAATTAATATGAACTGAAATACAAAACATGAAATTCCTAGACCAACAATAATCTTCAAAAATATTTCAATCATTCTATTTAACTGCTTATTCTTCATCACTCAACTAAATCTTTATCGGCCCATCCAACCGCCATCGACTAGTAAGATTTCGCCGCTCACATAATTGGAAGCATCACTCGCTAAAAAAACAACAGGCCCTTTGAAATCATCAGGTGTTCCCCAACGGCCATAAGGGATTCTAGCTAGGATAGCTTGATTCCTATCTGGGTTTTCTTGTAGTGCTTTGGTATTATCTGTTGCAATATATCCAGGAGCAATCGCATTGACACAAACCCCTTTCCCTGCCCACTCGTTTGACAGAGCTTTAACCAAACTCCCAATTGCTCCTTTGCTCGCAGCATATCCAGGCACAGTGATGCCTCCCTGAAAAGTCAATAAGGAAGCAGTAAAAATAATTTTACCTTTACCTCGTTGCAACATTATTTTACCAAATTCTCTAGCTAGAATAAACTGAGCATTCAAATTGACTTCAATTACTTTATCCCAGTATTCATCAGAGTGCTCTGCAGCTGGCGCACGAAGGATGGTACCAGCATTGTTAACTAAAATATCAATTGGTGGAATGCCATCTGCTTTCAACTGCTCGATAAAATCATAAATGGATTTTCTATTAGAAAAATCGGATTGATACGCTTTAAACTTTCTACCTAGTGTCAGCACCTCCTTTTCAGTTTCACTACCTTCTAACTTAATAGTAGCAGACACACCTATAATGTTCGCCCCAGCTTCTGCTAGTCCTATTGCAATACCTTTTCCAATGCCTCGATTGCATCCTGTGACGATAGCTGTTTTTCCGGTTAAATCAAATGCTTTTAAAATGCTCATTTGTTTCTTGTTTGATCACTTGCTATTCAAAAATAGTCAGCGATGGTTTATTTTTTTAAAGACTGAATAATAGCTAAAGCGGCTCTTGTTTTTTCTTCTAATAGTTTGTAATTACCCTGTTGTAAAACATCTTTAGAAATTAATTTCGATCCCATTCCTACACAAGTTACACCTGCATCAAACCATCCTTTTAAATTTTCTTCCGTCGGAGCTACACCTCCGGTTGGCATGATATTAGTCCATGGTTGAGGCCCCTTGATCGCCTTGACAAATTCAGGTCCATAAATTCCTCCTGGAAATAACTTCACGATTTCACAGCCTAATGCCTCTGCTCTACAAATTTCAGTAAGTGTAGCACAACCAGGAGACCATAATACTTTTCTTCGATTACAAACCGTTGCAATATCTTCTCGCAAGACTGGTGTTACTACAAAATTAGCTCCCAATTGCATGTACAAAGCAGCCGTTCCTGCATCGGTTACAGAACCTACTCCTAACATCATTTCTGGTAATTCCGCCAAACAATATTTATTTAAATCTCTAAATACCTGATAAGCGAAATCACCTCGATTAGTAAATTCTAACAGTCTTGCACCACCATTATAACATGCCTTCACTACTTTTTTTCCTACCTCAATATCAGGATCATAAAACAAAGGTACCATACCCGTTTCCACCATTGTTTGTACTACTTGTATCCTTGTAAATTTTGCCATTTTAAAATTTTTAAAAATTACATTTAGCCGTAGCAATTACGGCTAAATGATTGTTTATGAAAAAAATTCACCACTTTTCTAATCGTTTATCGGCTGACCCTCCCTGATGCATCTCCTAACATCAGTTTTTCCACTTCAGAAATAGTCACCAAATTAGCATCTCCAAAAATGGTATGCTTTAAACAAGAAGCTGCAACGGCAAAGTTGAGTGCCTTCTGATTACTTCTTTTGTATTTCAATAACCCATAAATTAATCCTCCCATAAAACTATCTCCCCCTCCCACTCTATCGACAATATGAGTGATTTGATAGGTAGGTGCTTCGTACAGTTTTTTACCATCATACAATACTCCCGACCAAGTATTGTGAGAGGCAGAGATAGATCCCCGCAGTGTGACAATCACTTTTTTACATCGAGGAAATTTCTTCATCAATTGTTTGCATACAGAGATATATGCTTGAGCGTCCATCGAATGTCCTTGTGTAACATCTACTCCATCAGGATGAATATCAAAATGTTTTTCAGCATCTTCTTCATTCCCTAAAATCACATCACAGCCTGCAACTAGCTTTGGCATTACTTGAGCAGGTGTTTTTCCATATTTCCATAATTTCTTCCGATAATTCAAATCAGTAGAAACCGTAATACCCATCTTATTAGCTACTTTAATTGCTTCCAGACAAGCATCCGCTGCACCTTGTGAGATAGCAGGAGTAATACCTGTCCAATGAAACCATTGTGCACCTTTAAAAACTTTTTTCCAATTAATCATTCCTTTTTCTATCGTTGAAATAGAAGAATGCGCCCGATCATAAACTACCTTACTTCCTCGATTAACTGCTCCTGTTTCTAAAAAATAGATACCCAAACGTTCACCTCCACGAATGATATGTTCCGTTCCTACTCCTCGTTTTCGCATCTCCATTAAAGCACAATCTCCTAAATCATTTTCTGGCAATCGAGTTACAAAATCAACAGGCAACCCATAATTAGCCAATGATACTGCGACATTACTTTCTCCACCACCATAGATAACATCAAAGCTACTCGCTTGTGAAAAACGCTTCCAACCTGGAGGACTGAGGCGCAACATGATTTCGCCAAATGTTACAATTTTTTTCATTTTATTTTTTATAATGTTTTTAAAATCTAGTATCAATACTCTTTATTTCTACAAACCAAAAAAATTGGGTAAGCATAAAGAAATTCCCTCAAAAAATGTGATAACTAATAAAACGATCACCATAGCCACCAAAAAAGGAATCAAAGGTTTTATAACTTCTGAAACTGATATTTTTGCAACACCTGCTCCCACAAAAAGTATAGTACCAACCGGTGGCGTACACAACCCAATACAAAGATTCAGTACCATGATAATTCCAAAATGAACAGGGTGCATTCCTAACTCCATCACTACCGGCAAAAAAATAGGTGTAAAAATCAAAATGGCTGGAGTCATATCCATAAAAGTCCCAACGATTAATAATGTGATATTAATCATAAGAAAAATCAATATCGGATGACTTACTGTTTCCAATAAAAAATCGGTCATCAATTGAGGAACACTCTCAAATGAAAACAACCAAGACATTGCCATAGAGGTACAAATCAAAAACATAACAACGGCCGTTGTCTTGGCACTGTTCAAAAGGATAGTAGGTAAATTATTCATCGAAATAGTTCGATAAACCAAGCCTAAAATTAAGGCATACAATACAGCAACTGCAGCAGCTTCCGTTGCTGTAAAAACACCCTGAACAATTCCTCCCACTATAATGACGAGCATTAGCAAGCTAAAAAAGGCCTTACGAAAGTCCAGAAAGACTTTGCTCATGGGTACGCTTTCCCCTTTTGGAAATTTATTTTTTCGAGCCACAAAAGCGGCTACTAACATCAAAGCTCCTCCAACTAAAATTCCCGGTAAATAACCAGCAACAAAAAGTGCTGCTACTGAGGCCGCTCCACTACTCGCCAATGCATAAACAATCAATACATTACTTGGAGGAATTAATAGTCCTGTTGTAGATGAGGTGATGTTTATTGCTGCACTAAAAGGGCGAGGAAAGCCTTCATCCTCCATCCGATCCGTCATAACACTTCCAATGGCAGAGGCAGCTGCAACAGCAGATCCCGAAATGGCACCAAATAACATAGCGGCTAAAATATTTACATAAGCCAAGCCACCAGGAAGACTACCAATGAGAGATTTAGCAAAATTGATTAAACGATTTGCAATACCTCCTCTATTCATCAATTCTCCAGCTAATACAAAAAATGGAATCGCTAACAGCGCAAAACTATCAATTCCAGTAGTCATCCTTTGAGCTACTGTCGTAACACCAGGCAAGGAAGCAATGTTAATCAGTATTGTTAAAGTAGTAGAAATACCAATGCTATAGGCAACGGGAACACCATAGGCCAACAAAGCAAAGAAGCTTATAAACAAAAGAAGGATACTAATAATTTCGACTGACATAAAGCTATTTTTTGTTTCTGAACAAGCCTAGTGATTTATATTTGTTGACGATTATAATTTTGAAAATTGTACACCGCATAAAACATGATTAACAACCCACTAAGTGGAACAATCAAATAAACATACCCCAAAGAAATATGCATCGCTGGCGAAATTTGTCCCAGATAAAGGGTCGTATAAACTAAGTTACCACCTCCTATCACCATCACTACTAGTGCAAACAAGAACATCAAAATCTCAATAATTTGTAATCGTCTTTTTTTCTTTTCTGGACTCAATTGCCGAATTAAAAAATCCATGGACAAATGTTCTCGTTGACCATTCAAATAAGCCGCTCCTAAAATCGACAACCAGATTAATGCAAACCTTGCGAACTCCTCTGTAAAAGAATAGGACTGATTCAAAACATAGCGGCCAAACACCTGCCATAATACATCCAGTACTAAAAGGGCAAAAATGAAGATGAGTAAATATTCAATCAAGCGATTAATGATAAGATACAACTTTGTCATAGTATAATTATTGATTTTGAATCGATTCTACCAATTTTTTCATTGTGGGATCACCAACAAAATTGTCCAATACGGTTTTAGATTTTTCCGCAAACAATGATTTTTCCGGTTTAAAAATTTGGACATTGGCCGCTTTGAGTTTTACCATACATTCCGCCACATTTTTTTCCCAAAATCTTTTTTGTGCTTTAGTGGAAACTTTGGCAGCAGTTTTCATCCAACCTTGTTCTTCGGAACTTAGTGTTTCCCAATATTTAGTACCAATAACCAAAACATCAGGTATCGAACTATGCTCATCCAAGGTATAATACTTACAAACTTCATAATGACCTGAAGTGACAAATGAAGGTGGGTTATTTTCCGCCCCATCAACTACCCCTTGTTGTAAAGCCGTGTAAAGTTCCCCGTAAGCCATTGGAGTTGCTGAGCCTCCCATTACATTGACCATATCAACAGACATCTGATGATTCATCACCCGAATTTTCATCCCTTTTAAATCTTCAGGCGTTTCGATCAGTTTGTCTTTTGTATAAAAACTACGACTCCCAGCATCATAAAAACAAAGTCCTCTTAACAAATATTCACTTCCTGCTTCCAAAATACTTTCTCCAATATCCCCTTCAAGAACATCAAATAAATGTTGCTTATTACGAAACAGATATGGTACGCCCATCACCTTGTACTCCGGTGCAAAATTAGCCATCGCTGCGGCGCTTACTTTGGTCATCGCAATACTTCCAATTTGTAATAATTCCAATACTTCTCGCTCAGTTCCTAGTTGTCCATCTGGAAAAATTTTTACAGTTAGTTTATTATTTGATTGCTTTGCTACTTCTTCCGCAAACACTTCCATTCCTTGATGCACCGGATGTGATATTGGTAAAGTATGCGCTAAATAAACTACCTTATTAGTCTGTATTTGCTCACAGGAACTTACCAAAAATCCAAAGGTTAATAATAGGAAAATGTATTGTTTCATTTTTTTTGTTTAAAAGCCAAAGTAGTTTTTTGCATTATTATAGCAGATATTTTCGACCATTTCACCTAACCAATTAAGATCATTGGGTAACTCCCCTTTTTCAACATCAGTTCCAATTAGATTGCACAAGATTCTTCTGAAATATTCATGTCGTGGAAAAGATAAAAAACTTCGACTGTCGGTTAGCATTCCTATGAAGCGACTCAATAAGCCCATATTCGATAGCGTATTGATCTGTTTTTCCATGCCATCTTTTTGGTCTAAGAACCACCAAGCTGAGCCCCATTGAATCTTACCTGCTGTACTGCCATCATTAAAATTACCCATCATAGTTGCAAAGACTTCATTATCTCTTGGGTTTAAGTTGTAAAGAATCGTCTTGGTTAATTTACCTTCTGCATCCAAGCGATTTAAATATGCAGAAAGTCCTTTCGCTTGTTCGAAATCACCTATACTATCCGCCCCCACATCTGCTCCCACCAAGCGCAGCAAACGAGCATTATTATTTCTAATTGCCCCCAAATGGAATTGCATGGTCCATTTTTTTTCATGATAGATCTTACCCAACTCATATAATAAGGCCATTTGAAATAGGGCCACTTCTTCTTGCTCAATATTCTTTAGATCCTTTCTTTTTTGTAAAATTTGATTTAAATCCTTGTTTTTAAATTGCACTGCAAAAAGTTGAGATAATCCGTGATCGGCCAATTGGCAACCTAAAGAATCAAAAAACTCAATTCGATTTTGCAATGCAGAAATTAAATCATCAAATGTGGAAATATTATATCCAACAATACCTTCTAATTTTTCTAGAAAAATTAAAAAGTCTGGGTTATCAATGACTACCAACTTATCTGGTCGAAAAGTAGGTAGCATTTTTATATCATCTTTAGTTTCGGATTCTTGTTGATGATACGCTAAACTATCTGTAGGGTGATCAGTGGTACATACAACTTCGACTTTCATTTTCTTCAACAATTCTTTTACAGAAAAAGCCGAAGATTGTAAAGCTTCGTTTGTTTGGCTATAAATCTGTTGGGCAGAAGAAGCACCTAATAGAGTATCAATATCAAAATACCGCTGTAACTCCAAGTGTGTCCAGTGATATAAAGGATTCCGCATGGTGTAAGGAACTGTCTCGGCCCATTTAAAAAATTTCCACTTGTCTGTTGCATTTCCAGTGATATATTCTTCCGGCATCCCATTGGCACGCATTGCTCTCCATTTATAATGATCACCTTTCAACCAAATTTCAGTGATGGTCTTAAACGTTTTGTTCTGAGCGATTTGGTCAGGAGGTAGATGATTATGATAATCTATGATAGGTAAGTCCTTGGCAAAATCGTGGTACAACTTTTCAGCAGTAGCATTTTGCAAAAGAAAATTATCGTTTAAAAATGGTTTTACCATATTATCTTAACCTTCAGATTTTGATCTTAAAATTCCCAACTCCAGTCCTCGAAGTTCCGCTAACCCTCTTAACCTACCAATCGCCGAATAGCCGGGATTTGTTTTTTTATTTAAATCATCTAGCATTTTATGTCCATGATCAGGGCGCATTGGAATCTGACAATCTTGCTTACCAGCAGCTATCAATAATTTTTCCATCACCGCAAACATATCTACATCTCCTTCCAAGTGATCCGCTTCAAAGAAATTTCCTTCAGCATCACGTTTGGTCGCTCGAAGGTGAATAAAGTGAATACGGTCGCTAAATTTTTCTACCATTTTCGGTAAATCATTATCTGGTCGAACACCAAATGATCCTGTACAAAAACATAGACCATTATTCGAGGATGGTACTTTTTGAAAAATAGTTTCCACATCTTCTGCGGTACTCATAATTCGAGGAAGCCCTAATAACGGAAATGGCGGATCATCGGGATGAATGGCTAGTTTGACATCAGCTATCTCAGCTACGGGAATTATCTCTTCTAAGAAAGAAACTAAGTTCATTCGAAGAATATCTGCATCAATATCTTTGTAGGTATCCAGAATATTTTGAAACTTTTCTAATGTCAATACACCTTCTGTTGTTCCTCCAGGCAAACCAGCTATAATATTTTGAGTCAACCTTTCTTTTTCCGCTTCCGTCATTGAACCCAGGCGTATTTTGGCGTTTTCAATTTCAGTTGCTGTATAGTCTTTGTCAGCATTTGGCCTATTAAGTATAAATAAGTCAAAGGCAGTAAACGCGGCTTTTTCAAAATATAAAGCGGTAGATCCATCAGCCATTTTATATTCCAACTCTGTTCTAGACCAATCCAGAACAGGCATAAAATTATAAGTCACAATACGAACATCACACTTCGATAAATTGCGAATACTATGTTTGTAATTTTCAATGTATTGCAAATAATTACCAGAGGCTCTTTTTATATCTTCATGAATTGGAATACTTTCTACCACTGACCACACTAATCCCGCCGCTTCAATTTCATTTTTTCGTTTTTGTATTTCCTCAATTGACCATACTTCACCATTAGGAATATGATGCAAGGCTGTCACAATACCGGTTGCTCCTGCTTGTCGAATAGCTGCAAGACTGACTCCATCATCCGGTCCGTACCATCGCCAAGTTTGTTCGAGTTTTTTCATTTAGATGTATACTGTTTTATATTCTAATTAAACACCACTGAATGCGCTATATCCACCATCTACCGGAACAACGATTCCAGTAATAAAGGATGATCGATCATCACAAAGCCAAAGTAAAGTACTTATTAAGTCGTCTGGTTTTCCAAATTTCTTCATAGGCGTTTGGCTAATTATAGTTTTTCCTCTATTGGTCAAACTACCATCTTCTTTCAGCAACAAAGAACGATTTTGTTTAGCCACAAAAAAACCAGGAGCAATCGCATTTACCCGAATTTTATTTCCAAATTTATTGGCCATTTCTACGGCCATCCATTGTGTGAAATTATTTATCGCAGCTTTTGATGCAGAATACCCTACGACCCGAGTAAGGGGTAAAAATGCCGACATAGAAGATATGTTCACTATGCAACCATACCCTTGCTCAGCCATAGGCTTACTAAATGCAATGCTTGGTATAACTGTTCCAAGTAGGTTAAGATCATTAACCTTACGAAATTGATCGATAGCCAGATCAAAAACAGTTTGCTCGGGCATTACTGTAGCACCTGGCATATTACCACCTGCGGCATTGACTAGAAGGTCTACTTTACCTGCTTTATTCAATACTTCGCTTACTGCATTTTTAACAGAAGCTTCATTTAAAACATCACAAGTAACAGCAAATAATTCTAATCCCTTTGTCTTAAAATCTTCTATCATTT
This sequence comes from uncultured Saprospiraceae bacterium, assembly GCA_964441245.1. Taxonomy (GTDB): domain Bacteria; phylum Bacteroidota; class Bacteroidia; order Chitinophagales; family Saprospiraceae; genus JALZUU01. The sequence continues at coordinate 22,021 of CAYTVR010000029.1, read as the reverse complement.
TTTGGGATGCTTCTTCATTCCGATCAAGAGTAAAAACTTTTACTCCTTGTTCGATTAATCCTTTCGCAAAAGCTCGACCCAAGGTTCCGCTTCCTCCAGTAATTGCTGCTACTTTACCTTTCATTATTTGTTTCATTCCGTTATTGTAAATCTATTGAGAAAAATACGCTCATCTTGCATCTTGACCATTAGCACATAAATTCCAGCAGAAAAATCGATTAAATCCAAATTCGTTTCTCCATTAATAAGTATGTCGTTTCTAATTTTTTGCCCTGTAGAATTAAAAATACTCGCTACTCCTTTTTGATTCTCCGCCAAAACGATTTGCAAATTGCGAGGTGTTGGATTTGGAAAAACTTTAATCAAACTTCCCAGTTCAGGGTATTTTAAATTTGTTGTACCAAGATAATTTAGCGTATAAAGTTGCTGAGTAAATCCATCTTGGGCAGTCACTTCAATAGTTGCTTGAGTATTAGGAACAGTTGTAGGATTATCAGTAATAACAGTGGCCAGATTAGAAGTAGTTGTCCAGGTTAGACTAGGTACTTCATTTCCAGTCACCTCAACAACATAATCAAATATATTTGGTGAAAAAATATCTAGCTCAGATCCATCGAGAGTAATACTTGAAAGTGTAGCAATACTACTTAAAAATAAATCGCTTGGTAATGTCACACCTTCATTTGGAAGATAGCCTCCTGTTTTATCTATTGCCAACCAATCAATATAAGCACCATAATCTATTCCACCTGAATTTCCCCATTCAAAATAAGTATTAGCATCAGGAGAATCACTAATTCCAGAGGCAAATGGAATTGGACTTTCATCTAAATAAACAGAAGTAAGTGTTCCGTCAGATACGATACGAATTAAGTGCATATCCTGTACCCAATCAAAGGGTAAATCGATCTCAACTACAGGAGAAGTCCTTTCCAATTTCAATGTAGATTGATTAATTCGGATTTTTTGTCGCCAACCATTACTCCTTACTTCAAAGTAACAAATCCCATTGACCATAGGGTCAACGGCGTTCAATCGAGCAACGATAGTAATTACAGAATCAGTAGGTGAAAAATCATGTCTCCATCTAAATTTTTCACTATTATTACTTCTAAAACCAAAAAAACTATTATCCGAACCATTTGGGTCATTAACAATTTCATTTACTGGAGGAGAAACCGGGGCTTCATTCAAAACTAGAAAATTCGTTTCAACTTCTGGTCGGTCATTCGCCCGATAGACTAACCAAGGAAAATCTGGATTGGACACTCCAGTGGTAAAAGTCCAAATTGGACTACTTGTTTCTCCGTTAGCATTAACAGCTACAACTTTCCAAAAGTAAGAAGTGGAAGGATTAAGCTCTGGTTGAAAAACATTATTACTCTGAGTCCCGACTAATGGCGGATTACTCTCTGTTCCAAAAAATATTTGAAATCCATCCGTATTATTTCCAATTTGCCAATTTAATACAGCATCGATACCGATATCAATTGCTTCATCAGCGGGAAAAGGGTTCGTAGCTTCATCGGGAAGAACAGTAGCAGCATCAGTAGTGACCATTTCAAAATTACTCGATTGAGAGATATTTCCAGCCGCATCTTTTGCTAGCACATTAAATGTATAAGTCGTCCCTGGGTTCAAATTATTGATCGTGATGAAAGTATTTGAAGTTGTCTGTACAAAATTACCATCTTGAATAAGGTCATATGCTGTAACACCATACACATCATTAGATTCCTCCCAAACCAAATCCACAATATTCATAGATATATTAGTTGCCATTAAATTCGCGGGGGCAGTTGGTGCAATAGTATCTGGAACTAAAACCGCTTCGGCTGGACAAAGCATACTATCTATTTCAGAAATACAAAAGTCTGACAAACGAATTTCTTCATCTTGCAATACTGAATTCTTCAATCGGTACATTCCCCATTTCGGTCTATTGTAATCCGCATTTGTTCGCCACAAATCAATATTGGTATTGGCATACTCTAATAAAGTCAACCCAGTAGCCATATCCTTAAAAGAAATTTCTAATACTCCATTTTCACTATGGGTTTGTTTAAAATATGCTTCTATCCATTTTCCTTTAAACAGTTCAAGGTCGGTTTCTGCCAAGACTCCCAAATCAATTCCGGTATCACCTCCTCTATGATTGACTTCAATCACATTACTTCTTGTTGTAATCGTTATGATTGGCATAGCATCATCATTTCCACCCTTTGCTTTATTTTGAAAAATATGGTTAAAAGAAGATGCACCAATGAAATTTTCATCCAGGCGAAATTTCCAACGATAATAAGAAGTCGAATTTTCAGGGTGTTGAAGTTCTTCATCTGTATTTGGTCCTCCTTTAACTTCCATTCTAACCCGGTCGAACACTTGGCAGCGGTCATTGTCATCTTCAATGTGACTATGAAAAACAAAAACATTTCTATCTAACTGCGTATCAAATATTTGGGTAATGTGTGTTCCAAAACTGGTATGTTCGCAATCGGGGTTCTCAATTTCGAATCCGGCATTTAGAAAGGTTGTATAACCACTACCTGAACTGCCGGTAGCCATACAAGTCACTTGTGCTGCACCATGCAAACAAAAGAAAACACCAAAAATTGGAATTAATATTTTTCTCATTTTATTATGCTATTTCAACCACAAAGTAGATTGCCAAATGGGATAAGTTCTTATGATCTCTTCTGATTTTCGTTTGGGGTTTAAAGCTTTCCAAGTATTCAAAAAATCTTTATTATCATATGCCATAGCTGCAAACAATAACCCAGGACTTTGTATTGGCAATTCATCAAAATGTTGAATATCTGGTGGTTTTATCCAGTTGTTTTTATTTCGAATGTAAGGGATCATAAAATTCCAAGCCTTTTCTAAACTTCCTTTAGGCGTTTCATACTTCCACAGGTTTTCTTTTTCGGTCGAAGCGATTTGACACAATACCGCATAGCCTTCCAAATTGAAAAGTGTATAATTGTAAGGCTTAGTTCGACTTAATTCATCTGGAAAACTTCCATCCTCAGCCATTTGCTCAGGCAATAATTTTTTAAATTGTTGTCGGGCAACTTTCATTAAATCTTCTCTATCGGCCAGCTGAGCAAAAGCCGCCACCTGAGCCGCCCACCAAGTACTATGATTATTTCCATGGTCTTTTTCATCAAGACCATAGGGATGAGTATTCAACCAGGAAGCATAGTCATTAAACCAATTTTTCAATCCTAATAATTCATTTCCTTTCAGGTAACCTTTGCCAGCTAATACTTCTATTGCTTTTGTAATTTCAATCAGATGAATGGAATCAATAATTCCGATTCCTCTTCCCGGCACTCTTCCTTTGATAGCTTGTCCATAAAGTAAATTCGGATTCATCAAGGTCTTTTCATTGAGAAAAAAAGCCGTTAAATGTTTTAAAGCATGTGCCCCATATTTTTCTTCATTAGTTATTTGATATGCCGCTACTAAGGTGACCACCCATTGGTTTAGGTTACGCATCGCTTTACGATGGGCTACAAAATTGCCTGGATTCGATTGTCCGTCTTTTCGAATATAAGGACCATCAGGATCCTTGGGATTAGGCCACCAATAGTCTCCTTCTGAATAAAAATCATGAATACCTCCTTGACTTCTCGTACAAGAAAAACGGGTAATTGGAACCGGTGGTTGATCTAAATACTTATTGGCAAGTGCGACAGTTTCATCTTTTTTAATGCTTAAGAATGCTTGAGCTATTTGTTCTACATTTCGATCGGTTAGCTCCATTTCCTTATTGGAAATAGGTATTGAATTTTGCTCTTGCTTACAAGCAAACAACAAAAACAAACAAGACCAGAACATATGCATTAGTTTGTTATTCATTTATAAATTTATCGTTCCAGAAATATTAAGATCGTAGAAAGCTACTTACCAGCCTTTTCCACTAATCGTGTAAATTCATGAGCATTTTTCACCTTATTGTTATCTCTTTCCCAAACCGATAAAAAACGATAACGAACCTCTTCACTTGCATTTTTAAAAGCATAGGCATGACTCAATTCATCAGTAATGTGCTCGGGTTGATTTTTTTTTGCCGACAAAATTGCCATACCCATATTCTCTTTGTGAAAAGATTGTTTTCCCCAATTCATGGCATAAAAATAATTAGCAGATTCTCCTTGAATAATTTCAGGTAAATGCTTTACAATGCCTGTAGCGAAATACATATCTTTGGGTAATTTTCCACCGACAATTTTCAAATAAATTTCAGACCATGGTTGGCCTGCCTCAATACGCCAATCTTGAATTAAATCAAAAGTATATCCTTCTATATTCAATTGCTTAAATGTTGTTCTGATAAGAGAATAAGAATTCTTGTTATCAATTATTTCTATGGTCTTTTCTTGACAGTTGGAAAGTGTGTAGAGAGAGTCTTTATACCAAAATGCGGGACTTCCTAATCCCAGAGAACTACCCACTTTCAATATATCAGATCCCCAATCCATTATGTCGTGATATTTCCATCCAACCGTATCCATGACCAGGTCTGTCACGGTTTTTCCATAAATATCAAACCGATGCCGGCTATCTGCATAATAACGGTAAGCGACCAAATCATTTTCAAGGACTGGACCTTCAAACATGATCCATTTACTTTGCGTTGTTAGATTTTGAGGAATGGTAATTTTTGATTGGGCGATGTACTCCCCTGCTACCTTATTTTTATCAGCAGGATCAAAGTCAAAAGGTTGAGTAAGAATAAGGGCTTGTGTTTTTTTTATTTCACTCTTAGATAAAACTTCATTTTTCACTAAACTCTTTTCTACTGAAGTGGGATTTTTTTTACAAGCACTAAACGAAATCCCAAACAAAAAAATTAGGGTTATAAGAAAGATACAATTTACTTGGTCTTTTGAAAAATGGGGAAACAAGAGTGAGCGATTTACTTTTCTATTTTTTTCCTGCATCAGAAGTTAGTTTTTCTTTTCAAAATCAATTACTAAGTAACTACCTTTAAAATCTTGGTTTCGAGCTTCAATAATCGCTTTTCCTTTTTTACTGGGACGGAGTTCAATGGCCGCATATCCATTAGCCATTTGGATTACTTGACTTCTAGTCGGTGTCCCATAGTTTTTAAGTAATGTTCCTGCACCATCTTTGGAAAAGTATAAATGCTTTTCATAGTCCAAGACTCGATTATTATTTTTATCATTCATGTAAGCTTCAATCAAATAATTGCCATTTGACAACATTCGATGGGTCAGTTGAATTCGGTCAGGTTTCCCTGCTTGAATAAAATCATAATTGACAATCAAGGTATCAACTGAAATTACTTTTCCATTTTTGAAGCCTTTCGCTAGAAGATGGTTTTTACCTTTATTAAATAAAACATCCCAATTTAGACCAGCCGCTGGAAACTTACCTAATTGTCTATTTTTCTTTCCTAAGGAGATGTTATTGTGAATCAGTTCAACCGTTTCACAATTGCTAAAAACAGATAAATTTCTTGATTTTTCTTTGGGGCCTCTACGCTCTGTCCAGGTATGAGATTCGATATAAACAAAGGGATCATTTGACCAATAACTTTTAAATACATAATAAGCATCCTTAGGTTTCCCATTTCTATCTACCAGTCCTTTTTGATTTAAATAGGGAATCGCATTTTCGGGTCGTAATGGTGTGCCAAAATCTTTAAAAGCCCATTGTGCATTACCTGAAAAATTTTCTTTTTGCTCCGAAATCCCTAAATACCAATCAAATAGATCGACCATGTAATTTTCGGTCCAATCCCCACTTTTAGCAATATTTTTGATATTAACTTGGTTAGCCACTTCCGCCCAACCATCTTCACTCATCGAACCATCTCCTGTAATTGGATTTTCGGTATGCCTTCCTACATGACTTGAACCACCGTATTCCATATGCAAAAATCGAGGATACTTTTTTTGATTTTCAGAAAGCGTTTTTTCATAATTCGTATAAACACCAGCATACCAGCCTGACCAGATTGAAGGAGAAAAAACGTCCACTAAATCAGCTCCCGCATAATATTTTCGGATAGCCGTCATTCGTGAATTATCCAAATAATGAGCGAGGTCATTTAGCTTTTTCACATAATTATTCAATCGTTCTTCATCATCACCATTTTCAAAATCTGGTAACCAATAAATTTCATTACCCAATGACCAAAACAAAATAGAAGGATGATTGAAATTTTGATTAATCTGCTCTTTTAACAGCCTTTCCGTATTTGTTTCCCAGGCAGTCTCCCCCATTCCTCCCCTGCACCAAGGCAGTTCATCCCATACAATAATGCCGAATTCGTCACAAGCTTTATACACTTCAGGATCTTGTGGATAATGCCCCAATCGGAGAAAATTTGCTCCAATTCCCTTGATTAGTTCTATATCCTTTCGATGCAATTCATTAGGCATTGCAGCGCCATAGCCAGCATGCTCTTCATGCCGATGAGTTCCTCTTAGTAGTAATCTCTTACCATTAAGAAAAAATGCACCATAGTCCTCAAACTCAAACCAGCGGTAACCCATTGTTTCTATTTTCTCATCAACAACGTTTCCATTATGTAAAAGCTGAGTGACAACTCGATATAGGTTTGGATGATCAGGTGACCAGAGTTTGGGATTCACGAATTTGGGTAAGCTTAAGGCGTTGCCTTTTTTTATTTCAATTGCATTTACTGTTTTTTCAGCGACTATTGCATTTGAGAAAGGATCAATAATTTTACTCCGAACAAAATAATGCTCATCTAGTTTTTGTCTATTATGAAAGTCAATTTTAAGAGTAGTAGAAGCGCTCGTGGCACTTACTTGTGGAGTACTCACCTGTATGTCTTTAAAATTAACTTCTGGTAAAATTTTCAACCAAACATCTCTTGTGATTCCTCCATAAATAAAAAAATCAGCTTTCTGTGATGGAATTACATCCGGGTTATAACTATTGTCTACCCGAATAGCGATCGTATTTTTATGCCCTTTTTTCACAAGCGATGTTATATCAATTTCAAAACCGACATAACCACCGATGTGACCACCAGCACGTCCTCCATTTATGTAAACATCTGATGAAATATTCACTCCTTCAAAATACAGAAGATATTGTGCATCCTTATACGCTTCTACGAAAATTTCTTTTTGGTACCAACTCGCATCTCTGCGATAGCCAGGTGAATTATCTACAGCATCCCATTGATTCCAAGTATGTGGCAGGTTTACAGTCTGCCATTTTTTTGGGTCTTCTAACTCTTTTACATCTTCCAGATTATTTTCCAGATATTGCCAATCGGCATTAATATTTGTTATCTTCCTTTCTGAAAGTGTTTTTTCAACTATTACTATATCTTTAATTGAAAGAAAGAATAGTAGACATACTATTACGGAAACTGGAAATATTTGAAACTTCATCCTATTTCTTATTTTCGATAACACCAAATGTTCTTCCATGTTCTTTTCTACGCAATAATGCTTCTACATAATAATAATCTGCATAAATGATCGGTGCATCCACCTCAAACTCTCCAGGTATACTACCTACACTATGTTTTAAGAAAAATGGAGGAATATCGCATTGATATTTTTTTGAAGCAAGACTGGTCAGAATAGTGTTGGCCCAATCAAGATATTTGCTACTATTTTGAGGGCTATAGGAACTCAACTCAAATAAACCTGAAGCTGCTATTGCTGCTGCTGAAACGTCCCTTGGTTCATTTGGTATTTGGGGGGCATCGTAATCCCAGTATGGAATCAAATCTGATGGCATGTTGGGATGATTAAAAATAAACGCTGCAATTTTTTGTGCCTGTTCTAAAAATATTTTTTCACCTGTACATCGGTAGGCGACTGTAAATCCATACAATCCCCATGCTTGACCTCGACTCCAGGCCGATTCGTGATTTAATCCTTGATGTGTATTTTTTTTAACTAATGCTCCTGAATTCGGATCAAAATCTACCACATGATAAGAACTATTGTTTTCTCGAAAATGGTGCTTTAAGGTCGTTTTGGCATGCCGATAGGCTATATCATAAAAGCTTGAATCACCGGTCAGTTTAGTGGCTTCGAAAAGCATTTCCAGATTCATCATATTATCAATTATAACAGGATATTTCCAAATATGCTCATGGTGATCCCATGACCGAATTGCCCCCACTTTTGGATTAAACCGTGTACTGAGGGTTTGGGCTGCGGTCAGAAAAACCTTTTTGTATTTTTCATCATTGGTAATTCGATAAGCATTTCCAAATGGACAATATACTTTGAATCCTAAATCATGCGTTCCTCCATCCAGTTTTTCTTTTTCCACTACAGCTGACCACTGGATAGCTGCTTGTTTCAATTTTTCGTCCTTGCTATAGCCATACAATTGCCAAAGCAAGCCGGGATAAAATCCACTCGTCCAACTTTTGGATGGCGTCCCTTTTAATGTCCCATTTTCTTCGATTGTTCTTGGAATCTGAATGGAATCAAAATTAATTTTTGACAAATCTTCTACTGCTCTCTTAGCCAAAATTTCTAATGATACTGGATTATTTTTGAAAGCATTTTCCGTTGCATCATTCGTTATAGCAGAACTACCACAACCTACAAAAACGATTGCCATAAATAAGTAAAGGATAACTTTCATACGAAAAGAGCTTTTATTTTTCTTAAATTTTAAAGGTAATAGTCATAGGTAGGAGGCGGTTCTTCGAACCGCCTCCTAAGATCAAGCATTAAATAATAACTTATGATAATGAGTGAAGAAAATCTATTGTACGATTAACTTCTGAGTCATAATACCTTGATCCGTCTGAAGAGAAAGTATATACATTCCTCTTGGTAACTGTTCTAAAACATCTTTGTTAAAGGTATGCTGACCAGATGGGAATTGACCTTGTAAAATACTTGTTACAGACCTTCCTGTTATTTCTGCTATGGTAAGATTGACTTGACTAGACTCCTCTAATTCAAAGCTTATTGTAATATCCGCCGAAGCTGGGTTTGGATATACTTTTAATGACAATGCTTCATTTACATCTACATCAAATACATTTGTCATCAACTCTGAACAAAAGTTTACCGCTCCGATAGCACCTCCGTCTGTAGCTGCTGTCGCAGACATAGTCGAGGCCCCATAACAGGGATCAAAATCATCAAAGTCATATAGATTCTCATAGTCCATTGCTCCGGGTACATTTCCTAAAGCTTCATCCTCTACAATGAAATCAAACATTTCCGTTGAAGTAGGATCAGCATAAAGATCAACTACATATTGAAGTATGGAACCCGGAACGTCATTTAGCGTTAGTTCTTCCTCAAAAAATGCGTCAGCAGCAGCAGCACCTAAATTATCCATTACCAAGCTTGACAAAAGGCCTGGCGCAGAAATACTATCATTTGATGCCCAATAATCAGTTACATCACTAGTCCAAAAAACATTGTTGTTAGAAATTGTCAAAGCAGTATTGTCGTATAAGGTATCAATAGTGATGACTTTGTGTAAGTCCTCATCGGGTTGGGTTTGTTCATCTGTATATATTGGACTAGACCCCAGCATAATAGGATTAATAAACAGGTTATTAGTAATCTTGGCAGTTTGTGCTCTACCTAATTGAATGAATCCATGCCGCCCTGCAACATTAAAAGCGGTACAATGGTCAATTTCTATATACGTATGTGGAGCCATACCTCCTTGGCTACGGAAAAATCTATCCTGAATATTATGTACAATAGTATTTCTCATGATTAAGGTATCAACAGTTGTATTTCTGGCATCAACTCCTCGCCCATTCCCCTGAATTACTCTTCGGTTTCCGCCATTTCTCAAAAGACAGTTGGTCACATATAGTTTGATACTATCACCACGTAATTGGAAAAAACCACCCCTATCTTTTTCAAAAATACAATGGTCAGCTATGACTCTAGTATAATCACCCATATATCGGATTTTTCCCCAATCATGGTTTTCAAGAAGTCCTTTTTCGCCTGGAATAAACCAAATATTTTTTAGGGTAACGTTTCCTTCAGGTCGCATCATATCTGGAAATTCATTACTGTCATTGGGGAATCTGGTGACAACAGGTTTGTTATCGGTATCAGTTAAATCCATCGCTTCGATTTGTAAATCCCACTCGGGTGTGTTAACCAATCTATCTGTTGTAATGTATACTGCTCCATTTTCTAATTTATAGATCGTATTATTATCATTTCGTTCGCCAGTAGTAGTAGTGTCGCCCATGATGAAGGGAAAGATATCTGTAGGGTTTAAAGGGTCGCTACTTGCAGGTATGTTAACAATGGTTTGTGCATGAACTTGGGTTATACAGAACATGATGAACAGAAAAAAAATAGAAGTGTAATGTTTTTTCATCTTTAAATATTTATTGTTAAAAAAATAGTTTCTTATCCTAGTTGTAGAATCATCAAAGTTTATATTGAATACCAAAAGTGGCAGTTAAGCCATATGTTTCTACCGTGTTTCGAAAATCTGGAGTTCGAGTAAAACTAATATCCTGTTGATTAGTTAAATTGTTAAGGTTAAAGAAGATACTCCAGTTATTGCCAAACCTTTGTTTGACAGAAGCATCCCATCGCCAAAATTTATTAATAAATCGATCGAAATCTTTATTGGAATTGTATTCACTGGCCTGCGTACCTTGATAAGTTCCAGAAACTCTGGCAGAAAACTTTTTATAATCCCAGCCTATTGATAGATTCAATACATGAGGAGCCTGACTAGGTAGCGGCACCTCTCGTACATTGTTCATAAACGTAGTTTGTTGGATAGGAGGAATTATGGAGATTAGCATCGTTTCAGAAGTTAAAAAGAAAGCCTCTGTTTTGGAAAATAATCTTGCATAGTTAATATTGACCACAAAGCCATGGAAGGCCTTCGGCAGGAATCGTAGATTCGTTTGAAAATCAAGCTCAAATCCTCTGACTGTTGACTCCCCTGCATTGATAAACGTCCTTAACTCGTATCCTTTATAGGCTGACCATCCGAAAGCATCAGCCGTTTCCTGATCAAATAGATTAGTCTTCCAGGAATAAAAAATATCATCTATTTTTTTATAAAAAACACCAGCAGAAAATAAACCCAGTTTACTCTCATAAGCCGTAATAAAAAGGTCAATATTCTGAGCCTTAGCATGACGCAAATTGGGGTTTCCAGAAGTAATGACTAGGGTATTATCGTTAATTTGGGTTCGAGGGGTAATAAAGTTAAAATCAGGCCGTGCCAGAGTGGTAGCATAAGACGCCCGGATATCCAACCAATCTAAAGCTTTAAACTTTAGATGTAAATGAGGTAGCAACTCCCCATAAGTTTGAGTGGTAGTGGTATCTCTAAAGAAACCATTAACACCATAACGTCCATTTAGGGTAGAAATACCTGATCGGTACTCATTATCAGAGTGTTCATATCGAAATCCTGGAATAACAGATAGTTTTTTACCTATTTCAAATTTCAACATCGCATACCCTGCAGTTAGTGTTTCATCTACCTCATAACGATTCAATATTACCTCCCGATTTTTATTTAGCAGACTTTCCTGATCCTCATACCATTGTCGCATCAGTGCATCATCTAACTTTACTTTTAAACCTATATTTTCGTTAGACTCATTAATGAATTCCAAATCGTTATTTTCATCAACAAAACTTAAAACACTAATCAGATCACCATTATTTGGCAAAAGAGTTAAGTCGTTAGAAGCTGCAGCTATGGCATCACTTCCTATTTGTCCACCGAGATAATAAAAATCTTCCGATAATAAGTCTTCATCTCTAGATCGAGTAATAGAAATAAATTTACCCCCAGTTTTAAAGTAGCCCTTTACCTTGTCAGAAATTGAAAACGGCCATTTAAAATTAAGTGCAAGTGTATTGGTACGTTCATTTGTCTCAGAATTAGTAAAATTAGCCGTCCGCAAATAGGTATTGGCTAAATCCGGAGTAGCAGAACCATAATATGTCCGGGGATGACCGTCTTTATCTAAATCAGATTCAAAAACCTGGAAAGTATTTTCGAAAAGCATTTCAAAATCATAGGGCGTTTGTCCATTTGATTTACTAGTAGCCACTGCCCAATCTAAAGTCGATTTTCCGATTAGATGCTCTCCCATTAAGGAAAAAGAAGTCAATTGCAATTCGTTTTCGATAGTCGTACCTACAAAAGTGATTCCCGGTTCATTTGGTAGATAGTTCTCTTGGATAGCTGATCGATCTCTAGTAGTTCTGCTATACAATCCAAAAAACGAAAAACTATTTTCACCTAAATCATAATCCAGGGCAAGACTTGCATTCTGACGTTTTCTGATTTCCAAACGATCTTCTAAACGGAGGCCTTCCCCAAATATGGCAGTTGTTCCAGTCGAATCGGTTGCTCCTTGTCGCCATCGATTAGTTAAAAAATCTCCTCCTCGGTTAAAACGCTCCATACTACCTTGAAATACAATTCCAAGCTGATCATTAAAAACGCGTTTACTTCCTTGAACGACACCTTTATAGTCTCGAAAATCATTATTCCATTCATTGTATCCGCCTAAGCCTTTGACTAAAAATCTTAGATCTTTCGGTGCTTTTCGCAATCTTAAGTTGACTGTTCCACCAATTGCCTCAGCATCTGTATCAGGTAATGGAGATTTATACACTTCAATCCCATCCAACAATTCAGGAGAAATTAATGATAAATCTACTGAACGATCCGTTCCAGAGTTAGAAGGCATTCTAATACCATTAACCATAATGGCCGCAAACTTTGGAGACATTCCTCTTATTACTACTTTTTGTCCTTCTCCTCCACTCCTGTTGATAGCAACTCCGGGCAACCGTGAAATAGCCTCAGCAGCATTGACATCAGGGAGTTCTTGTATTCGAGTTGCGGAAACGATATTGGCAATAGATTCGGAATTGATTTGTTCTCTTATTGCACGTGTCTGCCCAAGCGCCTGAGCTGTTACAACAATCTCCTCTTTCATAAAACTTGTTTGCTGAAGCGAAACCTCAACAATAGTTGTTTTCCCTTCTTCAATAAAAACCTCTTTTTCCATTGCTTCATAACCGGTGTATGAAAAGGTGATAGTTTGTGTTCCGGTAGGAATATTATCTAAAAGATAGGTACCATCAACATCCGTTGCAGTTCCTTTAGAAGGATCTTGTTTTAGGATTACATTGGCACCAATTAAGGTTTCAACGCCATCAGAATCGTAAACTGTTCCTCTAATTGAGCCAACTTGACCTTGCAAATTGCTTGTGCCACATAATATTAAAATGGCCAATAGGATGATCTTAATTTTAATAATTTGGTTCATATAGTTTGTATTGAGAATAAGGATATGAGAAATAATTCCTAATCCAAATCCGCACTTTTGATGAGGTAAATCTACGGTCGAGAAAAGGAAGAATAATCTAAATTATAGGGGAAAATAGTATAAAAAGGAGGTTTTTGAAGGTTTCTGTAACTAAAAAGCTTAGTCGATGTCGGCTAATTCAAAATCAGAGGGGGACATATTAAATTGTGCTTTGAAGCACTTTCGAAAGTACTTGGGATCTTTAAAACCTACTTTATGAGCTATTTCAGATATGTTTAACTTTTTAGTCTTTATTAACTGGGTAGCCCGTTTTAGGCGAATAGTTTTGATAAAATTATTAGGTGTTTGACCAGTAAGTGCTTTTAGCTTTGTAAAAAGTAATGGACGACTAACCGCTAATTTAAAAGCGAACTGCTCAACATTAAAACCATAGTTTTCCATTTCATCCTCCACTATCCGAAGTGCTTTTTCCAGAAAGACCTCATCTGCAGAAGTAATTGTAATCTCTTTAGGGTCAAAAGAAAGTACTCTTGCAAATTTGTCTCTTACTTCTTGTCGAGCTTGAATCATATTCTGCACCCGTAGCTGTAATTCCTCTGGATTAAAAGGTTTGGTGATATAATCATCTGCTCCAATTTTTAATCCCTCTATTTTAAATAAAGATGCGGTACGCGCGGTAAGTAAAATTACAGGAATATGACTAATCTCTAGATTGGATTTCACTTTACCACAAAAAGTAATGCCATCCATTTCAGGCATCATCACATCACTAATGATTAATGTAGGAAGTTCTTTTTTCGCTTTTTCAATTCCTATTTTCCCATTTTTAGCGGTTGAGATCCGATACTTTTTTGAAAAAATATGTTCAATGTAATTGAGTATCTCTTGATTGTCTTCAACAATTAACAATAAAGGCGCATTCTCGTCAACTGCTCTTTCTTCCTTATTATCATTGAAGAAATTGTTATCGTGATTATTAATAATAGGTTGATAATTTGAAATGGATTCAGGGGAGGAAACTTCCGAAATATTAGACTTGTCAAAATGCGAATTTCCTTTAGGAATTTGAACCACAAACGTAGCGCCTTGGCCTGACGGAGTATGTAAACTATTTTCAACAAATATTTTTCCATGATGTAACTCAACCATTTGTTTAGAAATTGCCAAGCCGATTCCAGTACCTTTAATAGCTGATCGACTGGAATCAGATTTTTCATAAAAGCGTTTGAAAATTTGTTCTTTGTCTGTAGAGTCAACCCCTACTCCATCATCAATAACTTTGATTTCTACATATCGCTCATTCTGAGAAATGGACATAACAATCTCTCCTCCATCCGGGGTAAATTTAAAGGCATTGGATAACAGATTAAAAAACACTTTTTCCAACTTGTCTTGGTCATACCATACTGCTATAGTCTCCTCGTCTGTTTTAAAAGAATAATGAATATTTCTCAAATGAGCAGATTCCTGAAAAGGTAGAAATATTTCTCGTAAAAATTCAATGAGGTTATTAGATTCAATATTTAAGGGTTCATGATCAGTTGCCAATTTTCGAAAAGTCAAAACTTGATTGACTAGGTTAAGCAAACGTTGTGTATTTCGATGAATAAGTGAAAGTCTTTTATCGACTTGTTCAGAGTGCTGTTCTGATGCCATCAAATCTTTTAATGGTCCTAATATCAAGGTCAAAGGCGTTCGAAATTCATGCGTGATATTGGTAAAAAATCTCAACTTGACTTCATTCAGCTCTTCTTGTTGTTGCTTTGCAATTTGTTCCAATTGCAAACTATGTCGAAGTCTAATGAATCTAAGAATACCAAATCCAATTAGGCCAATAATTCCTAAGTAAATTAAATAAGCCCACCAAGTTCTCCACGGCGGTGGTAATACTTTGATATACAAACGTCGCTCATTTGGATTCCACAAACCATTACTATTCCCTCCTTTTAGCCTAAAAGTATATTCTCCTTCCCTTTGGATCGTATAAGTTGCATCTGTCTTGCCTACTGAATAATTCCAATCATTATCAATCCCTTCCAGCATAAAAGCATAGTGATTATTTTCAGGACTAAAATAATCAAGCGCAGCAAAGCCAACTGAAAAATTAGCTTGGTTATAATCAAATGTTAGAGATTCTGTTTCATTGATATTAGCTTTCAAAAGGTCAGAATCATCACCTACCCTAATCAATTGATTATTCTTCCGTAATTCCGTAAATATTACCGGAGGAATAAACTCATTCGGTTGAATGTCCCTTGGATCAAATTGAGTAAAACCATTGATCCCCCCAAAAAGAAAATCACCTGATTCGGTTTTATAATATGCATTAAAATTATACTCAGAATTTTCTAACCCATTGGAGTAATTGTAATTGGTAAACGTTGATGCTTTAGTATTGAATTTTGATAACCCATTATTAGTACTCAACCACAATACACCATCCTCCGCTTCAAGGATACCAAAGACTGAATTACCAGCCAAACCATCAACATCGGTATAATGCTCAAAGGTATTTTTGTTGGAATTAAAACGATATATTCCGTTGGTAAATGTTCCTACCCAAATAATGCCCTGATTGTCTTCATGTAAACTATAAATTTTTTCATCAGCAAGAAAAACTTCAAAGCGCTCTGGAAAACCGACAGCATTTAAATAAATTTTATTCAAACCCTTTTCAGTTCCAATCCAAAATTGCTTTCCTTTTGTTTTCAAAATTACTCGAGTCAAGTCAGAACTTATACTATTAACATCACTAGATTTATGCTTAAAATTGTAAAACTTTTTTTCTTTCAAATCCAAAATATCTATACCTCCCCCATATGTACCAATCCAAAGAAGAAAAGCATCCTTATGCAAAGCATATACATTGTTATTAGAAAGTGCATTGACATTTTTAGTATTTTTAAAATGTTTGAATTGCTTGGTTTTAGTATTGAACACATTAAGTCCCGCCTGAAAAGTACCGATCCAAAGTTCGTCCCCATCTAGTAATAACTCTTTGACATTGTTACCACTTAATGAATTTTGTATATTTGGTTGAAATTGATAGTTCTCAAATTTTTTTGTTTTATTACTATAAAAATTTAATCCTCCTCCTTCGGTACCGATATAAATATTTTCGTTCACATCTTCTGCAAATGAGCTGACTATATTACTACTTAATACATTTTCCTGCGGAGCATGTTTGATATTAATAAATTGGTTGTAATTTTCATCCATGTGATTAATCCCCCCGTAAAAAGTACCTAACCACAAACTTCCACGACGGTCAATAAATACAGATCTAATAGAATTATGAGATAATCCTGGTTTCCCAAAGCTTGCCTTTTCAAAACGTTCAAACGAAGTTTTCCCTTTTTCCAGATAGTTTAATCCATCAAAAGTACCTACCCATAAATTTCCCTTTTCATCTAAACACATGGAGCGAACATTGTTGTGACTTAAGGAGACGGGGTCGTTTTCTTTATTCCTAAAAACAGTAACCGATTTATTTTTTTTATCCCAATAATTGATCCCTCCTTTAAAAGTACCAATCCAAAAATTACCTTTATCATCCTCCAAAATATTTTTGATATGCGTATCAGATAATTGTTGTTCAATCAACGGATCAATTCTATCTATGGTAAAATCCTCCTTCTTTTTGGCAGATAAATTATACATTCCACTAGCTGTACCAACCCAAAGGCTACCTACGTTATCTACTAACAATGCTTCGACATCACTAACCTCATTATTTTTTGTAAAAGGATCTTTGAAATAAAATCTTTTAAAAGTATTTGTTTTTTCATCCAACAAATTCAATCCATTAGCCGTGCCGACCCAAAGTTGCCCTTTAGTGTCTCTAATTATTTGCCGTATATAATTATTGGAAATACTTGAAGTATCGTATGAAGAATGAAAAAAGCTTAAGAAATCATCCGTTTTTGATCTGTATTTGCTCAATCCAGCGTTAGTCCCAATCCATAATTCATTTTTTTGTGAATCAAAGTAAAGCGTTTGGATATCATTACTTGCAATACTATTAGGTTCTCCTTCTTTTTTGTAAACTTTAAATTGATAGCCATCATATTTATTTAATCCGTCTCTAGTGCCAAACCACATTAACCCAGTACTATCTTGTGAAATACAAAAAACAGAGGTTTGAGATAGTCCATCTTTTTTTGATAAATATCTAAAAGAAGCATTCTCCTGTCCTGATAAGTTTGATACCAAACAAGCTATCCAAATCACCAGCCCCAACCTAGCTATTTTGTACATTTTACTCATTAATCTATTGACAACCATCTTCATATTCAAAGATAACTTTTATTGTAAGAAGTTAATTAGTTTTTGAAAGGATATTAAATGTAAATCAAATGTTTATTGAACTCATTTATCCTTTTGTTCATTTTTCTGCCTTATTCACATTCTATCCAATTATCTCCATTATTAGTTTTACCTAGAGAAACTCTATCGAATTTAGAATTAAGTACTATAAGTTGAATTTTCATACAACACGATCGACTATATTATCGTATTCAATTATTGAATTCGTACAACATTACAAAACATAAAAAGGATGTAAACTATACTTTTACTAGTTGAAATTCCTGTTATTATGCCCACCAACTACCGCACTCCAAAATTCCTCACCGAGCAACAACAAACCAACCTCTTAAAATCCTGCTCCTCCCAAAAGTACCAGGTCATTATCCTCCTGATGCTCGACTGTGGCATCCGAGTCACCGAAACCGTCCGCTTACAATTCAAGCATTTCAACTTCATGGAAAACTATGTGATCATTGAATCTTTGAAAAAAAGAGGTAAAAACCATGTAAGGAAAATACCTTTAACTCAGCGACTCCTCGATGTTCTCAGCAACTATTGGCAGGAATTAAAAACTAATGAACCAGATAACTATTTATTTCCTCCCAGCTCCCAATCCAAACAAAAACATCTCAGCCGTAAACAGGTCTGGCGAAAAATCAAGAAACTCTCCAATGGTCAAGTATATCCACACATGCTTCGACATACCTTTGCGACCAGAGTTGTGAATAACGGAAACGAACTTCGAGTAGCCAAAGAATTGCTAGGACACCAATCAATTGCAACAACAGAAATTTATACTCATGTTTCTGGCCAACAGGTTAAGATGGCCATTGAATCTATCCAGCAAGATTCTTTTATCACAAAACTGTACAGACAGCTTGTTCCCCGAAAACCAATCCACATTGTTCCAACCGATAAAGGCATCACCAATTTCCACATCGGACGAAAAGAAGAAATCGCTAAGCTTGTTGAGCTTGGTCAAAAGAAAGTCAATCTTTTCGTCACCGGACCACAGGGCGTTGGTAAAACACATTTATTAGACAACTACCAAATTGGTAAGATCATAAAAATTGGTGACATCGGATCTACCAAAAAATTATTAGCAAGTATGCTCCTTTATCTTTTCAAAACAGAAAAAGAAAGCATCGCCAAAACGATGTACCAAAAGGAACTCAATAAAAATGGAATCGATACTATCATCTATAAAGAAACGATCAAAAGATTAACGGAACTTCTGATCCAAATAACCGAACCACATGAATATACACTAGTCATAGATGATGTTTCTCGTATTCCTCCAACCGGCGTTAGCGCTTTAGAAAAACTCAAAAACCATTTCCACATCATCTGTGCTGCTAGACAAGTTCGATTGACCAATATTTCCTTCCTTACTAATTTTGAGCGAATAGAACTTAAGCCACTCAATCGAGTAGAATCTATCGAAATGATCAATCGATTATCCCAACCGATTATGGATAGAATCGAAGACTATGAATTGTATAAAAATCATATCTACGAAAACACCAATGGCAATCCACTATTTATTATCGAAATGATTGAACGCTATAAAAAGGAAAACTATATTTCTTTGGAAACCATCAAAGACTATCGCCACACTGCAGCATTTCAGGAGTTTGATGTTACAATCATTATCGTTATCGTTCTTTCTAGTTTAATGGTCCTTCGATATGTTAGTGGTGAAATCGGAGATGACTCAGGTGCCTTCCGTCTAATTGGTGGTGTCTTTCTAATGTTTGCGCTATTCGCCCGTAATATCTTTAGAGTAGGAAAACGAAAATTCGTCTAGTTCTTCTTTCCATCTATCTTTAAATCTTCAATCCTTCCCATCATGACTTCCCCAAACCATGTAATCGGCGGCATCGTCATCACCGGCCTATTCGGTTCTTTTATGAATATGAACATCTTGGCCAGTCCTTGGTATATCGCTACCACAATTATTGCTTCGCTCCTACCCGACATCGATCACACTAGATCTATCATTGGAAAAATATTTTTCCCATTTTCTAGATTCCTTAATCGAAGATATGGACATCGAACCATCACACATTCTTTAGTCATGATGATTGGATTATCTTTATTTCTAACCTATTTAGAAGCCACCTTTCTGCATTCTTCAATTTATTCCAAAATATTTTTCTTAGCCTACTTTAGTCACCTGATCCTTGATATGATGACCGTTCAAGGCGTGCCACTACTCTACCCCTTTCTGCGCAATCCATGTGTCATGCCTGGTAATCCTGACATGCGATTTAGAACTGGAAATATAAGAACTGAAACAAGCATTTTCTGCTTCTTTATGCTATCTGCCATCTTCTTACAACCATTGATTAAAAATGGTTTCTGGACCCAATACAATCGCTTTTTTGGCACACCGAAACATCTTGCTAGCGAGTACAATAAAAGTGATGACGTACTATATGTAAAGTATTTGGTCAAACAAGGAACGGAAGAAATTAGAGGAGAAGGTTATTGTATTGAAGCAAGTGAAAACAAGGTCGTACTTTTAGAAGAAAACAGGTTTAAGATTTTGGATAAAGAGCGTTATGTGATTAAGGAAACAGTTCCAGAACATACTGGAAAAGAACTCCAATTTAAAACCATACACTTCATTAATATTTCTGTAGATAGCCTGAATCAATTAGTTGACGATCAAGATATCAAAGAAATTAATCTCCAGTCTTCGAATCCATTTCGATACTATCAAAACAATATTCCTTCTATTACTAAATCTTTTAAAGGAGAATATTTGGATCAAATTATCTTTGAAGAAATTAAGGAAGCAACCGTGTTGAATAGCACCCAAAAAGTCACTTATCACATTAACCCCAGGATTCAAACCATACAGCAACAAATTAAATTAATAAAAGCTTCTCAAGCTCAACAATTAGCTTCTTACCAACAACAAACACAAAAACTAGAATATCTGGAAAATAAAATATTCAACGAAACAGATATCGTCATAAAAGAACGGCTCCTAAAACAAATTAAGACGCTTAAGAAAATCAAAATTCCCAAAATTGATCAACAGAAAATTTCAGAGCTAGAAGCAAAGATTAAAGAGCTTCGAATAACTGATCAGATTAAGTATCAGGATAAACAAATGAAGTTGCAAAATCAAACATCTTCTTCCAATAGCAGTCCCAATCAATTAACAGGTTTTATTACAATAGTATTAATTACAGATCAAAAAGTTGCCTAAGGAAAGTCAGCATTTCAGCCACTACTTCCATTACACTTCGTTTCATTCCTGCAGTAGCTTCCACTTTCGCACTAGCAGCTGTAGCCATCCTTAAAGCTCCTCTTCCCAGCAGCTAGTCTTGCCCTCCCACAAAACCAAAGCTGCTCCAGCCACTTCCTTCCGTTCCGTTTCTCTCCACTACACTCAGTAGCTTCACAGCCGCACAGTAGCCGCATGTCAGCTCACAAAGCAAAAAATTTGCAGCTACTTAAAGCCACCAACCCTGTGTGTGCTCCTCCAAGTCAGCAAGCAACACCTCCATCAAGAGAAAAAACCGCAACCATAAAAGCACTCCCAAGATAGTGCCGGCCTGTCTGGTATGCAAGGTCGTTCGTCCAGTAGGGCGCGTCCACCTTGCATATCAGCCAGCTCCGTCACTTACTTCTGGTCGTTCTTTTATTTTTGCGGTTTTTGTTTTCTCTTTCAGTCGGCTACTCCTTGCTTTTCCTACCCTTTTCTTTTGTCGCACACAGCTAACTCATTAAAATATTCTAGTATCAAAGTTTATAGTAAACATCAACAGTCTCGTAAATCGAAAAGGTAAGAATTGCGGTTTTCATTTTCTTTGTCTTTAGCCAACTACTCCATACCCTTTATCGTGTTCCCACCAGAGGTCGGCAGGTTGATTTTTAGAGTAGTCGTAGCTGCTGGTTACTTTGAATCACTTCACCATTGAGTACTTCCGCTAGTAGCTTTCCTGCAGCGCAAGCTTTACGAGCGGTGTCTAGTGTTCCGCCGCTTTGCTTATTGTAGTAGAAGGCAATCACTTGATCGGCTCGTTCTACTATTTCCGTATTCCGCATTAGGGGTGCTACTTTAGCATAGTGCTTTTTATAATCGGGGCGGATTGTTATTAGCTCCAGTCCATTTGCCTTTGCATATCGGGCTGCTAGTTCATCCGCTCCTTTTGCGCCTCCAGTTATAATGGCCGTTGCCGCTGGAGCTAGTGATTCAAGTATGGTTACCAGCGTCTCGTAATCTTGGTATTTTCTACTACCAGTGATCGCTAGTTTCATATCTTTAAGTTACGGAATCTTATTGTTTTTACCTAGTTATTTAGTTCCTATTTTCGATCATAATTAATTGATTTTTAACGAATTAAACTAACAAAATGTGGGTGTGACCGTGGCCTGATGTAGAATAAAATATCTATCTTAAAGATAAAAAAC
>CAYTVR010000028.1:0-43215 GCA_964441245.1 uncultured Saprospiraceae bacterium | reverse complement strand
GCGACTGACTTTTGTCCCGTTTTTGAACGGGACTCAAAAGTCAGCAAAACGCTTGTCAAAAAAAACTTATTGGCTCTTTCTCTTTGAACCTCTGGGTTCAAACAGCGCTATTCTCAAACAGTTTTTTGACAGGCCTCCCATCCCGATATCGTGAACTAACGTTATACCTCGTACTTGGGTCGAGGTAGTTCAATAAAAAAAATGTCTTTAACAGACAGCGTATTGATTTTTCAAAACGTTTCTCCAATGACTTCACACACTTCTTTTGCACACCCAACTTTGAGACAACAGTCTTATTTAGGGAGACAACTCCTGATTGCAATCATTCATTTTGTGCAAATTCCTGATTAATAATCGCTTTTGTATAACAGAATGTTTCCATGTGTTTTGACGTGGACTTAAATTGATATTTACTATTGATTAAAGATATTGTAATTCGGTGTGGCGCTCTTAGGCTGTACCCACCAGAAAACGTTAGATAATTCCTGAACAGCGATGTTTTTACACTGCCTGGACCTGATACAGCTGAGCTGGTCAAAAACCGATTTTCCAGCAGTTTATAAACCTATTTAACGTTAAAGTTCCCAAAACCGACCCCTTCTCCTGATTTAAAATTTATTTTGATGATCGGAGAGGGGGCATTTTTTTAGCTGACCAAATCAATTTGGCTAGCCATTATTTTTAGTAAACCATAAGTCTGATTGATCCTTTGGATCTCCATTATAATTTATTTTGATTTCCTCGCCAGCCTCAATATTTTTAATACTTCGAATACTAATGGTCTCCATTTCCATATCAATTAAAAAACGAGCATTCGGTTCGTAAGAATGATTGTATAAAGAACCATAGCCAAGCGCTATTGCGCAAGCATCATCAGCTTCTCCCCAGGTGAAATAATAATCATGAAGAGTTGTTTGATGAATAGCAGTTCTATCTTTTTTACTGAGTACAATCACTGGACAAACTTCTATCGTATTACCAGCATCGATAGGCTCTGCAGTGAACATACCTCTTTTGTGTAAATCACTTGGCGCCATGTAAAGAGAAGGGATGTGAAAACTCATGTTATTAATTTTGGTTCTTCGACAAATCGGGTGTGTATAGACATCCAAAAATGAAATTCAACGCTTCCTTTGGTCGCTTTCTCATCTCATTTTATGAATGTCCATACATGCGTACGTACAGGATTTGTCAAAGAAGGTTAATTTTGAACGATGACGAATGATTTTATTTTCGAGTAATATAAACTCCAAATAGAATAAAGGCCATTCCAATAAAATGAAAAATAGTAATAATTTCACCATCAAAGAACCCCCAAGCTAAAGAAACAATAGGAATCAGATAACTGACGGTCGATGCGAAAACTGGAGTGGTGAGTTGTACCAAACGGAAAAATAAGATAGAAGCCATCACCGTTCCGAATAGAGCAAGAAGGGTAACTGCACCAAGTGCTTGCCAAGCTTGTTCGTGTACTTGCATGACTTGGAAAAAACCAGAGAAATACAAGAAAAGAATTCCCGGTATACCAATCAAAGTAAAAGCGGTTGCACTCAGTGTTATCGAGTTCATTTCTTGTAAAGCGGCTTTTACCGTATTGACACTAGTTGCGTAGAAAAAACAGCCAATGATGATTAAGATACCATAAGCCATGTTTCCACTTGAGTGGAGATCTGCACCGAAAAGAATCAAAAAGATAGCTCCAGCTAAACCTAATAATACACCTACTACTTTTCGTAGAATTAATGGTGATTTGAAAAATAAAATGCCTAAGATGAGAGTGAACAAAGGAGTCAATGAACTGAGCACACCAGCCATAGAACTATTGATTTCCGTTTGCGCGAAAGCGAAAAGAAACGCAGGTAAAAAACTTCCAGCAAAACCCACGATCAGTAGATATTTGGTTTTGCTCCAATCAATGGTCTTATAACGTGTAATAAAAAAAGGTAGAAAAGCAATTGAAGAAATGGATACCCGTAAAGAAGCCAGTTGAATAGGGGAGAAAGCGACCAATCCTTTTTTGATTAAAATGTAGGAACTTCCCCACACCAACCCTAATAAAAAGAGTAAGAACCAATTGCGGAAATTAGGATTGGAAAAAGAAGTAGTTGAATGATTCAATAGGTTATTTTTAGGGACTAAGGATCAAATGAAACCGCAAAGATAGTTAAAATACTTTTAGGTAGAAGGGCCTTCAATAAGACTTAAAAAGAGAAAAAAAAAGCCAGAAATTCATAAACGATTTCTGACTTTTCCGTTTTTCAACGATGTGGAGTCTAAATGACTACTATTAGTCTGGAGGACTAGTTACATTTTAGTTTTTGTTCCATTTCGTACTTTGCTCCTTCAAGGTATTTTCCACTTTTTATTTTTTTATAGCTTGCACAGGCATCGGAATTTTTACCAAGGGCCTGATAACTTTTAGCTAATTTATAGTGGTACTTTTCTTCTTTTTTTCCATTGCTATACGTTAAAGCTTTTTTGAATAAATCAATGGCTTCTTTGTGTTTTTTCCCTTTAGCTTTTGCGGAAGCAGCTTTGTATAAATATTTTTTAGTACCTGATTTAAAGCTTGCGATACTTTTAGCATTATCACCTGCAGCGTCGATTGCTTTTTGTGCATAAGCTAATACGCTATCTATTTTTGATTGGGCACGAAAAGTTTTACTTAAACCATAATATCCTTTTGCGTATTTTGGATTTGCTGCAATAGCTTTGTTATAAGCTGCAGTCGCTCCACTAACATCTTTTGCTTTCAGTAAGCCATTTCCATTAGAGTAATAAAGAGCCGGTAACTTTGCATTGATTTGAGCAGGGATCTCTGTGTTTTCATATTTATCAGAAAGGACTATAGCATTTTCAAATCCAGCAATCGCATTTTTTATATCCTTTGAATTATATGCTTTTAAAGCTGTTTTGTATTGCAAAGAAGGAAGAACATCTTTAATTTTTTTAGCAATATCAGCGCCCTCTTCTCCGAGTGCTTCTACTTTTGGTAATAAATCAGTGAATGAAGCAAAAGAAACATCAGGTGTCGTATTCGCTACCTGGATGGCGTCATTGTAGGATTTTGTGACTTCTTCTAAGCTTTGTGCAAAAGCACCATTCAATAGAAATACATTCAATAAGGTAAATAGAATCAATTTTCCGGTTACGTTAATACGGATCATTTTTCAGTAATTTTTGATAATAAGAGCATTTTGTAATAAGTAGTAGCTCGTATTAGGTTTTAAAATAATATTTGAGAAAATAAAATATGATAAGCTAAAGTAAGCTTTCTTTATGACAACAGAAAGTCGAAGTTGTTAAAATAAAGTTATTACCGGAAAGGTGTTATCCATTTGACAGTCAAAAAGACTCTTATGATATAAGCTTATCATAACAATAAACTAGCAAAGACTAAATGATAAAAGGACCATAGATTTGATTATTTTACAAAAATAGAACACATTTGAATATGGAAGAGATGGCTTATTTCAAAAACGAAACTATAAATCTTCTGTATTAAACTCCTCCTTTTTCAAGCTTTCATTATGCTTAGAATTTGGCTTGGTATTGCCTTTATCATGCATGGTTTACTAGGTGTTTTTAATGCTGATTATATGGCTGGCCATATTGGTATGTTAGAATTATATAATATCCCACTTCCAGAATTCACAGCTTATCTTTCAAAAGGAGGAGAGTTAATAGCTGGAATTTTGATGCTGTTAGGTTTATTCACTCGAATGAGTGCTGTTGTCATTATTATCAATATGTTGGTGGCTACATTCATCGCTTTAAGAGGAGATATCTTCGGTGATTTTCAGGCAGAGATCAGTTTTACTTATCTACTCATTGCTATGGTTATTTTTTTAAAAGGCACCACAGATTTTTCTTTAGATAAATGGATAGCGCAAAGGTCTTCCACGGGAGCTATGGTTTAAACGAAAAAAGCTGCCAATGTGAGTAAGCAGCTTTCTCTATTTTTAAATTGATGATTTTTATCTCCAAACATTAAGAATTGCTCCCATAATCGCAAAGGAAACGATCCAATACCCTACATTGATCATAATATATTTCCAACTTTTTTGCTCATAAAGTGCATTGGTTCCTAAAGTGGGAAGTACCACAAAAAGTGCTAGTAAAATTCCGTGAAAAGCACCATGCTTAAAGGTATGGAATTCAGGTTGTCCTTCATGGAAAACGAAGTTTTGTAAGATGACAGCGGCCATCACAGCGAAAACTAAAGAGATACCAAAAATCATCGGCATATTGCCTTCTTTTTGTCTTTCTTCAGTCATGCCAGTAGCGGACATCCAGGAATTTTTAAAAATCAGACCATACCAAATAGATCCAACCACAAAGGTAGAAACAGCAGCAACAATAATAGCTAACCAATTCATAGTAAATTGTTTAAAAGGTTAATAAATAGAGTTTAAGAAATGCTCTCTAGGCGGGGTATTCTCAATGTCTGTTGCTAGCTTTGGAGACTATAAATGTAACTAAAAATTTTGATGTTTTCTTACAAAAGTGAGCGAATTTTATGGGAGTTATTTGATAGATCATTCTTTTTATTATATTGCTCGATGTCAGAATCACAAGTGCGTCAAGGCAATTATTTATATGGAGCATTATTAGTTTTTATTGGTTCCATCTTTTATTCATCCAAAGCTGTTATTGTTAAATTAGCATACCAGTATGATGTTGATAGTATTTCTTTATTGGCTTTGCGGATGAGTTTTTCAATCCCTGTTTTTTTGTTGATTGGTTTATTAAAATTAAAACGTGATCCGGGTAGTCAAGAAGTCTTACGACAAAATTGGTGGAAGATTATTTTGTTAGGAACTTGTGGATATTACCTCGCTAGTTTACTCGATTTTATAGGTCTACAATATATCACGGCAAGTATGGAACGAGTGGTATTATTTACTTACCCAACGATTGTTTTACTCCTCTCGGCGGTTTTCCTAAAAAAGCGAATGGTCAAGCGACAAGTATTGGCTTTGTTGATCACTTACGTTGGAATAGCGATCGCCTTTCTTAGTAGTCTTGCTGATGCGGAACAAGCGAATTTGTTATTGGGGAGTCTATTGGTTTTTGGAGCAGCATTAGCCGTTTCAATTTATGTGGTGGGAAGTGGAGAATTGCTTCCAAAATTAGGAACACAATTGTACAATTCTTTTGCCATGTTAGCTGCTGGAATCGCGATTGTTATACATCATTTTTTAACGAATGATCTGGCTTTGTTTAATTTTGAAATGGAAGTTTATGCCTACGCTTTTTTGATGGCAATGATCGCTACGGTCATTCCTTCTTTTTTAGTGGCAGAAGGTATTCGAGTAGTTGGAGCAAATAATGCTGGCTTGATTGGAAGTATTGGTCCGATCTCTACAATTGTACTAGCTTATATTTTTTTAGGGGAACGCTTAGATTTCTATCAATGGTTTGGAACTATTTTGGTCATTGTAGGTGTGTTGTCGATTGTCTTGTGGAAAGAGTAAAGGTCGTCTGACTTCTGTCCTTTTATTCTATCCATACCTTATAGAAAATTTTCCCTTGTTTAAGTAAATATGTGGTTCTTGACAATCCTAACTAATGCGACTACATTTCCTAAAAAAAACGAGCGGCTAAAAGCCACTCGTCCTACCAGGTATTTTTGGTGTTAGACTCCAAATGGAATCAAATTGTTCAAACAGGGGTGTTATTTTTCATCAGAGACGTCGTCAGTTGGATTTGGTAACTCAGGAACATTGGTCGATTCTCCATTTTCTTGAGCTTTTGATCCAAGATATTGAGGAAGATCCATTCCTGCCATGTTAAATAAATCCGTCAGAGGTGGTACTGATTTGTACAAACCGGATACAAATTTTGAAGTAGAATTGCCTTCTCCTTCTTTCTGATTTCCGCCTTCCCAGACCGTTACCTTATCAATTTTAATATTTTTAATGGCTTCAACTTGGGTTTTCACCAAGCCTTCTAGTTTGTCCGCAATCAACATTAAAACAGCATCGCGAGAGTCGCCACCAGCAGCATCGACAATGGCTTTAAAACCTTCCGCTTGTTTGCTCAATACTTCATACATACCCTTACCTTCCGCTTGTTGCTTTAAGAAAATAGCATCTGCTTCTCCTTTTGCCAATCGTCTGATTCGCTCTGCTTCCGCTTCTGCTTCAATTTCTAATTTTCGTTTAGCGATTTCGGCACTGACGATTTCATCAGCCTCCCGAGTCGCTAATTCTCTAGCCGCACGGGCTTGCTCTGCTTCCTTTTCCGCAAGGTAAGCTTCTTCTAAGGTTTTAGCAGATTCAATTTTCTCAGCAGTAGTTGCAATACGCAAAGCTTCTGCTTGTTTGACTTGTAATTCAGCATTCGATTGAGCGATCTTGATCTTCGCTTCGTTTTCTCCATGTACCGCTTGAGCCAAAGATTCTGCTTCCCCGACTTTTGCGTAAGCATCTGCTTCTGATACTTTAATCCTTTGATCTCTATGCGCATTCGCTTCACCAATAGAACCATCTCTGGTTTTTTCAGCAACGCTCATTTTCGCATCATTGATCGCTTTGGCCGCAGCCTCCTTACCCAATGCTTGGATATATCCAGACTCATCTTGAATATCGGTAACGTTTACGTTGATCAGTGATAAACCAATCTTGCTCAATTCCGCTCCCACGTTGGTCGCAACATTAGACAAGAATTTATCTCTATCGGAGTTAATTTCCTCAATGTCCATCGTAGCGACAACTAAACGCAACTGTCCAAAGATAATATCTTTTGCGATATCGCGAATATCATCATTGGTTTTACCCAATAAACGTTCTGCTGCGTTCAACATCGTTCCTTCCTGATTGGAAATACCGACGGTAAAACGAGAAGGAACATTAACACGAATGTTCTGCTTACTCAAAGCACCTCGAAGATCCACATCAATGGAGATAGGCGTCAAATCGAGATATTCATAATCTTGAATGACAGGCCATACGAAGGCCGCTCCACCTGCAAGGGTTTTGGCTGAACTTCCTTGTCCAGTTTTTCCGTAGATCACCAGAATTTTATCTGATGGACAACGCTTGTAACGAGAAATGAAAAATAAAAGCATGAGAAAGGCCAATCCGATTAGGCCTGCTAATACAATTACTGTAGGTCCCATAATTTTTTTGTTTTTAGTGATGGTTGATAAATGGTTTTAAAAATAAAATACCATTACATCTTTTAGTGATTTCGTTTTATTAAGAGCATGTTTAAAAATTATATAAACTGAGTATCAAGATTTTATGGTTCTGACAATGAATTTTTAAAGAAGTTTATCGAGATAAACGGCTACAGAAATTTGCAGTCAGGTTTATAAAATATTGGTTTTCAGATAGTGAAAATTTAAACATGCTATAAGGCTGTTGCTTATTTTCAGTATATGCTCTTACTTGGAGTGTCATGGAACACTCTCTTACAGGAGGATTGAAACTAAGCTTTTTTTTTTGAAAAATGTTATTTGGTGTTATAGATTTTACATTGCTAGCCTTTCGGCAAAAAATTTTCAAGAGGTTCGACTAGAAGTAAATTATCATCTAGTACATCTATGACTCTAACTGCTGCGCCGTTAGGGAGTGGTTGATTTCCTTCAGTAATGGCATCCATTTCTTTGAGGGCCCCTCTGATTTTTAAATGTACTTTTCCATAACCATTTTTGGCTGCAGGAATAGAAAGGTATACTTCAGCTGTGTTGTAAATGGCCTCTTTAGTATTGAAAGTGCCAGATTCTCCTAATTTGGAAAACAAATACATCATATATCCTACTACAAACATGGCTGCTAAACCTGATAAACTCGCAAATCCAACTGCTGCCCATGTACCACCGCCTGCGTTGAGTACCAATACTCCAGTCCATCCAAAAAAAGTAAAAAAGGCGATAATACTTCTGACGGAAAGTAAGGTGAAATCAGCATCTAGTGTATATCCGGTATCTGTATTGGTATTTGTCCCTATTTCAATGTCTGTATCTGCGTCAAAATCTAATCCGATTAAACTTAGGACAAACTGAATAACAAATAAGACACTAAAGACAATCGAGATACCCCAGAATACTTGTGCTACACTCGTTAGTTCATTCCACCAGCCTGCTTGAATCGATAATATCATGGCTTTGCCTTTATAGTCAACAACTCAGGTTTTGATTGAGTCGAAATAATTAGATGATTTGTATGGTCTAGGTTTTCTCTGATATCTTTTATATGTTCTAAATTTAGGCTAAAATTTTAACATTTATAAAAAGTATCGACAAATAGAGCTTTTTTTTCGGTAAATGGAATAAAAAAGGACTTTAAAATTGTGGATATAAGTAATTTACACGAGCATTCTCAAAATAATTGAACAATTGAATGCGAGAATTTTGAATGGCTTTCAAAGGCGTATTTCAGGATATTGGGCCATTCAACATTCAATTATTCTCGCATTCAATCACTCACTAAGAAGTAATAAATTTCTTTTGTCTTGTTTTTCCAACTTAATAAACTCTTTGGTATTTTCGATTTCATTGTCGACTGTTAGAAGTAACATTTTGACCCGATCAATCACATTATTGACAACATGTAAAGTATTGACGATTTTGGCCTGAATGATCCAGTCGGTAATGAGGTTGTCAAAAAAGATTTTTAAAAAATCTTGAAACAAAGCAATCTCTTGTTGAAAGTGAAGTTCATATTGTTCAGAAATATCAAAAAGTTCCTCTTGAAATCTTTCAAGGCGATTACGTGCTTTGTAAGAATCTTTGGTTGCTCGATCAATAAATCGTTTTTTCGCGCTAGACGAATATCGACCTTTACCAAACATTTCTCCATCTCCCCATCCTTTGACTTGTTCTAATTTTTCGGCAATATCGAGCAATACCTTAAGCGTAGTCTTTCCTGCTTGTCGAGCTTCTCTCAATTCTTTTAATTTTGATTGATGAGAGAGAATATTTTTATCAATACTAAATAATGCTTCACTTTTTGCACCATTTTCTCGTTTGAGTTGCTGTTCTTTTTTCACCAATAAATTATTTAGTTCACGGTCTATCCTAAATAAAGCGGAGAGCTGTCGTTTTAATACTTTTTCTTCAAATTTTATAGCCGTAATTCTCTTTTGACAAGCTTGTTTGTTGAGGAAAGCGGTCAGGTAGTCTTGTCGTTCTTTTTCTAATTGTGTTTCTTTATTTCCGAGTATTTGAAGAAAAACATTTCTCAAGCTTTTTTTCTCTAGTTTTTTTATATCTATATCTTCTTTAGCTAATATTTTTTCTAATTGAATTAATTCAATTTTGAAGGTAGCTAAGTTTGTTGCCAAATGCAGTAAGTGCATTTCAATCTTTTCCTTCCGTTTACTTTTTTCAAAAGCAATTTTGAGTTGTTGATCTAGTTCTGTCATTTTAACAATCGGTTGTTTTTAATAATTGAACATGCGATTAATTGAATGATGGAATTTCGAATAATTGAATGACCGAATACTGTGGAATACGCATTTGTAGGCCATTCAAAATTCAATTATTCTAGGATTCAATTATTAACGTTTACTTCCTATCTTGTTTTTAAAAAATCGCAAAGCATTTTCCATCATCAAATCAAATTGAGGATTAGCTTTTGGGGCAATTTTGGGACCCCGAGTTTGTGTCATGTCTAAAGAGAGGTCCTTGTCCAATGGTAACTCTGAGTGGGTAACATTTGCGGAAACTAAAAAAGCTAAACCATCTTCACAGTAGTTAGTCAATAAGTCAAGAATCCCCTGTACATTTGCCGAATCATCATGAACAGAATGCGCTGCAAAGACCGGTTGCGTAATTTTTTTTCCTTTAGAAAGTTTTACATTTTGACGAATAATATCTCCTAATTCCAAGGCTCCAAATTTTGGAAAGGTTGGATATTTATACGGGTCGCGACCGATACCGAATATACGACCGTCTCGCATTTTTGTTATCTTTTGTAAAGAAATAAAACGGCTCGCATCCTTGATTAATCTAACCGCAATAGCACCCGAAAAAAGGAACAAACCACCCTGAATGTTTTTGGGATGTCGAAGAATATAATTGTAACTCAAGGCACCACCGGTTGAAAATCCACCAACAGAAATTCGTTTGCCAAAACCTTGAGCTAAAGCAACCGCTTTATCCATTTCGTCCTGCCATTTTTCATTGAGTTTATTATCTTCCATTGCTTGATCGGGTTCTTTCAAACCATGAGCAGGTAGCAAAGGAAATATTACATTGAGTCCCGCTTCATAAAATTTTCGACCGACCGCTTTCATATAAAAGGGAGAATCAGAAAGCCCATGAGTCAAAATAATAACATCTTTGGTTTTTCTTCCGTGATAAAAAATGGTCGGATAATTATCATCTCGAAGTTTAGCAGATTTGATTTGAAATTGTTGGGCGATCTCCGAATCGTTTTTGATGCGTAATACTTCGCTTTCGCCTAAACGATTTTGGTAGTTTTTCTGAAAAGTTTGAATGTTTTCTTTTAAGGTTGGCATTTGATTGAGGTATTAAAATGAATGTTGTAATTAAATTGTTTTATCCTTTTTGAATGGCTTTTTTTCTATTCGTTCTTGGTAAAAACGAATGGCAGCATCCATCATTAGATTGAATTGTGGATTTGCTTTTGGTGGAGATTTAGGGCCAAGTTTTTTACTGCTATCTAAGGTGATATCTTGATCCAATGGCAACTCAGCATGTTTGACCGTATCAGAAATTAAAAAGGCAATTCCATTCGTACAATGATTGCTTAATAAATCAATGATGCCTTCGATTTTTGCGGCTTTATCTTTGACAGAATGCGCCGCAAAAACTGGATGTGGAATCTTTTTCTCTTGAGATAAATCTACATTTTCTCGAATAATATCTCCCAATTCCAAAGCACCAAAAGTTGGAAAGGTTGGATATTTATACGGATCCTTTCCTATGCCTTCTATCTTACCATCGCGCATTTTGGTAATGTTTTTTAAAATAATAAAACGACTGACATCTTTGATTAGTTTGACGGCAATGGCAGCAGAAAACAAAAATAGTCCGCCTTGTATTTTATTTGGATGTCTAAGAATGAAATTATAAGACAGCGCACCTCCCGCGGAAAAACCACCCAGTGAAATTCGATTGCCAAATGATTTTGCTAAAGCTACTGAACGCTCCATTTCGTTTCGCCATTTATGATCTAGGTGACTATCTTCCATCGCCTTATCCGGTTCTTTTAAACCATGAGCTGGCATCAAAGGAAGAAGCACATTAAGTCCGGATTCATAAAATACGCGACCAATCGCTTTCATATAATAGGGAGAATCAGACAAACCGTGCGCTAAAATAATGACATCATTTGTTTTTTTACCATGATAAAAAATCGTAGGATAATTCCCTTCCTTCAATAAATTCGACTTGATCTGGAATTGTGTAGTAATTCCATCTTCGTTATGAATTTTTAGAATTTCAGTTTCTGAAAATCTTTGTTGATAGTTATCCCGGAAAATATCAATGATTGAATTTATATTGGTCATTCGTGGGAATGTTTATGTATCCAAATAATATAGCTTTCTTTTAAAAAAAAGAATTGCATGAAGATAAAATAATAAATTAATAAACGGGTATATTTTTTACAGACAAGCTTTCAATATTGCTTCGATATCCTGTTCTTTCATACAACGAAAATGTCCTTTGGGACAACTTGAAAAACCAATTTTAGAGCAAGGTCGACAAGAGAGTTGAGGAACTTCAAAAGAAGTGTTTTTTCCTGTTTTGGGTAAATAAGGATACATGCCAAATTCTGGAATGGTATTTCCCCAAATGGAAATAATGTCTTTCCCAAAAGCGGCCGCAATATGCATCATCCCCGTATCGGGAGTAATGACTTTCCTTGCTTGTTGAATAATTGAGGCAGATTCAGAAATGCTCAAATGACCACAGGTGTTGAGCACATGACCACCAGAAGCAGCAGCAATCTCATCGCCATCTTTGGTTTCGTTCTTTCCGCCAATCAAAATAATTGAGTGATTTATTTTTTGACAAATATCAATGATGATTTCTTTTGGAATTCGTTTAGTCGCATGAGCGGCTCCGATAACAAAGGCCAAATATTCAGAGGGAATATTTGACTGTTGAGGGAATTTTTTCTGTAGCCGCTCCTTATCCATAATGGCCTCCTTGGGGATAAAATAATCCAAGCCTTGATGATCGTTTTTGATGCCCAAGATTTCAATGGCAGCAAGGTAGCGATCAACAATATGTAGGGTTGGTAATCGGTCAATTTTAAAACGAACTTTCAACCATTTTTCAAGATTGATTTTGTTAAAAGTGTAAGTTTTTTTTTGGAGTGCGAGCTTTAAGCGAGTCGTTCTAATATTTTTATGTAAATCAATAATACAGTCGTAATTTTCTTTTTTTAGCTGCGGCAAAATTTCAGTTATTTCCTTTCGAATCGTATATACCTTGGATAGATGAGGATTGGCCATTACTAGCTCTGAAAAAACGTTTTTACACAAAAAGTGAAGCTCCGCACCTAATTGTAAACGAAGACAGCGAATCACAGGAGTGGTCAGAACAATGTCGCCTATTGAACTAAATCGGACAATTAGAATTTTTTTTACAGATTTCAATCCTATTTTAAGTTTTTAATCGTTCTTGCAAAAAGTGCTTCATAAAGGAATTTTTTACCAAAAACAGGATAATTGATCATTTAATCACCATAAATCAAAAATCATCCATCTTTTAACAAAATGCTAAGTTACTTCATTTTTAGTCTTTGGTCTAAATATTGTAATTTTACTCCATATTTTCAATTCAAACAAATCAACCCAAAAATTATGAAAAGCTTTGTACAGTTATTAGGAATGTTTTTGTTTTCCTTTTTTGCTTTTTGTTCAAGTCCTAAATATACAAGTCCGGCTGATTTTCCAGATGCTCAAATCACTTTTGGTAGCGGTGGTGGGATTACGGGTTTTGTAACAGAATATGTTTTATTGGAAAATGGGCAGTTGTTTAGCAAAAAGACAACGGATGAAAATTATCAAGTTTTGACTCGAGTCAAAAAAAATGAAGTAAAACAAATTTTCAAGAATTATGACTTTTTAAAAATAGGAGAAATTGCGCATGATCATCCGAGCAATATGTACCAATTCATAGAGTTTAACCACAAGGACAAAAAACATCGAATTACTTGGGGAGATGCGAATACACCTGTTGAATCTAACGTGAATATTTTTTACGGTATTTTAAATCGATTAACAAAAACTGAAAAATAAATTTGATCGGAAATATCCATGATTATTGAATCATGTTGAATTCCGTCTGACCTTAATATTAAATAAAAAAATACATATGAAATCATTTATCTCTTGTATTTCACTTTTGTTGCTTTTTCAAGTGACTACATTTGCTCAGCATGGTAAGCCAATGCCCAAAGATGGTCCAGTTCATTCTACCATTGATAAGGATAAAATCCAAATCAAGACTCGAAGTAATGGAGTACCTGTGCAGCACACTATTTTCGATCTGCCACAAGTTGATTATAGCAATTTACCATACATGGGAAAAGCGCTAAAAGCATTGCCTCCAAGGGTAATGAATAAGGCAAAAAATGGGATGCCTAACTGGATAAAAGGACAAGCGTCCACACCACCAAATGTATTATCTCCTTCTTCCAAAGCTTTTCATTATTTAGATGAAGTGAAAAGTAAAATGCAAATCATAGAGCCTGCTGCTGAATTTAGTATTCAAAAAATTGATACAGATGCGCAAGCACAAAACCATATTCGGATGCAACAGCAATATCAAGGCATCAAAGTATATGGTAGCGAAGTCATTCTTCACGAAAAAGAAGGGGCCATTCATTTATTAAATGGACATTATTATCCAACGCCTCAAATCGAGGTGTTAACTCCTTCGTTTTTACAGGATCAAGCAGAAAACTTAGTTAAAGAAGATGTAAGCTTAGTCACCAATGTGGTGAATCCAACGGAGCAAATATATCCATTTTCAAAAAGCAAACAATTCACAACGGAACTGGTTATTTATCATATGGATCAAGCAATTGATACAGAACGATTGGCTTGGCATATTACGATCATTCCTAACTTAAGTACTCGATGGGAGTATTTTATCGATGCGCAAAATGGAAGCATTTTACATAAGTATCAAAACGCTTGTCAGCTACATGGTTGGCATCCGGATCATGCGACACACAAAGCTTCAGCGCATGTGTGTAATCATAGTACCAAGGAATTATCGAATGTTTTGGAAAGCAATATTCCTTTTGCGCAGGAAACAGCGAATCGACCTGATCTATTGGGAATCAATCGAACCATTGATGTTTGGAGAGAAGGTGGTACCTATTATTTGATCGATGGTGCTCGAAGTATGTTCAATGCTGCCCAAACTAATATTCCTGAAGAAGCGGTAGGAGTGATCGCTACTTTTGATGCCTTTAATGAATGGCCTTTTGGTAACAATAGTAATGTAGCTTTGGTCAGTAAAAACAATAATACCTCTTGGAATCCAAAAGAAGTTTCAGCACACTACAATGCTAAGAT
The DNA here is from genome assembly GCA_964441245.1 of uncultured Saprospiraceae bacterium. GTDB lineage: Bacteria > Bacteroidota > Bacteroidia > Chitinophagales > Saprospiraceae > JALZUU01. Next base: position 28,704 of record CAYTVR010000028.1, on the reverse strand, counting down.
AGCCTATGAATACTTTGAAAATACTTTTGGAAGAAATTCCATTAAAAATCAAGGTGAAAATATTTTTTCCATTATCAATGTGCCAGATGAAAATGGAAATGATATGGACAATGCCTTCTGGAATGGAGAAGCCATGTCTTATGGAAATGGTGCACAAGCATTCAATGCTCCTTTGGCAAAAGCCCTTGATGTGGCTGGACATGAAATGTCTCACGGTGTGGTTCAGAGTACTGCGAATTTAGCTTATCAGGGAGAATCTGGAGCGATGAATGAAGCATTTGCTGATATTTTTGGTGCAATGATCGATCGGAATGATTGGAAAGTGGGAGAGGACATTGCCAACCCAAGCGTTTTCCCTTCTGGTTCATTGCGAGATATGTCGAATCCGCATAACGGTGGAAACTCCTCTAATTTTTATTGGCAACCAGATAAAGTAAGTGAACAATACACAGGGAGTCAGGATAATGGAGGAGTACATATTAATAGTGGCATTCCCAATTATGCATTTTTTCGATTTGCGACCAATTCAAGTGTTGGAAAAGCTAGAGCGGAGCAAGTTTTTTATAAAGCTTTGACGGATTACTTAGTGATGTCTTCTCAATTTGTTGATTTGCGAATTGCTGTTTTACAAGCGGCAAGTGATTTATATGGAGCCAACTCTGCGGTAGTTTCTGCTGCTGCAAATGCTTTTGATATTGTGGAAATATTTGGTGATGAACCAGGTGGTGATTACCAAACGGATATTCCAGTAAATCCAGGAGCTGATTTCGTTCTTTGGTCAGATGATGCTTTGAGTAATGTACGGATTAATGATCCGCAAATTGTAAGTTCATTACTAACGACCACTTCAACCAATCACATTAGTCGAGCAAGTATTTCGGATGATGGACGATATTTAGATTTTGTAGGAGATGATAAAAATTTAATAGAGGTAAGATTGGATTGGAGCAATGGAACACCGACCATTGATGAGGAAGTAATCGTTAGTACGGATGCCAATTGGAGAAATGTTGCGATCTCAAAAGATGGCAATAAATTGGCTGCTCTTGCAGGTGACTTGAGTCAGAATGATTTTGATAATGAAATCTTTATTTTTGATTTTATTTCAGAGACTGGTGTTTGGTTTGAATTGACCAATCCTACCTTCTCGCAAGGAATCAGTACAGGAGATGTGGAGTATGCAGATGTGATCGAATGGGATCCGAGTGGACAATATATTTTATACGATGCTTCCAATAAAGTAGAGAGTACATTGGGGGCTGATTTATCTTATTGGGATATCGGGATCATTAGAGTATGGGATAATGCAAGCAATGATTTTGCTGATTCAGATGAGCCACAGATTCAAAAAGTATTTAGTAGCCTTCCGGAAAATGTGAGTGTAGGAAATCCAACTTATGCCAAAAATTCTCCATATATCATTGCCTTTGATTATATCGATTCTGGCGGTTCTTCTACTGCTTATAGCGTTTATGGTTACAATACTCAAACAGGAGATCAAGGTGTCATTTGGGAAAGCAATACCTTAGGTTTTCCCAGTTATTCTCCAAATGATGAATTTATTTTATTTAGTTTTCTTAATAGTGGAGAACCAGTTATTGCAGGACGTGCATTGACGGATAGTAAAATTGCAGGAACAGGCGATGGATTTCTTTTAGTGGAAGATGCGAAATGGGGACATTGGTTTGCCATTGGCGAGCGAGATTTGACGAGTACGGCGGATCTGACTTTATTAGATAAAAGCTTAACCATTGCTCCAAATCCGGTAGCTGACTTTTTGAGCATACAATTTGAGACAGAAGCTACTCAAGGAGGAGAAGTTGTGGTTTATGATATTCTAGGAAACAAAGTGGTGACCAAAGTCATTCAAAGTCAAAATGGTTTGAATAGGGAATCCATGAATTTGACTGGAATAGCTGCGGGAACTTATACACTTCAATTGCGACTTGGGAATGAAATGATCAGTCGAAAGTTGATGAAGTTTTAAGAAAAACGGCAACATATTAAAAATTGGTATACTATTAGATATATTCTTAATAAGTCGATAAACGATGGATTAAAGAATCATAAACCTGAACTTATTGTCAATAAGAAGACGGGCAAGTCTTAAAAGCCTTAAGGAAATGTTAAAATCTATTTAAGAAATTACATGTTATTGCTTTCTGGCTTAGATTTTTCTACCTTTAAAAGGAAAGAATATTAATTAAAAATTCGATTGAAAATAAAATTTTGCTTTTCAATCATCACTAAAAATAATTTCATCAAACATTAAAAAAAATACACAATAATGAAAAATTTACTTGTACTACTTACCCTTTTTACTTTTGCTAGTCTTTCTTTAAATGCACAGGATGCTAAGATGGTTACTGAAAAAGTAAGTACTGTTGCAGTTGCTGATCACGCAGCTGAAATGGATGCAGCTGTTGAAAAGAGAGTTTGTGCTAAATCAGGAAAAGTTTCTTTCGTGAAGAAAAGCGTTTGCGCTAAATCAGGAAAAGTAAGCTATAAAGATGTAGAATACTGTTCGAAGTCTAAAGCATTCGTTAATGTATCTCCTTCAGCTGCGAAAGCTGCTTCTTGTACCAAGTCAAAAGCTGCTTGTACGAAAAGCAAAGCTGCTTGCACTAAGAAAGCTGCTGGTTCTGGTGCTGCTATGAAAGTTTCTTCTGTAGATGGAGGTGCTGCAAAACCTGCTTGTTCTAAATCTAAAAAAGGTGGAAAAGCTTGTTGCGCTAGTAAAAAGAAGGCTAAAATGTCTTCAGCTGCTCAACCTGCAAAAGCAATTAAAGTTTCTAACGACTAATCATCGTAAAAATATTATAAAAGCCTCGCTTTCAATCGAAAGCGAGGCTTTTTGTTTATGTGCATGACATATAAGTAGCTCGGTGGTTTGAGAGGAAGAAACAAGCAATGACATTCATCACCTGTTTCTTCTACTCGATTTATACAAGAGTAAGATCAAGGATTAAGAACTTAACTCAAGACACTAATTTTCTTAGGAATTAATTTACGTCTTTCTGGCCCCGTTGAGATCATACTAACAGGTACTTGTAGCTGATCTTCGACAAAATTTACAAAGGACTGTGCATTATCGGGTAAGTCGTCATATTCTTTAGCAGAATCTAATGAGCATTTCCAACCAGAATGAGATTTAAGTACAGGAGTGATTTCTACATTACATAAATCATAGGGAAGTTGTGAATGTTCTGAACCGTCATAAAGATAATGAGTCGCAGTTTTAATGGTATCTAGTTTATTGAGTACATCAATTTTTGTAATCACTAATTGAGTGACTCCATTGAGCATGATTGTGTAATCTAATTGTGGTAAATCAATCCAGCCACATCTTCGAGGTCTACCTGTGGTTGCACCGAACTCTTGTCCTTCTTCTCCTAGAAATGCACCGATTTCATCTTTTAACTCAGTAGGAAAAGGACCAGAACCAACACGAGTACAATACGCTTTAGTGATTCCTATGACTTCCCCTATTTTGGAAGGAGCAATTCCTAAGCCATTGCATACCCCAGCAGTTACGGTATTGGAAGAAGTAACAAATGGATAAGTTCCAAAATCAATATCCAACATAGAGCCTTGAGCTCCCTCTGCTAGAATTTTTTGCCCATTTTTGATGGCAGAATTTAGGTAATATTCACAATCAATTTGCTGTAAAGATGCTAAAGTTTTTAAGCTAGAGAAAAATTGCGTTTCTTCCGCAGCTAGATCAAAATCAATCTTGGGATATAAATTGATTAAGCCTAGATGCTTCGCTTTAAGCGCTTCATATCTTTTTTTGAAATCAGGTTGATTAATATCACCTACTCGAATACCGTTTCTACCAGTTTTATCCATGTAAGTAGGACCAATTCCCTTTAAGGTAGAACCAATTTTCGCCTTTCCCTTTGCCGCCTCAGAAGCCGCATCCAAAAAGCGATGAGTAGGAATAATTAAATGAGCTTTTTTAGCTACGAGCAAGCGGTCTTTGTAAGCCACCTCTGCTTTGACTAATTCATTAATTTCTTTTTCTAATGTAATTGGGTCAATGACTACGCCATTTCCAATAACATTAATTTGACTTTCACGGAAAATACCTGATGGAACAGTGTGTAAAACAAATTTTTTGCCGTCAAACTTTAATGTGTGCCCAGCATTAGGTCCTCCTTGAAATCGAGCAATGATATCATACTTTTCTGCTAAGTAATCTACAATCTTCCCTTTTCCTTCATCACCCCATTGCAAACCCAAAATTACGTCAATTGCCATTTGTTATAATTTAATAAATAAAAAATTAAATCTAAGTGCTTGGACAGAATTATGTTGTAATTAAATGGAATTGGATTTTTCTATTAATCAATGCAAAAAACGTAGGCGTCCGTACGGACGGCGAGGCTTTTTAACAAAGAGTAATCGAAAAAGATTTTTCATTTAATGGCTAATTTAATTTGTCCAAGCACTTACTTTCGAAACTTGTTTCATTATAATGATGTGCAGGAGATACATTCTTCACATATAACATGATATTAAATCTGACTTTATAAGATTTTCTTTATCAGTGTTTTAATTCCAAAACATTAATTACTGCACAGATGTATTTTTTACGAGAAGTGTGTGGTGGAAAAGCTTTTCAAAACTTTTACCACTAAAAATACAAAACCCGATAGAAATATCATCTATCAGGTTCGCAAATTTAGTTTAAAATAATTTTAAAACTAAATTTAATACTTTATTAAAATGTAGAAATACCTACATTATTTTCTAATGTTAATCCTTCTAGTCCTGTAGTAAGGCCTCTTCAACTGATGGCTTTAAATTAAAATAGGTTTTTAATTTAGTCATTTCTAATAAACCAACCACTTGATCATTGGCATTGACTACTGTCAATCCGCCTCCTGATTCCTTTGATTGGGTCATCATTGAAATTAAAAAATTTAGGCCAACGCTGTTCATAAAATCTAACTTCGACAAGTCAAGAATGAATTTATTCAATCCTTGCTCAATTCGAGATTGTACATCCTGGAGGATTTGTTTATTGTCCAACTCATTGAAGAGGTCTTGGACTTCCAGGACCTGCACTTTGTTGTGTTCTGAAATGGAATAGGTCATGGGTTCTCAGTTTTAATTTAATGTATATGGGACGTTTTAAAGAGAAAGATTTTACTTCCTTTCACTTATAATGTAAAGATACAGCAAAAAACTTACCAAAGCTTTATATATTAGACATAAAATGTATATTTAAGTCACAAATATGCAATTTGTTTAATATTTGTGACCTTAACACTTAAAAGTAGAAATATTTTAACCACAGATCAAGGTCAAAATTATTTTCTATAGAAGAATTAGTTTTCCTTATTTTTAATCGCCTTAGGACAATCCCCTTGACATTGACCATATAAATTAAGGGAATGATGAGTGATTTTAAATTTTAGTAAATCTCCCATCATACTTTTGATTTGTTGAATTCGTGGATCACAAAACTCTAACACTTTGCCGCAATCTACACAGATTAAATGGTCATGCTGTTTATAACCATAAGACTTTTCATATTGTGCTAAATTTTTACCAAACTGATGCTTTTTAACAAGATCGCAGTTGACTAACAATTCCAAGGTATTATAAACAGTCGCTCGGCTGACTCTATAGTTTTGCGTTTTCATGTGAATGTAAAGTGCCTCCGCATCAAAGTGATCATTGCGACGGTATATTTCTTCCAAAATTGCATACCTTTCTGGGGTCTTCCTGAAACCATTTTTTTCAAGATGTCCTGAAAAAATATTCTTTACTTCCTTAATCGTTTCTTCAGCATTTTTTTGCATAAAATTCTCTTGTTTTACCACTTGAAGGTATCTATAAAGTTGGAGACTAGCTCTAACCAAAGATACATTACGGCCTTTACAAAGACGAATAATGTGATCGATTTCTCCATCAAATCTAAAAGAGTTGTGAATTATCTGTTTTAAAGAGTTGATTTGTTATGTATCAGCGAGACTCTAAATATTTGAATTTTAGACTCTATTAGCTCTCTTGACGTATAACAGAAGAAATACCTTCAATGTTGCGAAGTTCTCGGATAGCTATATTGAGCTGATCTTTATTTTGGACCAATAAGCTAATTTTTGCTTCAAAATATCCTTCTTTTCCTTCGATATTGAATGAACGGATATTAAAACCAAGTTTTGAAGATATATTATGAGACAATCTTTCGATTACACCAGGTCCATCATCTATTCCGGTTAATAATAAATCTGCCACAAAAGAAGTATTGGTTGTTTTGATCCATTCTGCCTTTAAAATTCGATAACCATAATGTGCCATTAAGTTGGTAGAATTTGGACAATTTGTCCGATGAATTTTAAGACCATTAGAAACGGTTAAATAGGCGAAAATATCATCACCTTGCACCGGGTTACAACAAGTGGCAATGGAATATTTATATTGATCAGCTGATTCACCATTAACGAGGATTTTCGGCTGGAATGTTTTTTTACCACTTTTCTTTTTTACAGGTTCTTCCTCTTTAACGACTTCAACTTCTGCAGGAATGACTACTAGGCGATTATTCTCAATTTTAAATTGTTTTAACTCTTGCTGGATATTTATCGCATCAATCGATATTTCAAAATATAAATCTACCCTAGATTGAAATCCAAAAAATTGAACAATTGTATCTACATTTTCTTCAAAGTCGACTTTTAAATGTTTCAGTTTTCGCATCAAAGTCTCTTTGCCAATTTCTCCCTGTTTTCGACGTTCCTCCTTCATCGCAGAACGTATCTTAGATCTAGCTTTTCCCGTTACCACCATTCTTAACCAACTTTCGTTTGGTTTTTGATTTTTATTGGTAAGAATGGCTAATTGATCACCATTTTGCAATTTGTAGCCCATTGGAACCAATTTATTATTGACTTTAATGGCGGTGCAGTGATAACCAATATCAGAATGAATATTAAAAGCAAAATCTAAGGCAGTAGCTCCTTTCGGTAGAATCTTTAAATCTCCTTTTGGAGTATAAACGTATACTTCTTCATTGAAAAGGTTCGTCTTGAAATCATTGACAAATTCAATGGCATCACTATCTGGTGTTTCTAAAATATCTCGAACATTATCCAACCAATTTTCATATACATTAGGTTGATCCGAAACGCCTTTATATTTCCAGTGAGCAGCAAAGCCTCTTTCTGCAATCTCATCCATTCGTTCGCTTCGAATTTGAACTTCTACATATCGACCTAAAGGACCAATCACAGTAGTATGCAATGATTCATATCCATTTGATTTGGGAGTGGTTACCCAATCTTTTAAACGTTCGGCAATAGGAGTATGGACATCGGTAACAATTGAATAAACTTGCCAACAAACTTGTTTTTCTTTTTTTTGAGGAACATCAACAATAATCCGAACCGCAAAAAGATCATAAATTTCTTCAAAAGGAACCTTCTTTGTTTTTATCTTATTTAAAATGGAATAGATAGATTTTGGCCGACCTGTTATTCGATAAGGAACACCCACCTCATTTAGACTTTGAGTTAAGGGCTTAATGAATTCATTGATATATTGTGTTCTTTCTTGTTCAGAGTCTTTCAGTTTTGTACTGACATCATTATAGGCCTCAGCCTCTGTGATCTTAATGCACAAATCTTGAAATTCTGATTTGATGGTATACAAGCCGAGTCTATGAGCCAAAGGAGCATAAATATAACTGGTTTCAGCTGCTATTTTTAATTGTTTGTGTTTAGGCATAGCGCCAAGTGTACGCATATTATGTAGCCGATCCGCCATTTTGATCAATACGACTCTAACGTCTTGGACTAAGGTTTTAAGTACTTTTTTGAAATTTTCAGCCTGAGGACTAGGTACATTATACATACCATCCAATTTGGTTAGTCCATCGACAATCATCCCAATTCGATCACCAAAGGTTTCCATTACTTCTTCTAAGGTTACTTCAGTATCCTCGACGACATCATGTAATAAGGCACTAACGATAGCAGTTGGTCCTAATCCAATCTCTTCAACACAGATTCTAGCCACTTCGATAGGATGGAGTATATAAGGTTCCCCTGATTTTCGACGTTGTTTGCGATGTGCATGGACCGCCATCTCATAAGCTGTACGAATATTAGTTCGATCAGTATCATCCAAATCCGTTTTAATGGATTTCAATAATGTTCGATAAGCATTTTGAATAAGCTTTCGATCTTCCTCCTTATATGCCATGACCTCTTGCATAGAATCCTAAATTAATTGATGATAAATTGGTCGAAAATCCCCATAAATTGTTGTCAATCAAATTTTTAGTTGTCAACTTTTTTGAAGATATATAAATTGATAAATAAAAGACTTACGAGTAACTTAGCTGAAAATCAACTAAAATTACTGGTAAGTCTTCAAGCATCTTGGGGATTAAGGACAATTTCACTATATGAAAATAGTATTTCCGTTCGAGAAAGTCAATAAAATAGGGGAATGCATTGAAGCAAAGGAGTAGAAAATCAAATTTTTTGATCAAAATAGAGCTTTGAAGCACTTTTTTTCAAATAAAAGCCTTCATTTGAAATATTTATAAAGCTCCTTCTTACTTTTTTGTAAAAAGGTTTTATCTTTGCATCGCTTTTGGAGAAGGGCAGTATAGATTAATGATTTAAACGAAAATCTTTCTATAACTCAAATTCTTCATTTTACCATTTTATTCTTCAGAATAATTTGATGAAAAATAGACGCGGGTGTGATGAAATTGGTAGACATGCTAGACTTAGGATCTAGTGCTTCACGGCGTGGGGGTTCGAGTCCCTCCACCCGCACATTTAAATGTGAAAAAGGGAATCTAGGTTCCCTTTTTTTACAATACACAGAAATAAATTAGGTTTTAAAGATTTTTGAATCCTCAAAACCTAATCAAAGCTATTTAATTCAATTTTTGAATAGCATTCAAAACGAATAATTTCCGTCAAGGAAAATCCTACATTGGTACAAAGGGCTGCTCAAAAGCATGATCATAATTTAATTTGGTTACCTATTTTAAGTCCTTACTAGACCCATCGTAACAAAGTCGTTTTTATAAATAATGACCTTGATCAGAGAATTTTCCTCTTTTATTGACTCCTAAATAAAATTTACATAGCATATGTCCAATGTGGTCAAAACAGATAGTGATCAATTAAACTCAGTATTAACTGTCACTTTCACACCTGAAGATTATCAACCAAAATTAAAGTCGCAACTTGAGAAGTATCGTAAGAATGCACATATGAAGGGTTTCCGTAAGGGAAAAACTCCAATGGGTTTTATTAAAAAAATGCATGGTAGAGCGATTCTTGCGGATGTGATCAATGAGTCTCTTCAGTCAGAAGTGAACAAATATTTGAAAGAATCAGAGATTGAAATTTTAGGACAGCCACTTCCAAGAGAAGATTCTCCTGAATTCGACTTTGATATCAATAACTTAGGAGATTTTGTTTTTAAATTTGATTTAGGCTTAGCGCCAACGTTTGAGGTGGTCGGCTTGGATGCCGATAATACCTTTGAACGATTGACCGTTAATGTTTCTGATGACAAAATAGGAGAGGAATTAGAAAGTCTACGAAAGCGTGCGGGAGAGCGACAAGACATGGAAGGAGAGATTGTGCCTAATGATATGATTACGATTCAAGCAGAGGAGCAAGAAGATGGTAAAGCTAAGAAAGATGGTTGGGCAACCACCTTTAATGTCTTAGTTGATACTTTAGAAGAGGATATCCGAACAGATTTGTTGACTAAGAAAACAGGAGATTCTTTTAAATTCAATATCTATAAGTTAGAGAAGGATAGAACGGAAGAATATGTTAAAAAATATCTATTGAGTGTCGGCGAAAACGATACTGATACCGTTATTGGCGAAGAATTTGAAGGAAAGATTACGAATATCGGTCGAGTCATGCCTGCAGAATTGGACCAAGCCTTTTTTGATAAGGTATTTGGTGAAGGAAATGTAAAGAGTGAAGAAGAGGCTAAGGCCAAAATGGAAGAAGAGGTCGCTAAGCAATATACACGTAGCGCTGAATCCTTGTTATTTAAGGACTTTCAAGAAGATTTATTAGCAAAGAATCCTTTAGAATTACCAGAAGCGTTTTTAAAACGTTGGCTGAAATTCAATAATGAAGAGGCAACAGATGAAATGATTGAAAAAGATTTCTCTGTATTTGCTGAAAACCTTAAATGGTCATTGATTAGAAGTAAAGCTGTTCGGAAATTTGATATTTCTATTTCTGAAGATGAAATAGTTGAAGCTTTTAAAGATAGAATTAGAAGTTACTTTGGCGGATATGGCGACGAATTGGTCATCTTAAATACCGCAAATCGATTGATGCAGGATCAAAAACAGGTGGATCAAGTTTATCAAGAATTAATTGCGGACCGATTATTTGAATCAATTAAGGAGAATGTCACGTTAAAGGATAAGAAAGTGAGCATTGAAGAACTAGAAGAGAAAATAAAAGTGGCTCGCGAAGAAGCAGAAGCAGCGCAAAAGCCTGCTAATGAGGAGATTGAAGAAGCTGAAATCGTAGAAGACTAAGGACCCATTATTTTATTGTTGATCAATAAAGAATCCGAATTTTCTTTAATTTTAGGCTCATTTATCATCAACATTAAATTTTTTTCGTTTGAATATTGAACAAGTTTCGACATATTTGTATTAACTATTTAGAACATGCGAATTGGGGGTTGCTCTCAATTCGCATATTTGTATAAAACCACAGGCCAATTAGAATAAATTTCTAAGCAATCTGTAAAAAAAACCGAGTTATGTTTCACAAAGATGAATTTAAGAAGTACGCTACCAAGCATTTAGGAATGAGTAGCATGCATTTGGAGAAGTACATGGGAACAACGGTACCAAATATCCACGGGTTTACTCCTCAAGTAATTGAAGAACGCCAGATGAATATCGTCGGTATGGACGTTTTCTCTAGATTAATGATGGACCGAATCATTTTTATGGGAGTGCCTGTAAATGATTACGTTGCCAATGTTATTCAGGCCCAATTGTTATTTTTGGAATCCACTGACCCAAAAAGAGACATCCAAATGTTTATCAACAGTCCAGGTGGTTCTGTAATCGCTGGATTGGGAATTTATGATACCATGCAGTATGTATCACCAGACGTAGGAACGATCTGTACTGGTTTAGCTGCCTCAATGGGAGCTGTTTTATTAGCCGCTGGAACAAAAGGCAAAAGAACTTGTTTATACCATAGCCGAGTCATGATTCACCAGCCAATGGGTGGCATGCAAGGACAAGTGACTGAGATGGAAATCTCTTACAACTTGATCAAAGACTTACAGAAGCAGTTGTACGATATCCTTGCTCACCACACTGGTCAGGAATATGATAAAATCGCAGCGGATTCTGATAGAGATAATTGGAAAACTGCTGAACAAGCCAAAGAATATGGTTTGATCGATGAAGTTTTAGATCGAAATAATCCACGTAAAGAAGAAAAAACTGCCTAAGGTCGTCTTCTTTCTATTTGAAGAAGAAAATCTCTTTGGGAAAAGACTCAATTTGCTTATTTTGCATGGCTATATTGATTTTTTAACAAAGAGATTTTTTTTCTAAAAAAATTATAAACTAGTTCATAATACAGGAGGTTAAATTTAAATTGACGTAGTAATTTTTTATTTTTTAGTCCATTTAATTTTATATAAGCATTTTACAAAATAATACTTATACTTCTGGCTTTATTTTGTCCTGTAAAATCACTTGAAAAATGAGAAAAAGTAAAAATACTTATCGGTGTTCTTTCTGTGGCAGAGATAAATCTGAGGCATTGATTTTAATAGCAGGAATCGATGGCCATATCTGCGAGGTATGTGTTGAACAAGCAGATGAAATTATCCAAGAAGAACTATATTCTGGGAAAAAAGAAGAGCCTAGAGAAGATTTTATTCTTCCAGAGACAGTGATTCCGATGGAAATCAAAAAACACTTGGATCAATATGTCATTGGCCAAGACGATGCTAAGAAATACCTTTCTGTGGCGGTTTATAATCACTACAAAAGACTTCGTCAAACCAAAGTCGATGATGTTGAAATAGAAAAATCAAATATCCTTTTTGTTGGTCGAACTGGAACGGGAAAAACCTTATTGGCTAAAACGATTGCTAAGTTTTTAAATGTTCCATTCTCTATTGTAGATGCAACAGTGTTTACTGAAGCAGGATATGTTGGAGAAGATGTTGAATCTATTCTAAGTAGATTGTTACAGGTTTGTGATTACAACGTCGATGCGGCACAAAAAGGAATCGTTTATATTGATGAAATTGATAAAATTGCTCGAAAAAGCGACAACCCTTCTATTACCAGAGATGTATCAGGTGAAGGCGTTCAACAAGCGATGCTGAAAATGTTAGAAGGTACCGACGTAAATGTACCACCACAAGGAGGACGTAAGCATCCAGAACAGAAAATGGTGAAAGTGAATACTGAAAACATTCTTTTCATTTGTGGAGGTGCTTTTGATGGAATTGAAAAGTTGATTGCTCGCCGAGTGAATACGCAAGTGATAGGTTATAATTCTGGTGAAAAAGAAAAAGTGGATCGAGAAAACTTATTGCAATATATCAGTCACCAAGATTTGAAAGCTTATGGCTTGATTCCTGAATTGATTGGTCGTATGCCAGTATTAACCTACTTGGAACCTTTGGATTTGGAAGCACTCAAACGAATCATGACGGAACCAAAGAATTCCTTGTTGAAGCAATATCAAAAACTATTTGATTTAGAAGGTATCAAATTAACTTTTTCAAATAGTGCGATTGATTTTATTGCCGGCAAAGCATTGGAATATAAATTAGGAGCCCGTGGTCTACGTTCTATTTGTGAAGCAATTATGACTGATGCCATGTTTGAGTTGCCATCTCAAAAAGAATTGACGCAATTTGAAATTACAAGACAATATGCACAAGAAAAGCTAAGTCGTTCAAAACTAAGTAAGTTGAGAGCAGCTTAAGCTCAATGATAAAAATTATAAAAGGGAGATTGCTTAACGTAATCTCCCTTTTGTTTTTAAACAAAAAAGAGCCAACATTGCTGCAGGCCCTTTAAAATTGGAAAAGAGATTCTTTAAAATATATTAAATCAGATAACTGATATTTTGTCTTTAACTTTGTAATGACAAGATAAGCTTATAAGAGGATTTTAAGTTGGAAATTAGAACGGAACGTTGAATTAGATAGTTGAATCGATTAAAATAGGAGTTGAACTGTTTTTTACCTTTCTAAAAAAAAGCTAGAAAACCATTGATAGATTTTCTAGCTATTTTTCTCTTGTGAGTATGCTTGAAATTTTTCTATTTGGAATAGAAAAAATATTCATAGATGTTTAATTCTCCGAATGCTCATAGTAGGCTTTGTAACCTGCTTTGATGTGTTTTCTTGCAAAGAAAATGCGGCTTTTTACGGTACCTAAAGGCAAACCTAGTTTTTGGGCAATTTCCTCGTAAGAGAAACCTTCATAATACATCATAAATGGTGCGCGAAACTTTTCATCCAATTCATCAATGATATCAGTTAGTTCATTGAGCATGATATTAGATTCAGCATTGTTTTTTGCCTCAGGCTTATCATAAAAATAAGAAGCGATTTTCTGACTGACATAGTTCATAAATCGTTTGTTCTTCCGATAATTATTGATAAAAGTATTCCGCATAATCGTTTTGACCCAAGCGTTAAAATTCGTGCCTCCACGAAATTTATCACTGTGCTTTAATGCCAAAAAGATAGTCTCTTGAAGAAGATCTTCTGCGTCATATGGATTTTTGGTCAGGCGTAGAGCAAAGGCTTGTAGGCCTGAAGTGCTTTTTTGAATTTGATTACTTATGTCCATCTCTTCATGATTTCATTCTGTAAAAAAATATGTTTTAGTTTAGCTTTAATGTTTAAAACTACTAGCAATCTATATCAATAAAGCGGGATTAAAAAGAAAATATTTCTCCTTAAGATTTAAAAATCGACGAACTGTCATAAAATCAGGATGAGTTGTAAAAAATTAAAATATTTGAGATGAAAATGATAAAATATACTCAAAGCTCTTGAGAAATGATAAGTGGTTTTAAGCGTATACATATGTACTTAGGTTGATAGAAAAAGTGCATTTAAGTAAAATAAATGGGAGGATATAAAAAGAATAGGTATGGAAGAGGGGACTTGTTATGGTTGAGCACAATTTTATTTAGATGCGATATTACAAAAAATGAATTTACTGTCGTATATTGATGTCTATACACCTATTTTAACTGTTTTCGAAATACTAAGAACCTTTCGTTGCAGTTAAATCGTAGATTGAGATTTATAGAAGTTTAATATTAGGCCCCCAACCCCAAACAAAGCGCCTTCAATTTAATAGTTGAAAGGCGCTTTTTTAATGAAGTACTTTGTAACTTAGGTTTTACTGCATTTTGACAAAGAAATTTTGAATAGCTATAGATCGTAAATATTTCTCGGAAGAGAGATTCAAGGCTCGTGTATGCTTACCTTCAAAGAAGAAAACATCAAGAACAAAAGTTAATTATTTTACAAAGTACTTAGTACCTTTGTCCAAATATTCAAGACAAACAATGAGATACTTTGCGGAACTAGCTTATAATGGAGCCCAATATGTTGGTTGGCAAAAACAGCCAAATGGAATGTCTATACAAACAACAATAGAAAAAGGACTGAGTAAAATTCTTCGTCAATCTATTGAAGTAGTTGGCTGTGGTCGAACAGATGCTGGCGTACATGCAAAGCAATATTTTCTTCATTTTGATTTTGAAAATGAACTTCCCGACGATTTACTTTTTCGATTAAATAAAGTATTACCAAAAGATATCAGTTTCAAACGTATCCTTAAAGTAGCAGATAATGCTCATGCCCGTTTTGATGCCAAACACCGGGCTTATGAATACCATCTTGATTTTCATAAAAATCCATTTGAGATTGATACCGTTTATTATTTTTCGCAAGCGAAAAAATTGGATCATCAAAAAATGCAAGATGCTGCGAAATTATTGTTTGAGTTTGAAGCTTTCTTTCCTTTTTGTAAATCTAAGAATGATGCAAGAACAATGAATTGCGAAATCATGAGAAGCGAGTGGGTTTTTGATGAGGAAAATGAGCGAATGGTTTTCCACATTTCTGCCAATCGATTTTTAAGGGGGATGGTTCGATTGATCGTCGGAATGTGTTTAAATGTAGGACTAGGCAAGGTAAGTTTGGATGAAGTACGCACTGCATTGGAACAACAAGAACGATTGACTAAAAGCTTGAGTGTACCACCGCATGGTTTGTTTTTGATAGATATCCGTTATCCTTATGTTGAAGCGACCTAACACTTTAAACTTGGATTTGTGAAAACAATGAAAATGCTGTTTTGAATATGAAATTTATAATATTTTTATGGACTCTTTTTTTTACTATAAATGAAAACAATATGATGGCAAATACTATTATTGGATCTGAACTGACTTCTCGATTGGTGGAATTGAAGGAGATGACCGAGTCTAATAATTTACTAGAAAAACTTCAGCAAGTCCATAAAGATTTAGAATATTACAAAAATATAGATTGGTATGTACATCACGGTGATTTGGTGATTGATGGAAACTTTGATAATGATATTCAATTAATTGTGCTTGGGGATATAACGATTAAAGGAAACTATAATGATGATAAAGCAGGAACGGGATATCTCGTTTGTGATGGAGATATGCGTGTGCAAAGTTTGTTGTCATGGAATTATTTTTCTATTGGACAATCCCTTTATGCCACAGGATTTGTAGGCGCCTACTACAATGATTATACCTTTCGAGTTTATGGAGGAAATTTTCAAGCTAGAGCTTACTGTAGTTTTGATAGATCTTTTACCGTTCCTAACAATCCTTTTGCAGAAATATATTTCAACTCTCATGCTGATTCAGAATGGCAATGTAAAAGTCCTTTTTATAGTATTATAGTTCCAGAGATGTCGACTTTTTATGATTCAGAAGATGAAGAAATATCAATAGAAGAGGCACAGCAATTAATCGCTAAAAAGGGAAACTTATCGGGGGCTGCACCAGAGTGGGAGGAAGCGAATAAGAGTGTCAATAAAAATCAAATTTTCCTGCATGATTTTCAGTATTCAGAAGCTCCTAATAATCTATCTTTAGAAAGACTTCGATATGAATTGATGCAAGAAAATCCTCCCAAAGAATTTTATGAAGCAGCTTATAAATTAGAGAATTTGCATGTCGATTTAGCTCACCTGAGAAACACACCAAAGGCTATTTTTGAAAAATTATCAACGTCCGCTCAAGATAATGTACGACAAGCATTAGCATCGAATGCTTCGCTTCCTTCTCAATTATTAATGGACTTGTCAAAAGACAAAACAGAAGCAGTCAGAGAAGCTTTGGTATTCAATGACGCTATTCGTGAAGATATTGTAAATGTTTTGTTAAAAGATGAATCAGTATTAGTACACAGAGCCTTAGCCTGTACAAAAAATGTTTTGAATGATAAAACGAAATTTTTGAATTCTGATGATTTAAGAACACGTCAAAACATGGCAGCTAATATTTATGTTGGTGATGTGGATCGAAAAAATATATTGTTGAATGAACAATCTGATGTTAAGGAAAAAGCATTGGAAAAAACGATACCCAACTTTGAGAACATCAATAAATTCATTCATTCCGAAGATACAACACTCCAGTTATGGGCTTTTGAAAAGATATTTGAATTAGAAAAAGAGGAGCAAAGTAAATTGTTAACGGAAGAGCAAGTCTTAAATCATCTATATAGTGAAAATGAAAAAATAAGTGCTATTGCATTGCAAAATTTAGTTGCGCCTCCTTTTCTAAGTTTTAAAACATTCGAAAAACATACGGCTCATTTTGCTAAGAGTGATTTGAATATAGGACGAATCAGAGCTGCTCAAATAAGTAGGCAAGAGGAAGTGTTGTCTTTACTTGCAAAAGACTCCGTAGAAATAGTGAGAAAAAGTGTAGTTGCGAATTATGCAACTCCTGCATCGGTCTTGTTGGAGATGACCAAAGATATTTGTAATCAAGAAGAGGAGAGCAGTACTTTTGGGATGTCGAAAAGAGAATCCTTTGTTAGTTTTAGCTTACTAAAAAATCCGAGACTACCTGAAGAAGCATTTCTTTACATAGGAAAAATAATACCACAATCTTATGGAATTGAACCGCATCCTAATTTACCTCCAGACTTGTATTTGGAATACGAAAGTAACGGTAATCCTTTCTGGTTTGATAAGCCAGAATATGAAGACCTGCAAAAAGCGCTTCAGTCAGACGGAAATAGGGAAGAACTATTAGCTGTGATGGCCCGATCTTCTGGCGGAGATTTTATAGATTTTGTTGCGCAAAGTAATTACAATTCTTTAGAAACACTAAGCTATATTTTTAATACCTTTAAGAGAGATAAGTATACAATGAGGTCTCTTGCATCCAACAAGTCTTTAGGACAAGAAAGTCCACTTGCGGAGGAAATCATAAAGGGATTGATTGAACATGAAGACGATGAAGTCCGGGCGATTTTTTTGAAAAATCCACATGTCGCCTTGGAACGTAAAATAGACGTATTAAACAAAGAAGAGGATATTTATTTGCGAAGAGACTTGAAAATTTTGTATTGGCAGACGTATGGAATAGAATTGGACAATTGATTAGGATCAATTTTTTTAAAAACAGTCTATTATGTTGCCGTTACGATAAGTTCCCTTAAAAAATACCCAATACCTTTTTCTTCTTTTGAATGCGATAAGCGTGAATTGGCTTAGCACCAAAAATAGTAGGATCGAAATCTTGATTGCCTGTATTGAAATCTAAAATCAATGGACGATCAGCATTCGTTCGCAATATCATATCATAAGTCAGTGCTTCTGCACCTTTTTCTCTTCCAATCGGACTGACTGAAGAAACTAGACGAAGCAAACGTCCATGACTAAAAACGAAAAAAGCAGCTGCGCAAATTTCACCATTGGGTTCTGCAATTCCAGAAGCAAATCCCCAGCCTCGATGTAAGGCATTATACATGATGCGCTGATAAGCATGGAAATTTTTATCTATTACTTTTTTATCTTTTTCCTTAGTGTATTTTTTATAAAAATCTGCGATGGTTTCTGGTTTGACATTGGAAGTAATGATCAAATCATTTTTCATTGCTTTAGCCAATTCACTTTTTACTTCATCTGTGTAGCCTTTTGCTAACTCTTCATAACTGACTTTCAAAAATATCTGATGATTGACTTGAGTCGAAATATCAAAGCCCAAATTCGGTGGTGGTTTTACTCCTTCGTTTAAAACTAGATCAATATTGCCATACTCTTTTGGAATGGCTTTGAGCATTTTTTCAATCCGCTTAACGGAAAGAATATGATTAGAATAGATTCCTGTTTCTCTTACTAGATCCGGTTGATACAAACTAGCTCCTCTTCCGAATTGCTGTTTTTTAAATAAAGGAAATACCGTTTCGTAATCACCTTCGACCAAGGCATCCCATTCTCGTGCAACATTGTTCAGATACCACATGTATCCATACAAATGTCCACGAGCAGCAAAGTGAACGCAGCTATTCCACTTAGTTTTATCTATATCTTCTTGCTTTACAAAACGAACATCACTGGACATATTAGATATTTTAAATTAATTTCATTAAAAAAGACTCTTAATCATATAAATGGTTAAGAGCCCTTTTTGTTTAGATTTTTATTTAAAGAATTAAATCACTTTTACATGACCTTACTCTCAGCGTATAAAGGAAATCTTTCCATAAAGGAATTAATTTCTTTTGCCGTATCCTGAATTAATTTTTGATTATCGATATTCATAATGACAGCATCTATCCAATCTACAACTTTTAAACAATCACTTTCATTAAAACCTCGGGTCGTAATGGCAGCAGTACCTACACGAATACCAGAAGTAACAAAAGGAGTTTCGGTGTCAAAAGGAACCATATTTTTATTGACGGTAATTTCTGCTTTGACCAAAGCTTGCTCCGCTGCTTTTCCGGTGACTCCCTTGGATCGAAGATCGATCAACATCATGTGATTATCGGTACCACCTGAAATAACTTTATAACCTTTAGCGACGAATGCGCCTGCCATAGTTTGAGCGTTTCGAATGACTTGCTCTCCATATGTTTTGAACGATGGTTGTAGAGCCTCATGGAAAGCAACAGCTTTTGCAGCAATGACATGTTCTAATGGCCCACCTTGCATTCCTGGAAATACACCACTATTTAGAATAGAGGACATTTTTATAGGAGTTCCTTTACGGGTAGTTCGTCCCCAAGGGTTAACAAAATTTTCACCCATCATGATAATACCACCACGAGGACCACGTAAAGTTTTATGAGTAGTAGAGGTAACAATATGACAATGAGGAATTGGATTGTTCAATAATCCTTTAGCGATCATTCCTGCAGGATGAGCAATATCTGCTAAAAGTAGAGCGCCTACTTTATCAGCAATTTCCCGGAAACGGGCATAATCCCAATCTCTTGCATAAGCAGAGGCACCACAAATAATCAATTTAGGTTGTTCTTTCAAAGCAGTGGCTTCCACTTTATCCATGTCTATTAATCCAGTATCTTTTTCCACTCCATAAAAGAAAGGTTGATATACTTTTCCTGAAAAATTGACAGGAGAACCATGAGACAAATGTCCACCATGAGATAAATCAAATCCTAATATTTTATCACCAGGTTGTAATACTGCTATGAACACCGCAGCATTTGCTTGAGCTCCAGAATGTGGTTGAACATTTGCGTAAGCAGCACCAAATAATTCTTTCAAACGATCAATAGCTAATTGTTCAATTTCATCCACCACTTCACAGCCGCCATAATACCGTTTGCCAGGATATCCTTCCGCATATTTATTGGTCAAACAACTTCCCATGGCTTCAATCACTGCAGCACTAGCAAAGTTTTCAGAGGCAATTAATTCAATCCCAAAGCGCTGGCGATGAAGTTCTTTATTTATTAATTTTGATATGATTGGATCTGTTGTCATTATCTTTTTTTGATTTTTTTAAATTATGATGCAAAAGTACGAATATTAAATGGATAGAAGGAAGAGAAATAGAAAGGAAAATTTTAGTTTATAACTATTTTTATTTGAGAAATACATGATATATTGCTTTGTAATTTACTGAAAAACAGGGACTTGTGTTGTCAGTTTTTGATGTTGAAAACGAATATTATTTTTTTATATAAATAACCTTATTTTAAGTACCTTTAGTTAAAATTTGCCGTTAAAAGGAGATAAACTAAATTCTTGTTATTTTTGGTGAAAATTAGCGCACATACTATGTATCCATTACCTTTTCGCTTTATTTGGATAATAGCCCTCGTTTTAATGTCGAGCATGGCCTCCGCCAATACAGATAAGTATCGCTGTATTTGGCAAAATGACCCTGCGACTACGATGACCATTGGATGGAACCAAATTTCAGGGAGCAATCCGATATTGTATTATGACATATCTGATCATGGCTCGGATCTTTCCTCTTATGTCTGGTCTCAAAAAACGGACCGATCTGTTTTGGCCAAAGGAATGAATAACCAATTTGTTCGATTAACCAATCTCCAACCCAATACCATTTATTATTTTATCATTGCTGATAGTCAAGGTACTAGTCAACGAATGTCTTTCAAGACTGCTCCTGACCATCCTTATGAACGCTTGTCGATTATTGCTGGCGGTGATTCTCGTAATCATCGAAAAGGAAGATGTAACGCGAACAAACTAGTAAGCAAATTACGACCTCATTGTGTGATGTTCGGAGGAGATATGACCGGCTCTGATAAAGCTAGAGAATGGAAATACTGGTTTGATGATTGGCAATATACTGTTGGTACAGATGGACGCTTGACGCCATTAATTGTAGCTAGAGGGAATCATGAATATTCTAATAGAACTTTAGTCGATTTATTCGACATAAAAAATAATAAGGCTTATTATGCGGTTAATTTGGGTGGGGATTTATTAAGAATATATACGCTCAACTCATTGATTGCAAGTGGAGGAAATCAGAAAAAATGGTTGGAAGAAGATTTAGAAGCCAATCGACAAATGCAATGGAAATTTGCCCAATATCATTTTGCGATCAGGCCTCATACTAAAAAGAAGAGAGAAAGAAATGATCAATACAGAGATTGGGCCAAAGCGTTTCACAAATATCAAGTGAACATGGTGGTCGAATCGGATGCGCATGTGGTCAAAACCACTTGGCCAGTCATTCCATCTACGGCGCCCGGAAATGATGAAGGCTTTATTCGCGATGATGAAAAAGGAACGGTTTATATTGGAGAAGGTTGTTGGGGGGCTCCATTAAGGAGAGATAATGATGATAAAAATTGGACGCGAAATAGTGGGAGTTTTAATCAATTTAAATGGATTTTTGTAGATCAAGATAAAATTGAAATTCGAACGGTACATACGGATAATGCAGATGAAGTCGGAAATGTCGATCCTTATTATGTTTTTGAAGCTCCAAGTGGATTGAAAATTTGGGAACCTAGTAATGGACCGGTGATCACCATACCTCGACGATATAATGATTCGGAGGATTATTTAGTCTCTACTACACCAGTCTTCAATGGTACCCCGAGCTCTTACCTTTCCTATCAAAAAAATGAGAATAGGAGTGAAACTATGATCCCCACCAAGCCAATGGAGGTAACTGATGTTGGAGCAAGCTTCAATGCAGAAGATATTAGTATTCATTGGAAAACGAGATACGAACCTTCTGCGAAAATTAAATTTGAAGTACAACGGGCGATGAATGGAAATGATTTTCAAACCATTGCACAAGTTTCGGGTATTGGGATGAATGGCGGGAATGAAAATGTTTATCGGATCTCAGATCGATTAGAGCAAATAAAAAATGCCAATCAATTGGCTTACCGAGTTAAAGAAATCAACACAACAGGATTGATCAATTATTATAAAGTCAACAACGTTCCTGAAATGGTTTTTGAATGGGAGCAATATCAAAAAATTGTTCCTGATCCAAACTCTGGAATTTTAAAAATCCGATATGAATTATCTGAAGCGAGTGATGTAGAAATAAAAATGGTTGGATTGAATAAAGCAGAGATTTCGCAAAGCGAATATAGAAATCAAAAAAGCGGTAATTATCAAAGGACTATTGATATGAAATTAGTGCCTGAAGGAATGTATTTGTTGATCATAAAAATAAATAACGAGATTCAGCATCGCTATCATGTGATCAAAAAAGTCTAGTTATTTGATAAAGCATTGAAATACATCTAGACTTTTTTGATCTCTTGATGAGTTGTGGCTACACATTTTTAATTCATAGAAAATACTAAGACTTCCGATTTTGAAGTATGATTGAAAGTCAATAAATTAATTTCCACCTCCATAAATCCTGCTAAAGGAAAATCTGCAATCATATCCATCACTTCCACTTCAGAATTGGCATTAAAAACAGCCCATAACTTCGAGTTATCCAAGGATAAAGAATAACTAGCTAATTTCCCTTCTTGTAAAAAACGATTGACGACTGCCCTCTGTGAAGGAACTAAATCTATAAAAGGCTTCGTCAAGGTCCTAGGTAGCGTGAAATCTACCATAAATTGATATTTCTTATCCATTCCAATTGTTTTTATGATTTATCGAAAAACTTCAATGAGATAAAAGCAATTTTTCTTCTATCGCCAAATAACAGGCTTTTCTTCTAATCGTTATTCAATTTAACCAATTAACTTTTTTAAATCCAATAATATTATCTCAACAGATCAATAAATTCAATATTTGTCAAATAAAAAACTAATGGGTCTTTTTTAGAGGCAAGTTGGTAACTTAATTCGCTTCTAATATCTCTTAAACAGAAAGGGGAGGTGTAAAGTTTTTAAAATTATACTTTTTAGGAATTTACCATCTTTAAGGAAAGTGGCCTGAAAGGTAAATGATTGATGGCAAAAAGGAAAGAAGAAATCCAAGTCTATGGTTTTCAGGACTCTATAAATTGAGCAACAATCGCAGGATGAGCTTTTAAAAACTCATTGAATCGTTTTTGACTGGCCACAAAAGTCATTTTTTTTCCGAATTGACCTGGAGTTATTAAGTACAAATCAATACTTTTAAAAAATAGATAATCTCGTTCAACGATCTTTTCAATGTTGTGCCAAGGATAACGAGCGGTTTTAAAATAATTGGTAACGTATGCGAAATCCGCATCCATTTCGACTCGCTTCAAACGCATCAAAGCATAATATAATAAGGCAATACCGACCAAGAAAAAAATACCAAAACCAATATTAAAAGTTTCTCGCGGAAGCGATCCGACCTGCTTACCTGATACCCACAATGCAATATTGAAAATACCAAAAAATATAATCCAGAAAGTTGGAATAAATATCTTTAAAAAAAGCGTAGCTGACGTAGAGACAATGTGCATTTTTGGTATAGTATGTTTGTTGAAAAGGGACTAAAGTTGATTGTTTTTTTCTACTCTTGCAGCAATGAGAATACTGATTTCATACAGACCGTATAAAGGAAAGCCAATCAAAAATTGAGTGACCACATCTGGAGGAGTAATAATGGAAGCTACAACAAGTATGACAATCACGGCATGTCGACGATATTGACGCATAAAACTTGGCCCCACCAATCCAACCTTTGCTAAGAAATAAACGACCACAGGTAGTTCGAAAACCAAACCGGTTGGTAAGGTGAACATGGTCATATAGTTGACATAGGAATCCAAAGTGGTCGTATTCACTGCTCCAACATTATATCCTGCTAAAAAAGAAATCGCAAAAGGAGCAATCACATAGTAACCAAACAAGACTCCTGACAAAAATAAAAAGGAACAAATAAATACGATACCCCGCGCAGCTTTACGCTCCTTTGGATAAAGTCCTGGCTTGATAAAACGCCAAATTTCCCAAAAAATATAAGGAAAGGAAAGGATGATCCCAAGAAAGAAGGCAACCTTTAAGTGGACAAAAAATTGTTCACCTAAAGCAATAGTCGTTAGATCAAATGGCTTTGGGAAAAAGCAAAAGGTCTCTCCTAAGCTACAGAAAAATTGATAAGTGGCAAAAGCCTTTTCTTTTGGCGCCAGAATCACGGACTTAAAGACAAAATCTTTTGCTAAGAAAGTAATAATACCAAAAGCGACAATACTCAATATCGAGCGTACCAAGTGCCATCGCAACTCTTCCAGATGATCCAAAAAAGACATCTCCGTCTCATCGGTCGGTTCTAAACCGTCTTGATCCATTTCGTCAACATCTATTTGATCTAAAGGCATTTGTTAAAATTATTTTGGGTTTTAAAAACCAGTGAAGCAAGCGAAAAAAATAAATTGAGAATGGTTAATTTATTTTGAGCCACCACTATCACAAATGTACGTAAAAAGCTTTATTTAGAAACAATTCAATAAAATATAGGTTCTATTTTTCGGAATTTTTTTTAAAAAACTTGTTTCTTTTTTATCACCCAGCGTTATTATAGCATACTCGCCAATAATTACAATAGACTGTTACGACGAAAAAATAATTGAATGCTGGACTAATTGGATTTTGAATGCCCCTTATAATGCGTTTTACACGATTGAAGGAACATTCAATGATTCAAAATTCAATGATCCAAAATTAAAAATACAAGAGCCCACTTTTAATCGTTTCAAGCAAGAAAAGAATAATTGAATGCAGGACTAATTGAATTTTGAATGCCCCTTTTAATGCGTTTTACACGTTTGAAGGAACATTCAATTATTCATCATTCAATCATTCAAAATTAAAAATTCAAGAGCCCTCTTTTAATCGTTTCAACATACGAAAAAGAATAATTGAATGCTGGACTAATTGAATTTTGAATGCCCCTTTTGATGCGTTTTACACGTTTGAGGGAACATTCAATTATTCAAAATTCAATCATTCAAAATTTAAAAAACTGAACATTTTGTAACGTTCTAAACCGTAAACCTATGTCTATACCAAAAGAACCCCGGCAGTTGATGATCAATATCATGTATCTCGTTTTGACTGCAATGTTAGCACTCAACGTTTCCGCGGAAATTCTCAATGCTTTTTTATCGATGGATCGCAGTATTAGCGACAGTAATAACATTATAGGCACGTCTAATGATCGGCTGATGGCTGCCATTGATGAACAAGCCGAAGCCTACTCTCAATACGAACCCTTTCGGGAAAAAGGAAATGCGGTGAGAGAAATTTCAAAAGCCTTTTATGCCTATGTAGGAAATTTGAAAGAGGAAGTCATCCAGGCTTCTGGTGGGTTGGATGAGTTGGGTAATCCAGTAGGAATGAAAGATAAAGATATCACTACTCGATTATTGGTGATGGAAGGGAAAGGAGCAGCTTTGGAAAAGGAAATTAATGAAGTTAGAACTAAGTTGTTAGCACTCATTGATGATGAAGACAAGCGAAAAGATTTAGAGGAATCCATTCCATTAAAAATCAATCCAATTCCTGAAAATACGGATAAGGAAAACTGGGCGCAATTTACTTTTCAGCAAATGCCAGTCGCGGCGGTAATGCCCTTGTTGGCAAAAATGCAAAACGATGTAAAGGTTTCGGAGACCTCTTTTTTGAATTACTTTTTTAATAAAACAAATGCAGAATCTTTTAAGACGGATGCATTTGAAGCAGTCGTTGCAGCGAACAAAGGTTACTTAACAGTTGGAGAAGAATTCAATGCCGAATTGTTTTTAAGTGCTTATTCCAGCACAGCTGATAATGTATCTATAAAAGTTGATGGACGATCCATTCCTGTTCGAAATGGTAAAGCTATATTTAGTAGAACTGCCAACACAATTGGAGAGAAAAATCATGAGATGACGATTTCCTTTAGAGATCCTGTGACGAATGCCATTAAGAGTTTTAAAAAGAAATTTTCCTACGAAGTGGGAGAACGTTCGGTCACCACCTCTGCGGATAAAATGAATGTTTTTTATGTTGGAGTAGACAATCCATTGTCCATTTCTGCCGCAGGAATTCCAAGCCGACAAGTAAGGGTTCGAGCTGAAAATGCAACGATCAATAAAAACAGTAATGGCAAATATATTGTCAAACCAACTAATATTGGCAAGGCCAAAATCATTGTTTCTGGTGGAGATATGGATCCTGTAACTGTAGAATATCGAGTGAAGAAAATACCAGATCCTTGGATTTTATTAGGAACAAAAAAAGGAGGAACCATGACCGCAGCAGAATTTAGAGTTCGAAACGGCATTCGACCCCATTTGGAAAATTTTGACTTCCAAGCCAAATGTAAAATTGATGGATACGAAATCACTCGACAATCCAAAAACGGAAACATCATTAGTGCGATCAATAGAGGTGGAGCTTACTCTGGTCAAGCCAAACGAATTGTAGAGCAAGCGAAGCTAAAAGACATTTACTATTTCGATAAGATCAAAGTTCGTTGCCCAGGAGATAAAGTCGGCAGAGAAATGGGCGGAATGATTTTCAAAATCAAATAACAAGGGCTCACCAAATTTATTTGGTGTTAGTTGCCAGAAACTAAGAACCAGAAAACCACAATACTACAACACCAAATAAATTTGGTTGACCATTAAAATAATTTGTTCAAAAAAAACTATCCTATGAAAAATATATTATGGATCGCAATATTTTCATGCATCGCATTAAGCAGTAAAGCCCAAGCACTTGATGATATTGTCGAACGTAAAATTTTAAAAGAAAGAAAAGTATTGGCTTATGCTCCTTTGCGAGAAGCTGATTTAATGTGGGAAAAACGGATATGGCGTGTCATTGATTTTCGCGAAAAAATGAATCATAGCTTTACCTATCCCGAAGAACCATTTGTCAAAATATTGATGGACGCCGCAGAAAATTGTGAGATCACGGTTTATAATACAGAGAATGACAAATTTACTTATGCCATGGATTCAATCGCATTGAATGAAATCTTGTATGAAACGGATACGGTTGAAGTTTTTGATCCGGTGACTTATGATTCCAAATTAGTGGTCACTTCTACGAGCATCAACCCCGAAGATGTCAAAAGGATTCGAGTCAAAGAACAATGGTTTTTTGATGAAGCCACATCAACGATGCAAGTCCGAATCATCGGTATTGCACCTTTAATAGAAGTAAGGGGAGAGGACGGAAGCTTTAGGCATGAAAAACCGCTGTTTTGGGCCTACTACCCGGAGCTGCGGCCCTTACTCGCTCAAAGAAAAGTGTTCAATCCTCACAATGATCAAAGCAATGTCAGTTGGGAAGATTTATTCGAGCGCCGTTTTTTTTCCAGTTACATTTATAAAAAGTCGAATGTGCATAACGATCGTTTACAGGATGTGTATACCGGCGTTGATTTACTCCTAGAAGCTGATAAGATCAAACAAGAAATTTTCAACTATGAACATGATTTGTGGTCGTATTAGAGATTGGTGTTGTGGTGTTTTTGTGTTGTGGTTTCTAGTGTTTTTGTGGTTGGTATTTAGTTGTTGGTCTATACAACTAGCAACTAAAACACCATAACACTAAAACACTATACAAGAAAATCGTACATTTGCAGGCCAAAGAAAACACAAAAACTTCTTTGGTTTGCTTGTATGGAGTTAATGACTTACTTAGGAATGTTCGTTGTGAGCCTTGCCGTGTTGTTAAAAGCATCCGATTGGTTCATCGATTCTGCTGAAGAAATTGGACTTTCTTTAGGGATTTCTCCATTTATTATTGGAGTCACCATTATTGCTTTTGGTACTTCCTTACCTGAATTGGCTGCGTCCATTGCCGCTGTATTAGCAGGAAATTCTTCCATTGTAGTTGGTACTGTGGTCGGTTCTAACATCACTAATATTGCTTTAGTGCTTGGATTGGTAGCGATAATCGCTAAAGAAATCAAGTTAGAGTATAATATTTGGCATATTGATATGCCCTTTTTATGGGGATCCGCTTTTATGCTTTGGCTGACTTTACGAGATTTTCAATTTACCTTAATTGAAGGTTTGTTGATGTTAGGAGGAATTGTCCTGTTTTTGGCCTATTCCTTCAAATCAGATGATGATGACGGAGATGATGATAGAGCAAAAGCCTCCCTTAAAAGTTATGGATTATTAATATTAGGAGGGATTTTAGTTTCTGTTGGTGCAACTTATGTTATTGAAGCAATTAGTGGTTTATCTACTTTAGCAGGAATTAGTCCCGCGATTATTGCTTTGACCGCTGTAGCTTTAGGAACTTCTTTACCAGAAGTCATCGTGAGTATGAGCGCCGTAAAAAAAGGAAAGACCTCCATTGCTGTGGGAAACGTATTGGGCTCTAATATATTTAACACCTACGTAGTCATGGCTATTCCATCCTTCTTTGGAAAATTAACTATTCCTAAGGAGTTGGTGACTTCTGATATTCCATTGATGATCATCATGACCATTCTATTTGGCATTATCGCCAACAACAAAAAGATCACTCGATGGGAAGGTACCTTATTGATTCTCTTTTATCTTTTCTTCCTAACAGATAAATTTTAATTGACTGAAGCTTATATTCTTTTCAGCTCCACTTTAGTTATTTTAGTTGTTGCTTCTCTTTAAGAAGCAGAAAACGTTTTATTTTAGTTACTCTTAATCTTGTTTATAAGACTGTCATTAAGGTTAATCAGATTTTTATGTATAAAAGTCAACCAAGCACCAATAACTAAGCCCAAGTTCATTAAGT
>CAYTVR010000027.1:0-43363 GCA_964441245.1 uncultured Saprospiraceae bacterium | reverse complement strand
AACCCGGGACCCTTTGATTAAAAGTCAAATGCTCTACCAACTGAGCTACCAAGTCGCCTTATTTTAATACCTTTTTCGTAAGGCTGGGCAAATATACGACTATTTTATTAAATAGAAAGAAAGAATATTGTTTTTTGAAAAAAAAATAAATCTTTTTTTCTTCCTTTCAAAATAACAAACATTCTCTATCAAAATTAGTTCAAATAAATTAGACTTTCATCCATTCTTTTTTTCTCTTTTAACCTTCATTATCTATTCGTTACGCTTGATTATTTTCTTTATATATAATGATTGCCCATTTTTATCTAATAAACTTACCTGATAAACACCATTTGAAAAATTTGACAAATCGATAGTTGTATTCCTACTTCCCGCCCGATTTAGGAGTTTTCTTCCACTCAAATCACTCACTTCAATTCGATAATCGTTCAATTTACTCGCGACCTGTAAGTAACCTACTGTTGGATTTGGAGTGATCCGAATACTATTTTCTAATAAACAAGAAGCACTCAGTATATTTGAATATTGAAAGGTTCCATCTGTATCGACCTGCTTCAAACGGTAATAATTGCGTTGTCCTGTTGCATGGATATCTTCAAAAAAGTAATGCTGAATGACAGCTGAGTTTTCAAGTCCACTCACTTTTTTAATCGTTGACCATTGACGGCCATTCTCACTTTTTTCCAAAAGGAAATAAGCATTATTACGCTCATTTGCAGTTTGCCACTCAATCACAATTCTTTGTAATTCTTCGATACAATCTGCCTCAAAGGAAATTAGATCGACACTCAAACTGATGTCTGCACTACCCGCATACCAAGCTAAATGACGAACATAAGCACCTTGATACTTTTGAGAAGGCTCCGAGATTTCCCAAGAATTAGAAGGAAAACCATCGTTGAAATCTAAGTAACTCTTTTGATCTGGTTCCCCTGCGGGTGGCGATAAAGTACTAATCGAAAAAGAACTATTGGCCCCTCCTGACATATATCCTGGAGCAGGTCCATACGAAGAGGTTAATGAGTTGTCCCAATCCGTACCATCATTAAACCAAGTATGATAAATCTCATTGACACAACGGTCGCCACCTAGATCATACATATTCGACAAATAAACCAACCCATTCGGATTCACTCCATGAAAATAATGTAATTGTTCTAATGCTTTTCGATCATAGTTGGCAGCATTTGCAGGATTAACCTCATACTTCACCAACAACTTATTGAGCAATCCAAAGCCCGCTTTTGGAAAATTACTTCCCCAATGATAGGACCAATCAGGCATATATGATCGATACAAATCATTATTAGAAAATCCAAAAAAGTCGTTCCAATTATTGTTAGCGACTAAAGTTATTGAATTCCGAATAGTTGCGGATAAGGTCGTATTCGCTCCAGCCAATGTGGTGTAATGCATCAGCGCATCATTCAATGGTTGTTTATATCCTGACCACCAAGAGTCTTGCAAAGGACTCGTGTTATTAGCATGGTTGACCACATAAGTATTGTAAGCTGAATTACCTGTCAAGTCAAACAAATGAATGGCTGCAACTACTGCTGCTTCTGTTTGCTCATCAACAGTCCAATCAGCATCTCCTGAAATGATTTCTCCGTTATCACAATCGGTGTCCAAGTTGTTGTTATTCAATAATGGTAAAACATAATCCCAAGATTTTTCAGCACTTGTCGTCAAATCTGCAACAAAAGAATCCATAGATGGAAAATCACTAAAGACTATGGCTGCATGTGATAACATACTAGCAATGGCAATCGAGGCAGAGCTACAGGTCGGGCCATAATAGCGCGGGTCGGTATTGGCACTAGGAGGTGCAGCAACATTTTCACTATAATTCTTACTGCCCATTTTTAAATGGGTAGAACCATCTTCATTATTCATTCGCAACAACCAATCTAATTCCCACTTTAGTTCATCTAATACATCTGGAATCCCATTTCCTGATTCTGGAATATTCCAGTTATCTCCAAATACTGTGGGATTTTCTTGATAGGCCCAAAGCAAATTATGAATGGTCTCATTGACAAAGGTGACGTACTTATTATAATCTCCAGCATCATACCATCCACCATGCAAATCTTTTTCTGTCACCGAATTTTCTTGATCAAAAATAGATCGACAATTTCCATCTTGTAAATCATTTAGAAAATCCATTCCATCGGTCCAGCCACTTTCTGCGTAGGGTGCATTTTTAGGAAAATTACATCTATTGTAATAAAACATTCGCATGGATGCTTGAAGTACTTCTTGATACATACTTTCTTTTATCTCAAATGTAGGAGATCGTTCTTCATTGCTTGGATCATAAATATAGTAAGAACCCGTTGTCGTCAAATTTGAAAAGTCAAGCCACCAACCCTGATCACCTGATTGTTCATGTGTCGCTCCTCCTCCCCATGGACTGGGTTCAATGTTCATCACCACTTCATCATTTTGCGCATTACGCAATTCAAGAAGCTCACCTGGTGCATAAGACAAATCAGCATTATAACCAATAATCGGATTACTCAATACCGCTACTTTCTCATCACTGCTGCGGTATCCAAATTGATCGACATGTATGAATGGACTTAAAGTTTGTCCAGATAATATCAGACATAAAAAAGTAAGGACAACCGTGGTTGAAAAACGAAAAAGCTTCATCATCTTTAAATTTTAATTTAGTTAGAAAATAAACTTCTACTTCAGTCAAGTTTATTCCAATTAGGTAGGTTTTATAAAAATAAAGAAAAAAAAGGGAAGAGTCGCCATTTTTCACTAATAAAAA
Organism: uncultured Saprospiraceae bacterium; assembly: GCA_964441245.1. Lineage (GTDB taxonomy): Bacteria > Bacteroidota > Bacteroidia > Chitinophagales > Saprospiraceae > JALZUU01. Next base: position 40,581 of record CAYTVR010000027.1, on the reverse strand, counting down.
AACAATTAATAAGCAGTCTTGCTCTGAAGCCTTTGGTCAACTGTAATTTGAATTTTATAATCTTTTAGCTTGGCTTCTTGTTATAATTTTTAATGAGGAAATGCTTGAATGTTGAATAGCCCACTAAGGAGAAATATCGCGATGGAAGACTATTCAACATTCAAGCATTCAAAGTTTAATTTACAAAGCAATGAAGTTCTTTAAATTTTAATGACTTTAAAATACTGTTCAAAATTCTTGTTGTAGCATTTAGCAACATAGCTTCCTGGAGCATATTCTTTAAGCGAAATAATGGCTTTAGAGCTGCCACTGGAAGTGGAAATGGATTCACTTAAAACTAATTTTCCTAGACAATCAAAAATTTCAATTTTAACCGCATTTGATAAATCGAAGGTTTCCTCTATTTCGATTACCAAATTTTCCTTAGTCGGATTTGGAAACACCTTAATCGAACCAGAAGCAAGTTCATCAATATTGCTAATGATATCAAAATCAAGCGTGACTGTTTCTTGATAAGAACAAGCCCCCAAAGCATCTTGTACCACCACCACATAATCACCTGGAGCTAGGTTGAAGAAATTATTATCTTGGAAAAAATTCTGACCTCCATCGATACTAAATTGATGTGGCCCTATTCCTGAAGTTGGATTGATCGTTATTCTACCATCTGTAGCATTATCAAACGAAGCATTGGTCGTTAATACGTTAGCACTTAAGATACAATCTTGTCCACTTGGACAAAAAACTTCAGTAGCTTCGCTACCAAAATCCCCATCATTAAACACGAGTGTCTCTCCAAGATCATCTAATACCGAAAAATTTCCTTCACCAAAAAAACAACAAATCCCATCGGAATAAGCATCTGTAAAACGTAAAAATACGCAAGAACCATAATCCACACAAATGCTTTCAATTAGCCCCTCTTCTGGTACTCCTCCAGATGCAATAAGTTCGCTATTGATCGCATCATATATTTCCCAAGTATTTTCCTGTGGATAATTATCCGGATTAACAACAAAGATTATATTCCGGAATTCAGAATCCAAATCAGTAATCGAGGAAAAAAAGTTATTATCACTTACTGCGTCTGATTGACCATTTACATTTAATAAATGCAAAGTAATTTCATTGTCCGTTAGTTGTAGATTTTCTGTGACCGTTATATTGATATCTACTTCAGCTTGATAAGGAATACTAAAATCATATAGAACCGTGTCTACAGCCAATCCATTGACGATGACTTCAATTTCTGTATTATTAAACGTTGCTTCACCATAGTTCATGACACTAGCTACGATATCTACTTCGCTACCACACTGAGGGATGATTTCCTTGATACCAATACCACCTTCTAAAAGGTGAAGTTTACTTAACACCAGATTCAAAGTATCATTCCCATCATAGCCATCAGAAGGATGTGTAACGATAACAGCAATATTGTAATCACCAATAGCTGAAAAATCTTGTGCTAAGGTAAATTGATATTCTGCATCATTTTGAGGAGCAATTTCATCGGTAATGGTCAGCGTTTCTATTAGCTCATTCTCTACCAAAAGAGAAAGATCAAAATCGCTCATTTCTTTTAATCCTTGATTGGCAACTCTTACCGTAATGAGTTCCGCATCACCCAAAGAAGAGGAAGATTGAGGATCGATCACTTCCATCACCCCTAAATCGAAATTAGCTTTAATATCTGCCCAAAACGAAACCCAAGGTCTAGCTTGTTTGATAATCAATTGATCTTGAGCAGTGACCTTATATTCTATATCCATACCAAAACCTTCTGCACCTACGACATTATATAGAATCGCAAATTCATCATGAATTACCTTAAGATAATCTCTCATTAAATCAAGGTATTCTTCACCCATAACTAATTCGCCTTCCTCCACTAAGTTGGATTCTCTTAAGATAAAATATCCTTCCTCAGGATCTTCATACAGTAACATTTCTTCAGGGATAGAATTTGCATCAGGATTCGTGATTAAAAATTCACCGACTTGTGTATTTAAATAATAAGTATCTTCCGTTTGGTAAATGGGATCAATACTAACTCCTACTCCATTTGACTTTTCTTCTTGATAATTAGGATGACATAAAATTCCCATCGCAGCAATATATTGATCTACTCGATAAAAATCTCGTTCATCATAAGCTCTAAAATTCCACATACTTGCATATACTTGCTTCACTGATTTGGAAATGTGTCCTTCAGCAGGGTATTGGGTTTTAGAGGTGTATAATCCAGCGCCACTAAATCCTGGTAAATCCTCATTATTGGTACTTGATCGACAACGGACAGGAGTACCTTCGGGGAAAGCATCATGCATTTCTTGTAACTCGTCCAACATCCATTGAGGCATCGGAGCAGCTTTAATATCTTTTCTAAAATCCTTGAGTCTTTCAATCCGAGTTTCTAGGTCATTCTCAAAATCTGAATCAGATAACATGTCTTCTACTTCTTCATAGAAATTATTGAATTTCATAAACTCATCATAAAAATAAAATGGTATTCCAAAACCATTTGGAATCGTGCCTTCTGGAAATCCAAAATTCCTCATGGTCGCAACATTCGAACACTTGGCACCAAAGGAAGTAGACATCTCAAATTTAATGGAATCCAAAGGTAGAATTGTAGTTTGACTTAAATCTCTTTCAGGGATCTGAGGCTCCGTTGGTCTTAATTTTTCATACCAATCATTGACTTCTTCCAAGCTAGCTTCTCGTATAAAATATCTCTCATTCTCTACTTTATAGTAAATGTATTTTCCTACTAAAGTAGAAATCGAATCTATCTCAAGTGGTGCTCTGATATAAGCATTGGGCACATTATCCTGTATCGCTCTAAGGTTAACATGTGACAAAGGAGTTTGTACAACAGAGGTGATGATTCCACCTACTCTCGGTAAAGAATTAGGCAATGCATCATAAAGTACAATGTCTCTTGAACCTGGATTTTCATTTAAAGTCATCACTTTGAAAAAGCCAAATCCTTCCGCCTGATTGAAAGGTAAAAAATCCACTTCACCAAAAACTTCTGATTCTAACACAACATTTATCCGTGATCCTTCATAATCATCTTGATAATTGTTTAGATATGTTTCCTCGGCATTACTTCCAATAAAATGCTGCATATTATTCTGTAAAAAAGGCATATTGGCTGCTAACAAGTCAAAAGTTCTTTGCGTCACCTCAAAGTTTTTTGCCTCTCCAAATGAAAAATTAAAGGAGTAACTACCGATAGCTCCATTTGGAAGTATTTCGTTAGGATTATAAACTATCTCGCCTGATCCATCATCTCCATCAACATCGGCACCAATGGCAAAAAAGAAATCCGCATGAATAAAATGCGTATTACTATTGATAAAATAAACCTGAGGATTATCAGTATCTCTATCAAGTATGCCAAACTTTACAAATTGTTGACCATTAAGAAAAGGAGCCCAAGGAACATCTTCTACAACAGCTAAACTAGCAAAGGTTTCTGCATTATCTATAGATGTTGTGCCATCTTCAAATGCAATAGGAGTAGCAAAATTTAAAGGTGCATCCGTAGGCATATTATTGAACTCAGTAATGTCATCGACATCATCTCCATCCGTATCATCAGGATTAGTTATAGAATGTTCGGTTATTTTATAATTCTGAAGATCGTAAGCCTCTAGTGGTTCAGAAATGATCATGTTCCCATCAATTCCCATGGTTATGGAGGTAATCGATTCATAGCCCGAATTAGGTTCATGCAATGCCGTCAACAAATAATATTTATCTGCTTGGGCTTCAATTTCCAATTGTACTTGACCAAACGTATTTGTCGAATAACTTAAAATCGGAACATTTTGTGCGAAAGACACATTCCAAATCAACATTAAACAAGCTAAGGCTATAATGTTTACTCTCATTACAATAATTTTTATTCTAAATAAATAAAGGAGACTTGCTTCTAGATGAAAGGCTATCTTACTATAAATGTCTTTCATTTACAAACAACTTAAATACGTGGCAAGCGATTAAGTAAGTTGAAAACAATGAATGTAATCGTATACTATTCCAAATATCTTTAAAAATTTAACAAAAAACTAATATATTGTTTACTTATGTTTAATGACGACAAATTATTGATCGCTAGAGCTTGACTAGTAGTGGCTAAATATTCGTTATTTGTCGCTAGCTTTAATACAGAATGATACACATAACAATAAACTGGCAAACTTAAACAAATAAGTTAGACAGGAACCGTCGCCTCTACTACTGCTTCTAAGAATTGCTCATAGTCAAGATAATTGGTGAGTACTTTCTCTGTTCCGAGATCTAGCAAAACTTCTTGATCCCCTTTGACCCGAATTCCAATCAAGGGCAATCCCATTTGACGAGTCGTCTTCACATCCCAAATAGCATCTCCAACATATACCATTCTTTGAAAATCTGAGTGAACTGCTTTGGCTAAATCAATCGATTCTTGAACAATATCTTCTCGCGTAATCTTATTGTCAGCAAAACTCATATACATGGGGCTGGTATTGATGCCTACAAATTTTAGTTTGATCCGAGCAGGTGCTTCCCATCCGCCAGTAGCGACTCCAATCTCAAATCGATCATCTTTGATCAAGCGATCAATCATAACTTTAGCACCAGGTACTTCATGAAACGCTTCTGGTATCTCTACTCTTTTTTCTTGAACTAAATTGACAAAATGATTTTGAAAGATATTGATCTCTTTTTGATCTGGCTTTCGCCCAAATCGTTCTTGAATCACAGTTCCGAATATCGTATGATCCGTCACATGCGGATAGACTCGCCAATCAATTGATGGAAATTTTTCTCCATAAATGTCCAGATAGGTTTGAGAAAAACAATTGCTATCAATTTTATTAGAATGGACCAAGGTACCGTCGATATCAAAGATGATTAAGGTTTTCATTATTCGTTATTGTTGTTGGTTACTGGTTACTGGATATTGGATATTGGATATTGGATATTAGGGCTGTACGGAACTTTGATTCAACAATATGAAAACGACTTTTGCTAAAGTTTTGATCTCAAATCAATATTAATAATGAGCAAATTATGTAATTCTTTTTTATTAATTTAATTCAAATTATAAAGTTCCGTACACCCCTAATTGAATATTGAATATTGAATATTTTCATTGGTTATCCCAAGCTTCGATTGACTATTTTCAGAAAAAACAAGTGAGTGTTTTATTCGAATTCTAGTTCCAATTGAATGCCACCAAAACCTTGCTCTTTCATCAAATTGGAAACAGAACAACCTAACAAACGCACCTCTCCTGCTTCTTGCCAATGAAACTTTAATAGTTCTTTTACAATTCCTTTAAAAACATCCCAATCTTTCACTTCACGTGGAAAAGTTTTGCTTCGACTGATGATTTGAAAATCTGAGGTCTTCATTTTTACATTGATGGTTCGGCCAAAATTTTCCGACTTTTCCATGTATTGAAAAACCCGTTCTGCGATAGGTTCTAATTTTTCCCACATTGGTGGAAAAGATTTAAGATCATCCGAAAAGGTCCGTTCTGCGCCAATAGATTTTCGGATTCGATTAGGATTCACTGGACGATGATCCTCGGCTCTGACTATCTTATAAAAATGTCTTCCTACCTTTCCGAATCGTTGTACAATTTCAATTTCTGATAATTGCTTTAAATCTTTTCCCGTTCTGATGCCCATTCGATGCATTCGTGCAGAAGTCACTTTTCCAACTCCAAAAAATTTCTCCACCGGAAGTTCTTCCAAAAAGACAATCGCATCCTTTGGTTCAATGACTTTAATGCCATTAGGTTTATTGATGTCTGAGGCGACTTTAGCTAGGAATTTATTAAAAGAAACACCCGCGGAAGCCGTTAGTTGAGTTTCCTCAAAAATCAATTGGCGGATCTCATTAGCAATCATCGTCGCAGAAGTCATGTTCTTCTTATTTTCCGTCACATCCAAAAAAGCTTCATCTAAAGAAAGGGGTTCCACCAAATCCGTATAGCATTCAAAAATATCTCGAATCTGTCTAGACACTTCCTGGTATACCTCAAAGCGATGTTTTACAAAAATCAAATTCGGACACAAGCGAGCAGCCGTAATACTAGGCATGGCAGAGCGTACACCATATTTACGCGCTTCATAACTAGCCGCTGCCACCACACCTCGCATCTTGCTTCCTCCGACCGCAATGGGTTTGCCTCGAAGCTCCGGGTGGTCCCGTTGTTCGACAGAAGCAAAGAAAGCGTCCATGTCTATGTGAATGATTTTGCGCATTATCAGTAGTCTAAGTAATCATTTTTGATTCTTAGACTAATACTGTGTTTACAGACATTCAAAAATGAGATTCAACGCTTCCTTTGGTCGCTTTTTCATCTCATTTTATGATTGTCCATACATGCGTACGTACAGGATTTGTCTAAGAAGGTAATTTTTTTATAAAAAACGCCTGTTCAATAATTATCGAACAGGCATTTTTACAATTTGTTTAAAACTTATCGGAAGACATCAACAGTTAAGATTTTATAAATTTAAAATGCTTGATCTTATTTCCTTCTCTTGTTTTTAGGATATAAATTCCTTGACTTAAATTATCCACTTGAACATTCCAATTATTTTGACCTTTAACTACTTCAAAAGAAGTAGCGTACATCAATTGTCCATTGATACTATAGATCTCTGCTTCCATTCTATGATTATCTTCTGAAGAAGCGTAAAGCAAACTGAAATGGTTGCCTTTTACTGGATTGGGTTGAATAGATATTTCACCTTCATTGTAGAAATCAACAAGGACAATATCACCTACATATTCAGATTTGCCATCAAAGTCCGTTTGTACTAGTCGATAGTAATTATGACCTTTCAATGGTTGTGCATCTGTAAATTCATAAGTACTTGAAGTCGTTGTGGTACCTGCTCCTTTCACTTCAGTCAAGGCTTCAAAATTTCTTCCATCTGCTGATCGTTCCAAAGTAAAGTAATCATTATTAGTTTCGGAAGAGGTAACCCAATTTAAATTGACTACTTTATTATTTCGTCTTCCATTAAAAGAACTCAATTCAACAGGTAAGTTCGCTAGCGTTCCGATTAGCGAATAATTATCTAGAGCGATCATACCTGTGCTTGCTCCATTATCTCCATCTGTATAGAAAAATCGAACTTGGAAATTGGCATTAATATGAGTAGCAACATCAATAGACTCACTAGATGTACATGAGCCTTGCCAAACATTAAACCATGGGCAAGTATCATCATCATCTGTTAATACCGTAACCCAAGTAGTACCATTCCATACGTCAACTCTAAAAAGACTATTATTAGAAGGTTTAGCATCTTCAAAATTATGAAAATTATAATCAAATGAAAGCGTTAATGCCCCATAAGGAGTAGCATCGATCGCTTCTGTAGTCATCGTTATATTTCCAGTATATAGTGGATTACCATTAACATCATCATCCAAATAGGCCATGCAGGTTCCATCTATAGTTTTTGAAGTACCCCCATTTGATCCACCTCCATAATTTTGAATAGGTCGCCCACTTCCATCAAATTTCCACTCATAATTATCTCCACCTTGCCAATTCAAATTATTAGTAGAGCTTATAGTCCAGCCACTTGGTAAAGCACAATTATCAAAAGTAACCACATCACTTAGACTACAATCTGCAGGTGGGGCTTCATAACTTGAAAAAGCATCACAATCTCCTCCTCCATTTGACACCGCAGCAATCGTAACTGATTTAGATAATCCATCAGCAATTAATCCATTAATCGTAATCGTTTGGGGGCTTGCGCCAAAAGATTGAAGATAATCTGTACCATCAATCGTTACATTAAATCCGCTCGCGTTTCCACCCGTATGTGTCAAAATTATAGTCAAATCATAGGTAGCAGGTAGACAATTAGAGGTAGAAATATCCGTAACGACAAAATCTGTTGAAAAATCTGTTTGGAACAAAGCTCCTTGAATTTCACTGAATGTACCCCCACAATCAGAGTCTACTAAAATTTGATAATTTTTACATCCTACTAATGGTGGTGTCATGGTAATAGACGTTGAATTGGTCGTCATTGTAGAGACAATACTATTGTCAAACATATCTCTAATTCTTACTCGATAACTACCAACAGTACCTGTCCAGCTGACAGCAATAGAGGAACTAGTCTGACTCGTGATATTTAAACCAGAGACTGGTGCACAAGTTACAGCTGCACAAGCATCTAGACAATTTACCCCTGCAGAATTGATATGTGCATCAATAGTAGCAATAGAATTCATTTCACAATTATTTGGTGTTCCATCAGACCAAGAAGTAGCACCATTATTAATAGGATCCATGATCAAAATTGTTCTTCCTGGTGGATCACAACTAGAGTCAATTTCATAATTATGAGGGCAATTAAAATTATGGCCTATTTCATGAGTAACCAAAGATCGAAGATTCGAAGAATTCGCCGTATAGTCTTCTAATAAATGAAATCGACTACTTCCACAAACCACACCGACACTTGCCAAACCAATAACATTACAACTACCATTTCGACAAATATCACGGTCAGTCCACATTTGACCTAAGTCAAACACATTATTGAATCCTCCTCCATTTCCCCAACTATTAAACTCACCTAACAATATTCCAGAATCTGTCGTCGAACTCCATGGATCACAAGTAGCACAAGTCGAAACCAATTGTTCAACAATTTCAAATTCTACTCCGTCTACAAGACCATTCGCCAAAGCCCAATCTCCATTTACATTATTCATGACACTTAAGGCCTGAGTGGTTACGCCACCTACCGTTCCATATTTGGTATACATAGAAAAATCTGACGCAATTGCCAATTCAACTGTAAAACAATCTCCTGCTGAGGGAGCATTTCCATTAGGTCCTTGAGGAGAAAGTGTACGTAATTTATCTTCTGCATCTGTGACTCCACATTTTGCATTGGCATCTGGTTGAACATCCGATGCCGCATAAACGATGTAGTCATTATTATTCGTATTTTCAGTAAATCTCTTAGCTTGTTCAATAAAATAACGCTCTCCTCCGACAACAACGTATCCGTTTATAAAGTCGTCCTTCACTGTTAATCTTACATCTCCTCCATCTTGAGAGTAGCCTCTAAAAGTGATATTGTCTTCTCGGGGAAGAATTATTTGACCATTTGCGGTTAAAACGCTCGTCACAAAATTTGAGCTACGAACATCATGTTCAAATAATTCCAAATCCCAATTATACTGAGTTCCTAATTCTAATTGGACTTTACCTTCATAATCAGCATGTTTGATATACGTATCAAAAGCTGAAGCATCTAGAGCATAAATTTTGTAATCACTAAATAGGTTACTAATGGCATTATCTTCGGGTAAATAACGTTCAGTGCCCTTAAACTTTCTTGTTTGAGCATTTACATCATTGAAAAATAATGTCGTTAATGCGCTGATTATTAAAATTTTAAAGAGCAAAATAAAATTGTTCATTTGCTTTGTTTTTTGTTAAAAAAATGTTTGGTGGTTATATTTAATACCTAATCAATTGTCTTATAGAAATTTACGAATTTCTATAAATTGGATGATTGATATCGTTAATATGATTGCGATTAAGTAGGATCGGGATTAAACACTTAGGCCAATAAAGGTAAGAAAAAAATCTGGCTATATAGAAAGAAAGAGATTAAAAGAATACGATTCAATTATCAATTAGTAGCATATCTGGTAAGATAGATTAAGACTAAATGAAAAGAGTGTAAATAAGGAAGTGGATCATTTTTTTATTGAAATAAAAAAATCTGATATAACAAAAGGTTTGCCTCACATGAAGCAAACCTTTTGTTATAAAGAAGAGAAAAGAGTATTTCTTACACTAAAAATACCTTGGTGTCACAAACTTCTTCGCTTGGAAATTCATATCATATCCCAACATCACTTCGAAGGAACCATCTGCATGTCTTTGTAGTTGAGTAATGGAATAATCATAGGACAAACCAATTCGCAATCCGTTTTGTAAATAGAATGCGGCCCAGATATCTACAGAATCAAAAGAACTATTTCCTCCAAATTGTTCTGCTTCAAAAGCTGATCGGAAAGACACTCCTAACCAAAGACTTTCATAAAATAAAAAGGAAAGATCTAAATCAAATTCGGTTGGTGCACCTACTTGATTTAAGCTGTTGGAGTCCTCAGAAAAATTCCCAAGTAAGCCAACGCTCTTGATTAAAATAGATGGTTTGAAATAGAGTGCTGATCCATTTAATGGGAATGCCGCTCCTGCGGAAAAATAATAATGTCGATAATATTTGGCAGATTTAACCGCTGCTGGATTGATTTCATCTTGCAATTCCCACGAGATTAAATGTGGTACTGAAAATCCAACATAAAATTTTTGAGTATAATAAAAGATACCTGCACCAAAATTCGGCATCCATCTGACTTGATCATTTTCATTAAAAACTTCATCTAACTCTCGAGGATCGCGATAACGCAAATCACTAAAGTCTGCCCGCCAATTCATGGCTCCTGCTTGCAAACCTAAGGATAACTTTCCTTTGCTAAAATTCATTCGATAAGCATAAGAAAGATAAGCCGAAGTAGAACCGGTTGAACCAATTTTATCATTGACCACACTTAATCCCAATCCAATCTTATCCTTTACGGGTGTATGTATGGTAAAAGCTTGCGTCGTTGGCGCACCTTCTATACTCCACCATTGATTTCGATAGAGCATTCTTGCCTGTAAATAATCAGGACTCCCAGCAAAAGCAGGATTAAAAGCTAAACTGTTGAACATGTATTTGGTAAACATCGGATCTTGCTGTGCATTTCCTTTCACCATAAACATAGCTAGCGCTAAGAAGAGTAGTGTTAATTTTCTCATATTTTTAGTATTGTTCAAGTGCACTGAAAAAAGGCATTGAAATTACCTAGTTCAGATTAAGGTAATCAAAGACCAAAAACCATGCCTTTGTCCAGTCAATATTACTTGCTTTTTGGAGATAAAAATATACTTTTTCAAACGCTCTTCCTTATGTTTTTACAATCAATTATTTAAATATTATAAAAAATAAATATTCGTGCTAAAAATTTCGTTTAATATTTTTTATAAAACATAAAAAACCCGAGCCAAAAATGAATTTGACTCAGGTCGTTATCCGAAGATAACTCTTCTCTATCAACGAGGAATAAAGCCAGACCCCCCTAACTTTATAACCATCTCAAAAGAATTTCTTGATCCGGGGAAATCGACAGAGGAACTGATCTAAAATAATGTGCTTCAGGTTTAAAATTTGAATACCATTCCAGTAACTATTTGACTAAGATCATTTTAACTCATAAAATTAGGGCTATAGTTATCTTGTTTTTCGTCTTTATCGATGGGAGAATAAAGCCAGACCCCCCTAACTCTACCTCCCATCTCAAAAGACTTATCTTAATGAGGAGTATCAGTAGGGGAACTGATTTATTTAAATAATTATTTGTTTGAGCTTTTTATAAGTAGCTTGACCTAATTATTTATCAACTACTGAAGGTATTTTTTTTTACTTATACTTCGTTATTTTTCTCAGCAATAGCAAGGCTATTCCTTCAAAAAATGCCTCGTCTAAGAAAAAAATCTACTCGGTCATAATACGCAAATAATTAAGACAAGCTACTTATTACATCTAAAATTAATTATCTGTGAATCTGTAAATAACCGCTATACTGTTTGCCTTCTCCATCATCTACAAGATAGAAGTAAGTACCATCAGGCAAATTCTGTCCATCCCAAGTTCCATCCCAACCGTTGCTATTACTGTACGCTTTTGTACGGAATACTTCATTCCCCCAACGGTTATAAATCCAAACTTCATTATCTGGGAATTGTTCAATTCCTAAAATGGTAAACACATCATTCACTCCATCACCATTTGGAGAAAATCCACTATATATTGTTAATTCATCACAGAGTACATTGATTGTTACCGTCGCTGTATCACTTCCAGTTGAGGTAAACAATACATAAGTAAAGCTATCTACTTCTTCACAGAAATCTCGATCAGGAGCATACGTAATGGTAAAATCAGGATTCAAAATAGCGGTTCCATTTAATGGAGGCGTTAATATTTCTACTCCTATGAATGCCCCATTTATCGTATCATTTCCTAATACATCAATAATGATAGGCACATTGATAATCGCAAAAGTATCATCATCTACAGCAATTGGTCCCTCTCCTAGTCCCATCAATGTAGTGGCTACAATAATGGTCGTATCACAGAATCCTAGATCATCACAAATGGCAATACATGCCGTATCCATTCCTAATCCAATTCCTTCAAAAGTGATACAAAGATCGTCAGGATTAATCGTGAAATTGACAAACTCACCAGAAGCATCTTCACAGAAATTGTAAATGGTGTCAATGATTCCAGGCAATTCTGTGGTATCGACACAGTAAATATCCATTTCATCAAAAGGAATATCCACAAGGAAAGTATCAATCATCGCTGGCCGAACCGTTACTCGCAGTATAGTGGTATCACAATGATTTTCTTCATCGCAAATGACAATACAAGCAGGATCTGTTCCTAATTCAACCGCAGTATATTCGTAACAATAATCGTCTATTAAATTAAAATCTACTGATAATCCAGATTCGGTTTCACAGATGTTGAATATCGTATCAATAATGCCTGGCAATACTGTCGTATCAATACAAATGGTATCGGTAAATCCTAGTAAAATTTCTAAATCAATCGTATCCGTTGGTAAGGCTTGGAAATCATCACAGATGATATTCACACTGAAAGTATCCAAACAACCAAAGACTGTATCTCTGACAATTACTTCATGAAATCCTGTATCCAATTCGATTTGAACACCTGCTGGTAATAATAATAAATTAGGCTCTGAAGTCGCAATCACATTTCCAAATTGAGCTACCACAATAGAACCATATTCATTACTAAAGTCTCCACCTTGAATCGTCAAACCTTCTATCATCCAGTTCCCATTCGGATCCCAAACATTCATTGAATCGACTAGTTCTTCCACATCTGTAAAGTTCCCCATAGAGAAGAATACATCGTTGACTTGCCAACTATTCAAAGCATAGAAACTTGGTGTGTTATAGCCCAAAGCTAAATAGGATTGTAACGAATCAAAATTACATCCAGCGAAACTACCCGTGTATGGTAAACCATTATCCGTAATGCTAAAGTTGGCGATATTATCCAAAATTAATTCTAAACATAATCCTGTTAAGCTATCACAATCGGAGGCTTCTAATAAATCAGGGCCTAGGTAAGCTTCTTCAAAACAGTCCTGACAATTGATGGTCAAATTGAGGGTATCAACGCAACCTAACAAAGTGTTTGACACAATAATTTGATGGAAACCAGTATCCAAAGAAATTGCCGCACCACTTGGGACCAATTGAATATTTGGATTCGCTGTAGCAATCACCACACCTCCTTCAGAGATCACGATATCACCATACACATTACTAAACTCTCCACCTTCGATCAAGATACCATTCAACATCCAGTTACCATTTACATCCCAAACATTCATCGAATCGACAACTTGTTCTGCATCCGTAAAGTTGGCAATAGAGAAGGTATCTCCATTCAATATCCAACTATCTAATCCATAAGTACTTGGCGATAGGAAGGCGCTGACTAAATAGGTAATCGATGAATCTGAATTACATCCCATAAATCCATTAGTATAAGGTAATCCATTGTCTAGGAAGTCATAATTTAAAATGGTCTCGATTGGAATGTCTAAGCAAACTTCCGTTAAATCCAAACAGAATGCAGCATCCAAAGTATCTAAACCTGAATAAATATTACAATCTGCAGTAATCGTGACGATGACACAAGTAGTATCTGGTAATCCGTTGTAAGTCGCTACCATACAAATTGTATCTACACCAATTCCTGGTGTGGTACTAGAAGAATAAGTCAAACAACCATCTTCTCCTAACACCCAGTTTCCGAAAGTACTACTTCCCGTTAAGCTACCATCTAGAAGCGTATATGAAGTAGCCAAACTATCAAAGCAAGATTCTAATTCAAAGCAATATATATCTTGACTATTGACCGGTAGTGAAATCTGAACCGTATCCGGTGATGGACAATTGATACATTCATCGACAATAATTAAATCATTGACTGCTGCTGTGCATCCTTTGGAATCTGTAACGGTCAAATCGTATACGCCAACGCTAAGGCTATCTCGGTTTTGTGGATTATCACTTCCTGCTATATCTGCCCAATCAAATGTATAATCACCATTTCCACCATCAACAAAAACTTTGATCATTCCAAAAGTATCACAAGTAATATTGGATTTGATAATGTCTAAGTCAATCGTCTGAGGTGCCACTACAGTGAAACAAGCCCCCGCAGCGATACAATCATTGGCATCGCGAATGACAACACAATAATTGCCAATACCTAATGATCCATTGGTCAACTCATTTCCTCCTAAGTCCAGAATAGTAATATTTGCCGGGAAGGCAAAACCTGCATCTGCAATAAAATTAAAATCAACCGTTCCATCTGAATCACCGATACAACTCACTGCAACTGTATCTGCTTCAATATCCACTACTCCACCGATTACATCATCAGTCAAAACAAAATTCAATTCGTACACACAAGCGTTATCTCCATTATCACTCACCGTCACGCCATATACTCCAGCTTCTAAATTATTTCGGTCTTGACCACTTCCGTCATCACTCCAAACATATTCATAAGAAGTACTTCCACCTTCCACATTGATACTCACCGAACCATTGTCTTCTCCACAATCTGGTTGGTTGGTAATTTCCGCATCGGCAACTAAAGTATTGATTTCATCAATCTCAACTTCCAGGATATTCGAACATCCAGTAGCCGGATTAGTTACCGTTACAAAACAAGTTCCTGAAGGAAGGTTAACGACATTAAAACCAATTGCTCCATTGCACCAGTCATAAATAAAACTAACCGGTAATAAAACTGCGGTTCCATTGTTGGCATCACAAGTAGCTGGAGTAGTAGAATCGATAATCGCTTGCGGACCATTGCCATTTTTGATGGCAAATTCTTCTACTGTAAAGCAATTCGGATTGTTCACCTCAGCAATAACTACGCTGTAAATACCTACTTCCAAATTGTTGGCTGTATTCGAATTGCTAACATCTGGTGTCCAAGTAAATACATAATCTGCTGCATCACCCAAAACATTGATGACGGCAGAACCAATGGCTTGATCACATTGGGATTCAACAGTCACTACACTTTGAACGATCGGTTCATTACAATCACCATCTGGATCACATTCATCTCGCACTCGTAAATCTTGAGCAACAGCTGTACATCCATTAGCATCTGTAATCGTTACATCATAAAAACCTGCGTCTAAATCAGCTCTATTTTGTGGATCATCATTTCCAGCTAGATCATCCCAATCAAAAGTATAAGGCGCATTATCACCTGTAACGGATAAGTTGATCTGACCATCTGTAATACATGTTTTATCATCGATCGTTACAAGGACATCAATTTGACGTGGCTCAACAACTTCAAAACAAGCTTGAGCAGCCAAACAATTGTTTCCGTCTTTTACTGTAACACAATAATTACCTATTGGAAGTGCTCCGTTTCCAACGATATTGCCATTGATATCTAATATCTCTATAATCGGTGTCCCGATAAAACCAGGATCTAAATCAATATCAAAATTCACTTCACCATTATTGTCTCCGATACAATTCAGGGTAACCGTATTGTCTGTATTTTGGATATCAATATCTGCTCCTACTACATCGTCTAACAA
The DNA here is from genome assembly GCA_964441245.1 of uncultured Saprospiraceae bacterium. Classification (GTDB taxonomy): domain Bacteria; phylum Bacteroidota; class Bacteroidia; order Chitinophagales; family Saprospiraceae; genus JALZUU01. The sequence continues at coordinate 24,783 of CAYTVR010000027.1, read as the reverse complement.
GACAAATGTAATATTCTCTTGACAGCCCGTTTCATTATCCACTACATCAACTGAGTATACTCCGGACCCCAAATCTGTTTGAGTCGCGCTTGATCCCCAACTGTAACTGTAATCTCCAGAACCTCCATTGACCGCTATCGTCACAGAACCATTTGAAGCTTCACAATCTGGCGTTTCATTGACAATAGCTTCTAAAATTAAACTGTTGTTTTCTTCGATCACTAGGCTAAGAAAATTTTGACAATCATTTCCAGATTCCGTTACCGTTATTTGATAGGTGCCTGCTGGCAAATCATTTCTCGTTGCTCCAGTTCCGTTGTCACTCCATTGATAAGAGAAGTTCGCGGGAGACAAGCTGGCTGAGCCATTTGTGGTCAAACAAGTCGCAGGTGAGGTGGATACAGTCACAGCCTCTGGACCATCTGTATTAGGTACAGTAAATATTTCAGTCGTTTGACATCCTGGATTATTCTCATCTAGAATGGTCACTTTGTAAGTCCCTCCCGGAATATTCGATCCGACATTCGTATTACTTACATTTGGTTCCCATTCGTAATCATAGTTATTTGGATTACCGACGATCACAACAGTAGCTTGTCCATTATTATTTCCACAAGTCGCTTCTACTATAACGGTGTTGCTCACTACTGGATCATCACAATCCGTACAAACATCATCCACAGAGATGTCATTAATTTCGACTGAACATCCGTTGCCATCTGTAACCACGAGATCATAATTTCCTTCCGGTAAATTATTCCGATTTGGCGTATTATCCGCACCAGATAAATCCGCCCAATCAAAAGTGTAGTCTCCGTTTCCTCCAGACACCGTCAAATTAATTGATCCGAAAACATCACAATCTACATCATCAATAGAGACCTCTACATCTATTGCACTTGGGTCTACTACTTCGAAACATTCTTCTGCGGCAAGACAATCATTATCATCTCGAACGATGATACAATAAGTGCCGGCTGATAGGTTACCATTTATTTGAACATTACCATTGGCATCTAAGATGAATATTTTTGCAGGTTCTGCAAAATCAGAATCTAGATCTACATCAAAATCCACAAAGCCATCACTCTCTCCTGCACAACTAAGCGTCACTATGTTTCCTGTATTTTGAATATCAATATCTGCTCCTTCTACGTCATCTAATAAAACAAAAGTCACTTCAGTCTCACATCCAGTTGAATTGTCTACCACAACAATGGTGTACAATCCAGATGCTAAATTACTTCGCGTATCGCCAGCTCCCCAACTAAAATTATAATCACCCGTTCCACCTGACACATCAATGGTTACAGAACCGTTGTTGTCCCCACATGTTGGTTGATCATTGATTACTGGTGTGGCAACTAAATCATTGTCTTCTTCGATTTCAACGGTGATAAAATTCAAACAAGTCGTACTTGGATCGGATACAATCACTTGATAAGTACCTGATTGAAGATCATCTCTAAAATCGCTTTCTACATTATCACTCCAAGTATAAGTAAAATTACTAGGTTCTAATTTAGCGGTACCATCTGTTGCCAAACAAGCTGCCGGAGTTGTTTCAATAGAAGTAACTTCTGGCCCATCTGAATTACCGACAGTAATGATTTCTGTTATTTGACAAGTATCATCTCCATCATCTGTGATTACAATCGTATAAATACCTGCTTCTAAGTTATTGGCGGTATTTGAATTACTCACATTTGGTGTCCAATCAAAATCATAATCACTTGGATCACCTGCCAAATTAATACTTGCTGAACCACTCGCGGTGTTACAAGTAGATTGAACAACAACGATATTATTGATCACAGGATCTGAACAAACATCACACAGATCAACGATTTCTATATTTTCTGCTACAGCAGTACACCCCTTATCATCGCTTACTACGACGGTATAAGTCCCTGCGTTCAGGTTCGTTCTATCTTCACTATTATCGCTACCAGATTGATCTTCCCAATCAAAGCTGTAATTACCAGAACCTCCATTGACGGATAAAGCGATGCTTCCTTCATTGTTGCAACTTTTGTCTAATGAAGCAATTTGTAAATTGATAGAAGTCGCTTCTTCTACTAAGAAACAATTTTGTCCTGCGAGACAATCATCACCATCTCTAACTAAAACACAATAATTACCTGGCGCAAGATTTCCATTGGTATAAACATTTCCATCTGCATCTTCAATAGAAATAGCTACAGGTTGATTAAATCCATTTTCTACATCTACATTAAAATCAATTTCAGCATCATTTTCACCAGTACAAGAAACTGCAATTACTGGATTTAAATCTACCGTCGCTCCCACCACGTCATCTGTTAAAGCAAAAGTAATTTCTGTTTCACATCCTTCGATCAGGTCGAAAACTTCTACTGTATAAATTCCAGAAGAAAGATTATCTCTCGTATTACTCGCTCCCCAACTATATGAATAATTGCCACTACCTCCTAAAATATTGATCGTAACAGAACCATTACTTTCTTCACATGCTGGTAAATTGTTAATGACAACATTAGCAGCTAAACTATTTTCCTCCTCAATCACTACCGTTACAACATTGATACATCCTGTATTTGAATCCGTTACTGTCAACTGATAAGTTGTCGCTAATAAATCATTTCTGTTTGAACCAACTCCACCATCACTCCAAGTGTATTGAAAATTAGAAGGTGATAATTGAGCCGTTCCATTAGCTGCGTTACAAGTTGCAGGAGTCGTTGAAATATTGGCTTGTGGTCCATCCGCATTTCCGATGGTAAATATTTCCGTAAGGGAACAAGCTTCATCGTTATTATTAAAAATAGTTACTTCGTAGGTGCCTGCTGGCAAATTCGTTCGCGCGTTTTCATTTCCATTAATTGGATCTCCTAAATTTGGATTCCAATTATAATTGTAAGCGGAAGCATTTCCCGAAAGGGCTAAAGTTGCAGAACCATCTGCATTATCACAAGTGGCTTCTATAACCACCACGTTGAGTACATCCGCTAGGTCACAACCATTACATTCATCAGCAACAATCAGATCATTTATTTCTACAGAACAGCCTTCTGCATCGGTAATGGTCACATTATAAATACCATCGGTAAGGTCATTTCTATTTTGAACATTTGAAGATCCGTTGATGTCCGCCCAATCATAAATATAGCCACCATTGCCTCCATCAATAGTCAAGGTAATAGATCCACCACCTTGACAGGTCTTATTCGTTTTTGCGACAGCAACATCTAAAGCTGCTGGATCAACTACATCGAAACAACTGGAGCCAGCATAACATTTGTTATCATCTAAAACGACCAAACAATATGTTCCTGCTCCCAACTCACCATTCACATAAGTGTCTCCATTGCCATCTTCAATTATGGTTGTAAATGGTTCTGCAAATCCGGGGAAAGTCGAAACACTAAAATCGACTGTTCCATCATTGATTCCAGCACAACTCAATTGTACCACATCTGGCGTCAAAACAACATTGGCTCCAATCACATCATCAGTCAATACAAAGGTCAGTTGAGTTTGACACAAATTGGTTTGCTGAGTGACCGTCACGGTATAAGTACCCGAACCTAAATCTGTTCTAACCGATTCAAAATTATCCACTCCATCACTCCATTCAAATTTTACGCTACTTGGTTCACCACCTGTAATTGTAATATCCACTACTCCATTTTCTTCATCACAAGTCGGTTGAGTTACAATCACTTCTGCTACTTCCAATTCATTCGTTTCTTCAATCACGACCTCTGCAATATTTGGACAATCCGGTGCTTCTGGATTCACAACAATAACTTGGTAAAAACCAGCCGCTAAATCATTTCGGGTATTGCCCGTTACATTATCTAACCAAACATAATTATAGGTTTCTGGTAATAAAGTCACTGTTCCATTAAATGCTTGACAGTTAGCTGGGGTGGCCATGATTTCTATAGGTTCTGGCCCATCTACATTTCCAATTCCAAATTCTTCAATGGTGTAACAATCAGGCTTATTTGGATCACTGATGGTCACACTATAAATACCACCTAACAAATCTGTTCTTTCATTACCAATCGCATTTGGTGTTCCGGTATTCGGGAACCAACTATAAGTAAAATCAGAAGGATTACCACCTACTACGATACTTGCACTTCCTTCGGCATCACCACAGGTCGTTTCTACAATTACAATGTTATTAATCACAGGTTCTTCACAAGTACAAGAAGATAAAACTTCCAAAGAAATTCGTTGATCACAACCTGCTTCATTCATGGCTAAAACATCATAAAATCCAGCTGCTAAATCTGCTCTCTCCGAGGCGATCACACCATCACTCCACAAATATGTATTCGTCGCTGGCGACAAGGTAATTTCTCCATTGGCACTGCCACATAAATCAGCGGTCTGATTCGTGATATCCGTACTGATTTGAGTCACCAAAATACTAGCTCCTTGTATATCCAAAGATCCACAAAGGTTACCACCACCTTGCATCAACATTTCATTGACTTCATATCCTGTAGTTACATCCATTTGAATATTATTCAAGTCCAATAAAACAGGATCATAAACCAAACTGTGAATTTTATAAGGCGAAGCTTCCTCCACCATAAAGTTCGGTTCGTTATTCATTTTCTTAATCAACAATTCTTGTCCAGCGGATAAAACAAATACTTTTGTAAATCCAGGAAGTACCGAATCATTACCATCTGGTGTTGCAGATAAGGAGACTGGATTTCCATCCAAACAAAGACTTGAAAACTGAGCAGTTAAAGTTCCAGCTTGTGCGCCGCAATCTATCTCTCCACAACCATCAATGATTTCAATATTTGAGAAAAGATAGGTACATGGTCCACTGGAAACCGTTAGATGATACAAACCAGGATGTAGTCCTGTTCGATCGCTTGGATTATCACTTCCTGGCAAATCAGCCCAATCATAATTGTAAGTTCCAGTACCTCCAATCACTCCAACGAAGATCGCTCCTAAAGAATCACAACTAACAGGTATCTTATTAAAGTCTCCTAATATCTCTGGAGTGATAGCCACATCAATATCTAAAGTTGTCGCACATTCTCCACTACCAAAAGAAACAAAATAAGTTCCCGCATTCGATGTTGTTACATTTTGGATGGCTGGATTCTGTTCACTAGATGTAAAACCATTTGGGCCAGTCCATGTATAATTACCAGCACCTCCTTGCACCGTTAGCTGAAGATCATCTTCTTCGCATAATGGCCCATTGGACATGATAGTTCCTGGTGAGTTATCCAATACCGTAATGGTAGTAGAAACAGAACCACTACATCCTTCATCATTTGTAATAGCTACATTAACCGTATAAGTCCCTGGTTCATTATTGGTATAAAAAGGAGTTGCAATTGATGTGTTATCAAATGAACCACCTGTTGTTGTCCAATTATATGAATAATCTACTATGTTATCTGGACTTGCAAATAACTGGATAGAACTACCTGCACAGATCACACTTTCTTCTGGTATGATCGAAGCAGAAAGAAAGTCAGTTACTGAAATGATTTGACTTTCAGAAACGCTGTTTCCGCAATTATCAATTGCTGTCCAAATACGAAGGATCACAGAGCCACAATCATTAGTTGTAGTCGATTCGCTAAAGAACACATTTACATTAATCGAACAATTATCGGTCGCAGTTATAGTTGGTACTGATGGAACTTCTTCTCCAATACTTAAGTTAACCGTCATATTCCCGGGTACATCTAATAAGATTGGATCCGTCGTATCCTGAACGGTAATGACTTGAGTCGTTTTATCTTCTTTACCACAATCATCGGTTGCCGTCCAAGTTCGAGTCAAGATGTATTCATGCGTACAAGAGCCATTGGTCCGTACTTCATTCATTGTTACCTCTACATCAGAATCACAATCATCGGTTGCCGTCAAAGTAACTGGACTTGGAATCGCATCACACTCCACTGTCATATCTGCTGGAGCTGATTCTATCACTGGTGCTTCATCATCACTTAAAGTGATAACTTGTGTTTGAATATCTTGGTTACCACAATTGTCAGTGGCTGTCCAAGTTCTGATGATTTCCAGATCACCGGCACATGATCCTGTATTACTTGTTTCGTTAAAAGTCACTTGAACTTCATCATCACAATTATCGGTCGCAGTTACCGTCGCTGGTGTTGGCGGAACCTCGCTACAATCTACAGTCAAATCAGCAGGTACGCCAATCAATTCTGGATTCGCGTTGTCTTCTACAGTAATGATTTGTGAAGCTGCACTTTGGTTACCACAATTATCCGTTGCTGTCCAAGTTCGAATTAAAGTATATGCATCTGTACAGTTACCATTATTTCTTACTTCATTAAACGTAATCGTTACATTTTCTGAGCAATCATCTGTTACTATCGGATCAATTGGATCAGGAACATTTCCACATTCCACAGTGGTAGCTTCAGGAACATTTGTAAATTCTGGGGCTCCATTATCACCAACGGTGATTGTTTGAGATTGAATATCTTGGTTGCCACAATTATCAGTCGCCGTCCAAGTTCTTATCAAAACATAAGTATCTGCGCAAGCTCCCTCAATCACGACTTCGTTGAAAGTTACATTTACATCAATCGCACAATTATCGGTCGCAGTCACTTCATCATTTCCGACTACTGGAGGAATTTCATTACAACCTACTTCAATATTTCCAGGTACACCAACTAATTCAGGAGCCGTATTATCTTCAACGCTTATGACCTGCGTTCCCGATGCGGTATTTCCACATTCATCGGTTGCCATCCAGGTTCTCGTCAAGATGTAATTATTTGTACAAGATCCATTGGTTCTCACTTCCGTGAAATCCACTTCAATATTTGCATCACAATCATCAGAAGCTGTTGGGTTAGCAACTTCAGGAATATTATCGCATTCAACGCTTAGGTTACTAGGAATTCCTTCCAAGCTTGGAGAGGCATTATCTCCTACGGTGATGACTTGCGTCTGAATATCTTGATTACCACAAGCATCGGTTGCCGTCCACGTTCTAGTAATCGTATAGGTATTAGCGCAAGCACCCGAAGTCGTAATTTCTGAAAAAGTAATATTGACATTGATATCACAATTATCCGTTGCCGTGACATCTCCAGTTGCAGGATCTGGCACTTCGTTACAATCCGCAGTAATATCTGCAGGTACACCAATCAATTGTGGATCAGTAATATCTCTTACGGTAATCGTTTGCGATTCTGAAACTGCATTTCCACAATTATCAACAGCTGTCCAGGTTCGAATCAAATCATAACTATCTGGACAATCCCCATTGATTTGTTGTTCACTAAAATCGACTGAAACTTCTGTAGCACAATCATCAATTGCTGTTGGTTGTGCTGGCGCTGGAATTTCTCCACATTCAACAGTCAAGTCACCAGGCACACCAGTTAATGCTGGAGGTGCATCATCACCAATCGTAATGATTTGTGTTTGTATATCTACATTTCCACAGTTGTCTCTTGCGGTCCATGTTCGAGTTAAAATATAAGACTCTGCACAGTTGCCTTCACTCACCGTTTCATTAAAAGTGATATTGACATTGATATCACAATTATCCGTAGCGGTGATATCAGAACCAATTGCGGGCGGAGGAGAAATTTCACCACAAGAAGCAGAAGCATCAGCTGGCACTCCAATCAATTCAGGCGCTTGCGTATCTTCTACAATCAAGATTTGCGTTTGTTTATTTTGGTTACCACAATCATCGGTCGCAGTCCAGGTTCGAGTAATCGTATAATTATTGACACATTCACCTGGTGTGAAAACTTCTGCAAAAGTAATTTCAACATCGGTATCACAATTGTCTGATGCATCAAAAGTACTCAAAGAAGGCGCTGTTGGTACTGCGTCACATTCTACTGTCGCATCCGCAGGTACGCCATCCAGAGAAGGAGCCATAGTATCTTCAACATTGATCACTTGCGTTTCTTTGGCTTGGTTGCCACAGTTATCTGTTGCAGTCCAAGTTCGAGTTAAAATATAATTTTCAGCACAACTTCCATTGGTCCGAACTTCGTTGAAACTGATGTTTACATCTGTATCACAATTATCAGTCGCGATTGGATTCGCAGGTGTTGGAATCGCATCACACTCCACACTTTCATCTCCAGGAACACCACTTAAACTTGGAAGCGTATTATCTTCTACATTGATGGTCTGTGTTTCTTTGGCCTGATTTCCACAAGCATCAGTCGCAGTCCAGGTTCTTACTAAAGTATAACTATCAGTACAAGAACCATTGACTCTTACTTCATTAAAACTCACTTGAACATCTACATCACAATTGTCCGTTGCCGTTGGAGAAGCTACTGCTGGAATCGCATCACATTCTACTGTTTCATTTCCTGGCACACCAATTAAACTTGGCTCCGTATCATCTTCTACGGTAATGACTCGCGTCTGAATGTCTTTGTTTCCACAAACATCCGTAGCTGTCCAAATTCTCGTCAAAGTATAGTTATTAATACAAGAGCCAGCGGTTTGAATTTCTTCAAAAGAAATTTGTACATCGGTATCACAATTATCGGTCGCTGTTGGATTCGCAGGATTTGGAATCGCATTACATTCAGCAATCATATTCGCAGGTACGCCGATTAATTCTGGATCGGTCGTGTCTTCTACTGTAATGACTTGCGTCTGAATATCTTTGTTGCCACAAACATCCGTTGCGGTCCATGTTCGAGTCAAAATATAATTATTTGGACAATCACCATTGGTACGAACTTCATTGAACGTTACGATAACATCTGTATCACAATTATCGGTTGCCGTTGGATTGGCTTGAGCAGGAACGGCATTACATTCTACTGTTTCATCCGCTGGCACATCGATCAATTCTGGATCAGTGGTATCTTCTACAGTGATCACTTGAGTTTGTATGTCTTGATTTCCACAAGCGTCAGAAGCTGTCCAGGTTCGAGTTAAGGTATAGTTATTTGGGCAATCGCCATTCGTTCTAACTTCATTGAATGTTACTGAAACATCTGTATCACAATTATCCGTAGCATTTAATTCTGCTGGAGCAGGAACATAATCACATTCCACTGTTTCATCAGCTGGCACATCTAATAATTGAGGTTCTGAATTATCTTCTACGGTGATGACTTGCGTCTGAATATCTTGATTACCACAGTTATCCGTCGCTGTCCATGTTCGAGTCAAAGTATAGTTATTCGCACAATCAGAATTCGTTTGAACTTCATTGAATGAAATGTTGACATCGATGGAGCAATTGTCCGTTGCTGTTGGTTCTGCAGGAGCAGGAATAGCATCACATGCTACTGTTTCATCTGCAGGCACACCAGATAATTCAGGATCAGTTGTGTCTTCGACAGTAATGATTTGCGTTTGAGTATCTTTGTTTCCACAAACATCTGTTGCAGTCCAAGTTCTTGTTAAAGTGTAAGTATCCATACAAGCCCCATTGCTTCGAATTTCATTAAATGAAATGATCACATCCGCATCACAATTGTCCGTCGCCGTTGGTTCTGCTAGGTTTGGAATCGCATCACACTCCACTGTTTCATCTGCAGGAATTCCAGACAACTCAGGTTCTGTAGTATCTTCAACAGTGATCACTTGTGTTTGAATATCTTGGTTACCACAATCATCGGTCGCTGTCCACGTCCGGGTTAATGTGTAGGTATTTGCACATCCGCCATTCGTACGAACTTCATTAAATGAAATGATCACATCTGTATCGCAATTGTCGGTCGCTGTTGGTTCTGCTGGACTTGGAATCGCATCACACTCTGCCGTTTCATCTGCGGGGACACCGATTAATTCAGGAGCAGTTTCATCTTCAACCGTTATTGTTTGCGTTTGAATATCTTTGTTGCCACAGTTATCCGTTGCCGTCCATGTTCGAGTTAATATAAAGCTATTTGGACATGCTCCATTGGTTGCTGTTTCCACGAAAGTGATTGTTACATCTGTATCACAATTATCCGTCGCGGTTGGTTCTGCAACAACGGGAATGGCGTTACATTCAACCGTTTCATTTTCAGGAACGCCAATCAATTCTGGATCTGTTGTATCTTGAACAGTGACAATTTGAGTTTGCTTACTTTCATTTCCACAAACATCCGTAGCGGTCCAAGTTCGAGTTAAGATATAAGTATCTGCACAATCACCATTGGTACGAACTTCTGAGTAATCCAATTCAACATCTTGATCACAATTGTCACTTACAAAAACAGAAGGAGCAATCGGTACTGCATCACATTCAACGGTTACATCGGTTGGGATTCCTACTAAAATTGGATCTGTATTATCTTCTACTGTGATGACTTGTGTCTGAATATCTTGGTTACCACAATTATCGGTAGCGGTCCAAACTCTAGTCAAGGTGTAAGCATTTAAGCAAGAGCTATCTGCGTAGATTTCTTGTACGACTATTTGTACATCAGTATCACAATTATCGGTTGCGGTTGGTTCTGCTAAATCTGGAACTTGATCACATTCAACAGTGATATCTCCAGGTACTCCGATCAAACTTGGATCAGTTGTATCTTCGACCGTAATGACTTGCGTCTGAATATTTTGGTTGCCACAAGCATCTGTCGCGCTCCAAGTTCTAGTCAAGGTATAATTTTCAGAACATGATCCGTTGGTACGAACTTCACTAAAGATTGCTTGAATATCGGTATCACAATTATCCATCACGGTCGGATTTGCAACAGCTGGAATCGCATCACATTCTACATTTATATCTGCAGGTACTCCAGTCAATTCAGGATCCGTTGTATCTTCGACGTTGATGACTTGCGTCTGAATATCTTTGTTCCCACAATTATCTGTTGCGGTCCATGTTCTTGTCAAAGTATAAGTATTAATACAACTTCCGTTGGTTCGAATTTCATTGAAAACAATTTGAACATCGGTATCACAATTATCCGTTGCAGTTGGTTCTACTGGTGCCGGAACTGCATCACATTCTACCATATCATCTGCTGGTACGCCAATTAATTCTGGAGCAGTTTCATCTTGAACTGTGATGATTTGTGTTTGGATATTTTGGTTGCCACAAGCATCGCTTGCAGTCCACGTTCGAGTCAAAGTGTAGCTATCCGCACAAGGACCATTGGTTTTAACTTCATTGAAAGTAAGGGTAACATTTGCATCACAATTATCCGTTACCAAAACATCAGATCCAATTGCAGGAATGCTTGGAATCTGATCACATTCAACCGTGATGTCAGCAGGTACTCCATTCACTTCAGGCATCGTTGTATCTTGCACGGTGATCACTTGAAATTCAACAGCTGTATTTCCACAATTATCAGTGGCAGTCCAAGAACGAGTCAAAGTATAACTATCTGCACAAGGACCATTAGTTCTGACTTCATTGTAAAAAATCAAAACATCGGTATCACAATTATCTGTGGCAGTTGGTTCTGCTACAACTGGAAGATTATCACATTCTACAGTTACATCGGCAGGAACACCTAGTAAACTTGGATCTGTATTGTCTTCTACTGTGATGATTTGTGTTTGAATATCTTGGTTACCACAATTATCCGTCGCGGTCCATGTTCGCGTAAGCACATAATTATTAGTACAACTTCCAGCAGATTGTGTTTCGTTGAAAACGATATTTACTTCGGTATCACAATTATCTGTTGCAGTTGGTTCTGCTGCAACTGGAATGTTATCGCATTCAGCTGTTGCATCAGCAGGGACACCAAGCAAAGAAGGACTCGTATTATCTTCTACTGTGATAATTTGTGTTTGAACGTCTTGGTTGCCGCAATTATCGGTTGCAGTCCAAGTCCGTGTTAAGATATAAGTGTCTTGGCAGTTTCCGTTGGTACGAATTTCCGTGAAAGCGATATCTACGTCAGCATCACAATTGTCCGTTGCTATTAAAGTGGCAGCATCTGGAATGGCATCACATTCAACAGTGATAGAAGCAGGCACACCGGCTAACTCAGGATTGGTATTATCTTCTACGACAATGGTTTGTGTTTGAACATCTTGATTACCACAATCATCGGTGGCAGTCCACGTTCGTGTCAATGTATAAGTGTCTTGGCAATTTCCGTTGGTTCTAACTTCATTGAAAGCTATTTGAACATCTGTATCACAATTGTCATCGGCTGTAATTCCTGTACCAATTACTGGAACCGTAGGCACTTGATCACACTCAACAGTTGCATCTAAAGGAACGCCTAACAATGATGGATTCGTTGTATCTTCTACTGTGATAATTTGTGTTTGAACATCTTGGTTACCACAATTATCGGTGGCAGTCCAGGTTCGGGTCAAAGTATAATTTCCAGCACAGCCGTTTGAGGTATTTATTTCTGTAAAAGCAATATTGACCTCCGTATCACAATTATCATTTGCGCTTGGTGTAGCTGGAGCAGGAACTGCATCGCACTCAATCGTCAATGCTTCAGGAACCCCAATCAATTCTGGATTAGAATTGTCTTCAACCGTAATCACTTGCGTTTGAATGTCTTGATTGCCACAATCATCAGTCGCAGTCCAAGTTCTATTTAAGGTATAAGTATCTGCACAAACGCCATTGATTCTTTGCTCTGCAAAAGTTACTTGCACTTCAAGATCACAGTTATCACTTGCGATTAATTCTGCTGCGGTTGGTATAGCATCACATTCAACTGTAATGGGTCCAGGGACATTTAATAAAGTAGGAATTGTTTGATCTTGTACAGTGATCGTTTGGGTTTGAATGTCTTGATTACCGCAATTATCAGTCGCAGTCCAAGTACGGGTTAATACATAAGAACTCGCACAAGCTCCGTTGGTTTGTACTTCATTAAAAGCAATAGTCACATCTGTATCACAATTATCTGAAGCAGATGGTTCTGCTGGAGCAGGAACAACATCACATTCCACTACGATGTTTCCAGGAACGCCTGAAAGCGATGGATTAGAAGTATCTTGTACGGTTACGATTTGTGTCTGAATATTTTGGTTGCCGCAATTATCGGTTGCCGTCCATGTTCTAGTCAAAGTATAATTTTCTGCGCAATTTCCGTTGGTTCTAATTTCCGCGAAAGCGATGTCAACATCATTATCACAATTATCAATTGCATTGGGTTCTGCCGGAGGCGGAATAAAATCACATTCTACCGTAAAGTCACCAGGGACACCAGCCATTTCTGGCATCGTAGTATCTTCAACCGTTATCACTTGCGATTGAACATCTTGGTTACCACAATTATCCGTTGCAGTCCAGGTTCTAGTTAAAACATAATTGTCACCACAATCACTATCTGTTCTTACTTCCGTAAAAACAACATCCACTTCTAAATCACAATTATCACTTACCGTTGGATTGGCAGCGTTGGGTACTTCGCTACATTCGACTGTTAAACTATTTGGCACTCCTAACAATGTAGGATTCGTGTTATCTTCTACTGTGATGATTTGTGTTTGGATATCTTGATTGCTACAAGCATCTGTTGCGGTCCAAGTTCTAGTTAGGATATAAGTATCTAAACAATCACCATTGGTTTTCACTTCATTAAAAGTCACTTCAACTGCATTGTCGCAAATATCAGTAGCGGTTGGTTCTGCGATAGTTGGTACTTCGCTACATTCGACGGTTACATTTTCAGGGACACCAATCAATGTTGGAATACTATTGTCTTCAATGGTAAAGGTGGCAGTAGTTGCTACAGCATTTCCACAATCATCAGTTGCGGTAAAGGTAACAGTTGCTGATCCGCTTGCTGCACAAGCATTACTTAATGAAGTAAAATCATTGGTCCATGTGATGTCTCCACAAATTTCCGTAGCTCCTGCTCCACCGTTTGTAGTTAACCAATCATTTAATTCTGCTTGGTTTCCTTGGCCATCACATTGTACTGTTTTGTTAGCGGCTTCGATGCCAATGTTTGGAGCGGTTGTATCTTTAATCGTCAAGGTTGCCGTTGACTCAGAAGAGTTACCACATTCATCGCTTGCGATAAAAGTAATCGTTGCGGTTCCTGTCTCGGCACAGCCGTCACTTAATCCAGAATAGGAATTCATCCATGTGATATTTGATCCACAAACATCGGATGCTAATGCACCGGCATTAGAATTTAACCATGCATCAATATTAATTTGATTGCCTTGACCATCACATTCAACTTCTAGGTTTTGAGCAGTTCCTGTAATACTTGGAGGCGTACTGTCTTGGATAGTAAAAGTTGCAGTAGTTTGCGAAGTGTTTCCACAGTCATCACTTGCCGTGAAAGTAACTGTTGTACTTCCACTTGCGCCACAATCATCACTTAGACTTCCTGAAAAATCATTGCTCCAAATTACCTCGCTACAGATATCCGTTGCTCCTGCTCCACCTTGACTATTTAACCAAGCTTGTAGCTCATTTCCATTTCCACCACCATCACATTCTACGGTTAGATCAGAGGCTACAATTCCAATGTTTGGAGTTGTATTATCATCAATAGTAAAAGTCGCTGTTGTCTGAGAAGTATTGCCACAATCATCTGTTGCCGTGAAAGTAACTGTTGCACTTCCACTTGCACCACAATCATCACTTAAGCTTCCTGAAAAGTCATTAGACCAAGTCACCTCTCCACAAACATCTGTTGCTAAAGCACCTGCATTTGAGTTTAACCAAGCATCTAAATTGGCTTGATTTCCTGCTCCATCACAAGGGACATTTTGATCCACTGCGATTTGACCAATAACTGGAGCGGTGTTATCTTCAATGGTAAAAGTCGCAGTGGTTTGCGAGGTATTTCCACATTCATCTGTGGCGGTAAAAATAACTGTTGCACTTCCACTCGTTCCACAATCATCGCTTAATCTCAATACACTAAAATTATTCGTCCAAGTAACCGAACTACAATTATCATTTGCGCCAGCTCCACCATTAGATTCCAACCAAGCAAATAGATCCGGATTATTTCCACCACCATCACATTGAACAGTTAGGTTATTTGCTTCGATTCCGATACTTGGTGTAGTGGAATCTTTGATACTAAAGGTTGCAGTGGTTTGCGCAATATTTCCACATTCATCTGTAGCGGTAAAGCTAACTGTTGCACTTCCGGTCGAAGCACAATCATTACTTATTCCATTGAAGTTATTTGACCAAGTGATATTTTGACCACAAACATCGGTTGCTAGTGCACCTCCATTGCTATTGAGCCAAGCATCAATATTGATTTGATTGCCTGCTCCATCACATTCTACTTCTAAATCTGTTGCAACACTTGCGATGGTCGGAATAGAGTTATCTATTATCGTAAAAGTAGAAGTTGTTTTAGATTCATTTCCACATTCATCTGTAGCTGTAAAAGTTACGATAATGCTTCCTGAAGCACCACAATCATCACTTAAGCTTCCTGCAAAATCATTGCTCCAAGTTACATTGCTACATTCATCTGTTGCACTAGCTCCTCCAAAAGAATTTAACCAAGATTGTAATTCATTGCCATTGCCACCACCATCACATTCTACTTCTAAATTACTAGAAGTGGTTTCAATGTTTGGAGCGGTATTATCTTCGATGGTGAAGGTTGCAGTGGTTTGATTGCTATTTCCACATTCATCTGATACGGTGAAGGTAACCGTTACTGAACCGCTTGCTCCACAGTCATCACTTACTGCGGTAAAATCATTTGTCCAAGTCAGGTCAGCAACTGCTGTCCAGTTGTCTGATGCTTGTGCCCCACCATTAGTATTCAACCAATTATTTAATGCTGCTGTGTTTCCATTTCCATCACATTGAACGATCAAGTCATTCGCAATTGGAGCGATACTTGGAGCTGTGGCATCAATGTATCCTGCATCTAAATTATTATTGTCTTCTCCACTTTTAATGGTAAATGGATCTGTTTTTCCATCATTGGCGACATCACTATCGTTGTTGTCATTTCCACCTTGATCTTTTGGTGAAAACTCCATTCCGCTTGGTGTACTTGGCGATCCAAATGTTAAGACGTAAGTACCCGGTCTTAGATTTGCAAATTCATATAAACCATTAGCATCGGTTGTTGTGCTTAAGTTAACAGCTGCACCATTTCCAGTTGTTCCATTTAACATTACCGGAACAAATCCTAAACCTTCGTCGTCTGCGTCTTGGATTCCATCTTTATTACAATCTCTAAATGCTAGGTCGCCTATTTTCACGGAAGTGAAAAAACCTGCATCTAAGTCTGGATAATATTGACCATTGATGACATCTACGAAATCCGACATTCCATTGTTAGGATCAATATCTGAGTCTGTCGCTTCTGTACCTGATTCATTTTGATAGGTCACTAAATAATCCGCTGGAGCAGTAACCGTAATTTTATAGGAACCTGCTGGAAGTCCATCAAAATCATACATGCCATTTCCATCTGTCGTTAAATTTCTGGTAATCGCAGTACCATCAATTGTTGTTCCCGTAAGGGTGACTGCTACGTTTGGAATGCCTGGTTCATCTGCATCTTGAAGGCCATTTCCGTTAAGGTCATCGAAAATGAAATTTCCGATTTTTGCAGGATCTTTTAAGGTTACTGTTGCTGAACAAGTACAACCGTTTTGATCACTTACTTGAACGGTGTAAGTTCCCGCAACCAAATTATTTGCTTGTTGTGTTGTTTGAAAATTAGCATCATCCCATTGATAAGTATACGTCCCTGTTCCACCGTTAGTGGTGATACTTGCACTTCCATCATTTCCGCCAAGGGTACTGATATCGACACCTTCGTTATAAGTTGAAGTTACTCCTGAAGAACAAGTAATTGGATTTGGTTCTGTAAAAGAAACGCTGCTCGTTGAAGAACATCCGTTGGCATCGGTAACGGTAACGGAGTAAGATCCAGCACCTAAATTTGTCGCGGTTTGTTCCGTTTGATTATTACTCCATTGATAGGAATAAGGTAATACGCCTCCTATAGTTGTCACTAAAGCACTACCATCAGTTTCTCCATTACAACTTATTGGCGAACCGGTATAATTCGAAATAGCATTTGCTTCTGCTTGAACCTCATCTGGTTCTTCTAACAATACACTTGTAGAAGCGGTACATCCATTTACATCTGTTGCTGTAACAGTATAAGTTCCAGCGATCAAATTATTAGCAGTCGTGCCAGTTTGGTTATTGCTCCATTGATAACTGATATTACCCGTTCCACCTGTAGCGGTCGCGCTAGCTGCACCATCATTTTCGCCAAAGCAAGAAATAACTGCTCCATTAAAATCAGAAGTAACCTGAGCAGCAATGCTCAAGTTTGGTGGATCTTGTAAGGTAACGTTTCGAATGATCGAACATCCGTTGACATCCGTAATTGTTAGGTTATAAGTTGTTGCGGAAAGATTATTTGCGGTAGCTCCGTTTTGATTGTTACTCCATTGATAAGTATATGGTGCGGTTCCGCCAGATGCGTTAGCTGTTGCGCTTCCATCATTTTCATTCGCACAAGAAATATTTTGACCGTTGTAATCAGATGAAATATTTATTGATCCATCTAATGGTGTCGGTTCTGTTAAAGTGGTGCTTCCTTCGGCGGTACATCCATTGGCATCACTGATAATCACAGAGTAAGTTGTTGCGCTTAATCCAGTTGCTGTTGCAGTTGTTTGGCCATTGGTCCAGTTGTAAGAATATGGAGGTGTTCCGCCAGTAATTTGTGCAGTTGCTTCCCCATCATTGGCATTGTTACAGCTGATATTTTGACCATTGTAATTGGAAGTGATATTTACGTTTAAGTTGACTTCTGCTGGTTCGTTTATAGTAACTGAGCCTGTTACGGAACAATCATAATTATCGGTTAAGGTTACGGTGTAGGTACCTGGAGCTAGATTGTTGATGATTTGTCCAGATTGACCATTGCTCCATTGAAAAGTATATGGAGGCAAACCTCCTGCTGGTGCAATTTCGGCTCGACCGTCATTGGCTCCTTGACAGGAAATATCTTGACCATTGTAATCAGAAATAACATTGACATTTCCGCTAAGGTCAGAATTGCTACAAGTCAAACAAATCGGTTCTGCTTTGATCGCACCTGAAAAAACAAGGGATTGACCATCAGGATTTCCGGTTGGAGATTCGATACAAACTTCAACTGAAGATGCTGATGCAGGAACATTTTCTAAAACAAAAGGTGTAATATTTAAGGAATTTCCTTGATTGAAATTATTGATGGTAATTGTTTTTGAAACACCAGCTGCGGTTGCAGTGATATTGACGATACGACCATCGTTGGTAATTTCAGATAATGGAACCGTTACTTCAATGTCTCTTGTTGCAGGCCCTAATTCGATTGGTAAAGTTTCGCAGGTTGAATTATGATATAACCAAGTTTGAACAAACTGTCCAGAACTTGCTCCAGCATTTGGATCGTTTCTAAATACATATAGTAAGATTGATTGTGCTTCACATTTGTTGCCATCGGGAATGGTGATATTAACTGAAGGAGCTGGCTGTAAAATGGTTCGATAATAATAACCTCTCGGTGGACTTGTAAATTCACCAGCCACCGTTACTGATTCGACATTCGTATTAAAAGTTAAGAAACTAGGATTGATATTTTGACCTTTGTAAACAACTTCTGCATAGATTTGAGTTACATTTCCGGGGTTTGGAATATTGATCGTTGCGTTATTTTCGCATTTAATACCTTGACCGATTAATTCAACATTGATATTATCATCACAACCATAAGACCATGTTTCAGGAAAACCTGAACCACAATCACCGGTCACTTCTTTTTTGATACAATTGCTTTCGCCTAAATCCCAAGAGGCACATCCTACTCTACGCGAACATCGAACATACCAAGTTGTTTGACTAATTGGGCCAGGATAGTAGGAAGCTCCAGTTCCACCAGGAATAGCTTGATCCAATTGATCAGGACATCCTGTTGTTGAAGATAACCATAAATATTCTATTTCTCCGTTGCCTCCTGAAGGGCTCGTCACATTCACTAAATTACTTGAATTAGGATTAGAGCCACATAAATATTCATCATAACCTATTTGGCCTCCCGAATTGACGTTTAAACAACAATCAGAATCCGCTTCATCAATATCACCATCTCCATCATCATCAATATGGTTATCACAAATTTCAGGGCAACTACCGCAGTAACCTTGAATAGTAAAATCATCTACATCCCAAGCAGTTATATTACCATTGCTATCCAAAATATGATAAGGGAGCAATTCAAAGCTAAAAGTAGTCGCGCTGGTAACAACAAAATCAGGATTATTTGTAAAATCAAAAGTCTCCAAAGACCATTCTTGAGTCGTTGAAATATTTATTTGCTTAAAAACTTCTACACCATTTTTGAGGATTCTAATCCCATAACTCTGCGGATAATTATTGGATTGAAGATTACCTTGATCAGTAAGTATAAAAGGCGGACTTTTTTCATAAAATTTGAATTCCGTTAAGTACCCAATACTAGTTGGATCCACTGTATAATCAAATCGAATAGCTCGATTATCATCATCCGCCCACTCTTGAATTCCAGCGATTCCAATGCACATTCCAATTGAGTTTCCAACAGATGCACCTTCTGTACAAGAATGAAATCCCTGATTTCTATAAATATTAGTTGCATTTATAGCATCACAACCACCGTTGCTTGGATATACTGGATTTAATTCAGAATAGTCGTTAGGGCTAGTGTTAGCGGAGGTTGAATAACAAGCTTCCAAATCCCAATGGACCAAATCAGTTGGGCTACAATTCAAACTTGCATCTGTGGATAAATACTCAAGATTGGAATATTCTTCGCTACAGTCATTTTCATCGTCTATAATGTTAAACGATGATAGCCCTCCAATAAAAACAAGAGAACCAGCAATCAAAAGACTGTGCTTTAAATGTTGTAATAATGTTTTTGGGGCGAGATAACTAGTGGATAGTCTAAATAATCTCATAGTTAATAAGCGTTGGTAAAAATTGTGTAATAAAGATTCGTTTTATCCTGTCACAAATTTGGGGATCTGTACTGGACTTTTCTATAAAATTCTAATTGTTCGTTTCTATTCTAAAAAAGCTGCAAAAACTAAGCCACGCTTAGTTAAAATTTTATTTTATCATATTCTTTGACACCTCCTAACTCCCTCACTATCAATCATATAAAACATTAAAACTATATGTAACGCCAATAAAACCAATATCAAAATAGTGACATTAACTTTTATCAATATATGAGTTATTACTCTCTCTATCCTAGACGTAATTTTTATAGTTTCAATATTTTATTTTTTTGGCATCCTGTTTTTTTTGTGATAATAGCCGTAAAAATTAAAAAATGATCTGGCTACTATTCAAAACGTACATGTACACTTTTGTCACAAAAGAGGACAAATGGCCAATAAAACATCTCCGTTCTTTGTAATCGGTGTTGTTGAATTAAAGGGAGGTTGAGCGTTCAACCAGCCAGTTTTTGGGACTTGGCAAGTGAACGAGTGAATAGATTTTATCTAAAAATCCATCTTGTTCATAACGTAAAAATTCTAGGTTTCTACTTTTCATTTGGGGGGAAAAGAAGAAATCAATTTATAGACGTCTTACAAAAATAGTAATTAAAGTGTGTGTATATGTTTGCTTATAAAAGCATCAACTCTCATGTTAACAAGATGTTGATAGTATAAAGATAATCAAATTAATCTTTTTATGACATCAGTAATGATACTTATTTCTACATAAATAAACCATAAGTTTTGCTTTCAACATCGAAGATGTTTTAAAATAGCTTGCCTAATTACAAGAACTAGATTGGAGTAATCATCATCCAAAATGTTTTGTATTTTGAAAATATAGCAACAATGTAAGGGACGGGAATTTTTTGAATAAAATTAGAAATTCAATATACGAAAATATTAGCTTAAAAGAAAATCAACAACTCAGTTAAAAGAGCTAACTGACCAATTCACGATATAATTTAAATGGTATAAAATGCTACTAAATGCATCTCTTAGTATTTTTCCTTGCTCATATTAAATCATTTTCATTGACAAGGTAAGTACCCCGCACGCTAAATATCCAGCACAAAAATAAATACAATATAAAACTAAGACCTTAATAATCAATTGTTTAATTAAAAAATACACCTCTATCACACTGCACAAATTACTAATTATGTAATTTTTAAATTTAATTTTTATGTAGATGTTTATGTTGTTGAAAAAAATAGATGTCCTTTAGGCTGAATATTTTTTTTAAAAATACTTCTTCGCTAACTCGTTAAACTGCTCAACATGGATACTACATCAAAGACAAATTTTCTCGAACAATTTCCTTTATTCAAAGTCTTAGATAGACCTACACTGCATCAAATTGCAGCAAAAGTGACTTTTAAGAAGATCAATCGGTTTGATTTTATCTACTTACCTGATCAAATGTCTAATATGATTTATTTTTTGGTTAAGGGGAATGTAAAAATTGGTACTCATTTTCGAGATGGAAGAGAGGTCATCAAATCTATTTTGCATCCAAATGCAATGTTTGGAGAACATGGACTCATCGGAGAAGAATTAAGACAAGATTTTGCTCAAGCTATGAATGAAGAAGTGCATTTATGTATTTTAAAAATTGATGATTTTAGGGTAATGATGGAAGACAATCATCGGCTTTGCCTTAATATCATTCAAATTTTAGGTAACCGACTTCAAAAAACTGAAAATCGATTAGAGTCATTGATATTTAAAGATGCAAGAACTCGGATCATTGATTTTTTGAAGGAAGCCGTCAGGAATAGAGGTCGTCGTATCGGTTATGAAATGTTACTTAAACATAGTATGACTCAACAAGATATTGCCAATCTCACTGGTACATCAAGACAAACCGTTACTTCTGTGTTAAATGAATTGCGAAAAGCTAATCTAATTTATTTCAATCGAAAGAAAATTTTGATTAGGGACATGGCCAACTTGGCTTAAGCCTTATCTTTTAAACATCAACATTTTAATCCCATTTACACAGATTCGTTTTCGAACATTATTTATTATCCTATTATAAAGCTGTGAACGAACAAGATGTGCTTAGAAAAAATAATGGATTAGCTCTCAACGAGCCAAACTCAAAAATTAATTATTTGAGTCATGCCAACACAACCACACACGTAAAAATTTCCTTTAGCTAAGCCAATTTCTTGTTTAGAGTAAAAGCCATTTCGTTCTTCGAAATGGCTTTTTTTATTGTTGATTTTTTTTGTAAAATCCGTTGGTTAACTATTCTTTCTCGCTCTTATCTTTCGATCCTTTTGGGTTCTATCAAATATTTTTGTCCTTCAATTCCAAGAACAGTAGATTCAAATACAGATTGTGCTTCTTTCAAGAGCGGAGAAAGATCCAAGTACCTAGAGGAATAATGTCCAGTAACCATCAGCCCGACATTTGCTTTTTTAGCAATAGTTGCAGCTTGCTTAGCTGTAGAGTGTTGGGTTATTTCAGCATGCTCAGCACGATCCTCACAAAAGGTCGTTTCATGATATAACAGATCAGCATTTTCAATGATAGGAATGATACTTTCGGTGTACATCGTATCAGAACAATAAGCATAAGTTCTTGGTTTGTAAGGAGCCAAGGTCAATAATTGATTAGGAATGATTTTTCCTTCAGGTGTGATATAATCTTTTCCTCTTTTTATTTCTTTTATAAATTCAAATTGAATGTTATGTGTTTCCATTGCTTCTGGAATCAAATTCAATGGTCTTTGTTTTTCTTTAAATAAATAACCCGAAGTTGGTACACGATGAATCAAAGGAATTGAATAAACTTCTAAATGTTCATCCTCAAATATTTTCTCATGACTCGTGGTATCAACGACATGAAAATCCATTGGATAACTTAATAATCCGCCAGTATGATTCAATTGTATTCGAATCATTTCTTCGAGTCCTGGTGGGGCAAAAATATCAATAGCTTCTTTTCTACCTGCAAGGCTCAAAGAGGTCAATAGACCAATCAAACCAAAAACATGGTCTCCATGTAGATGACTAATAAATATTTGATTGATTCGTGTTCGACGAATATTATACTTCGTCATTTGCATTTGTGTGCCTTCGCCACAATCGATCAAATATAAATTTTCATAAACGTTGAGGATTTGAGCTGTAGGATGTCGGTCGTAAGCAGGAATAGCAGAGTTACAACCGAGAATAGTTAGCTCGAAGCGCATTCAATAAAAAAGTTTGTAGGTCAGTTAAGAATAGTTGGAAAACTTAAAACCTTTTGGGGAAAAGATAAAAATTATTCTTCTTCAGAATTTAATTCTTTTTCGATTTCTTCCATCAAGACATAATCAATCGCTTCTTGCTTTGTTGGGATGATTGTTAATATCGTGTCTAATCTAGAAATCTCAATTAATTTCTTCACATTATCATGATCTATCCCTGTCAATATAAAAGATCCAAAGTCTTTCCAGATTCGATTAGCTGTCAAAATGGCACTTAAACCAGAAGAGTCGACATATTTGACAGAAGAAACATCTAGTATAAAATTTTTCACTCCTTCATTTCTAATAAAAACAAATTCTGATTTTAGGTCTGGTGCCATCAGGGTGTTTAAATTTTCTTCTTCCAAAGAAAATAAAGAATAACGATCTTGCTTATCTACAGAAAACTTCATACTTGATAATGAATTAAAAGACTAGTTTAAAATTTGCTCACAAAAGTATTAATTAATACTAACAAAGATAATTAATCTTTTAAAAGATTTTCATTTTGGAGAATTCTGACCCATTTACAAACGTTTTACTCGATAATTAGAGATCTTTAAAAACCTGATTATCAATTTTTTAACATCTTCTTAAGTCTTTTGTCGACTATATCATGAACTCCAACATATGATCATCTGTTATAAGATCAAAGTTTAGAAGAGTAAATCCATCCAAGAACATATTTTTTTTAATAAAATTTCAAATAATACTAAAAGGTTGAAATTAAAAAAGCAGATCTGATCCAAGTCCAAATAAGCAATTAGGAATAAGCATTAATACCATACAATCTATGGTTTTGAGGCCGCCAAAACGCAAATTAAATCGTTGTTATTACATTAAAGAATATTATTAAGGGTGAATTATTCGGTTTAATGGCATTATTTTTTCTGATTCCTTTTGTTATAACGTATCAATTTTAAAACATTAGCGTTTCTAAAAACTTGTATACTTGAGTATTTACTCTTATTATTGTCCATACATTCTGTTCTTTATATATTAGTATAAAGAAAATTTCACCGAATGAATTAATATCCATATCACATGAATAACAGAAAATTTTCACCGAAAGTAAAGAAGGTCATTTCAAAAAGTCGAGACGAAGCAATTCGAATGGGACACGATTATATTGGTACAGAACATCTATTGTTGGGTATTATGCAGGATGAACGTAGCCTGGCTATTCGTGTACTAGATTCTTTAGACATTGATACGATCGATCTAAAACAAACAATTGAAGATTCCATCTCTCGCAACCCTTCTTCTAAAGCTAGTTTGAATATTGGTAATTTGCCACTCAACAAGCAAGCAGAAAAGGTACTAAAGGTAACCTTCTTAGAAGCTAAGATGCTTAAAAATAACGAGATCAGTCCTGAACATCTGATGCTATCTATTTTAAAGCACAAGGATAATTTAGCTTCTCGTATTCTACATCAGTTTGAAGTAGATTATGATATTTATAAATCTGAGTTAGAATTTGTTCGACAAGAACAAGATTTTACCACTCCTGATATTTATAATCAAGCTCCTTCTGATTCTGACGAACCATTCGAAGAAGAGGATGCAGCAAGATATCAACGAAAAGGAAATACTAAATCTCGTACTCCAGTACTAGACAATTTTGGTAGAGATATCAC
>CAYTVR010000026.1:0-44842 GCA_964441245.1 uncultured Saprospiraceae bacterium | reverse complement strand
ACCGGTCGCCATAATTGGAGATAGGGCCGCCATGATTTTCGACTAAAAGCGGATATTTTTTATTGGGATCAAAGTTAGGAGGAGTCACTACCCAACCTTGAATATCACGACCATCAAAAGAAGATGTATACCAAATTTCTTCGCACTTTCCGAGTTGTCTATGTCCTAATAAATCTTTATTGAGACTCATTAAAAGTTTTTCTTTTTTCGCTCCAGCGGAAATAAAAGCGAGTTCTGATGGATGATCTGGAGTGGTATGAGTGTAAACAATATTTCCTTTTTGGGATACGGCATAAGACCCGCCACCATAAGGTCGACCAATGCCTGTTCCACCAAGATTATGTGCGATTACTTGGGTATTTCCTGAAAGATCTGTGTGACCAATTTTGGTGTTTCCTTTATCATCATAAGAAAAATAAATACCTTTTCCATCGGTGTCCCAAACTGGATTACCAAAGCTTCTATCCAATTTGTTTGGAATCATTTTTTTATTTTTTCCGTCAAGGTCCATCGTGTAAAGATGAGTATTCTGGTAAGTTTGGACTTGGTCATCAAAGCCTAGGTAGGCCAAACGATTGCCTTGCGGCGAAATAGAAATATTGTAATCTGGTCCATTTCGATCGGTCAATTGTTGTGTTTTTCCATCGGCTACATTTACGCTATAAATCTCAGAATTTCGAAAATCATGTTCCCAGTTTTTATTTCTATTGGCACTAAAAAATAGCGTTTTTCCATCCTTGGACCAAGTTGGTGCACGACTATGTTGAAAATCACCAGCTGTAATTTGACGTGCAGTTCCACCCTCCGAAGGAATAACAAATAAGTGATTAAAACCGGGTTTCATTTTTCCAGCTCCGTCGCGTTCATGTTTGAATCTAGAAGTGATCCGTGGAGGGTCGGCCCACTTGGCACCTTCTGGTTTTTTCAATGGTTTGACCAATTTTAATTCTGATTTTGGTACAAACATGGAGAAGGCCAAATGGGTGCCATCTGGAGACCAACGAATAGCTCCAGGTGAACTGATTAGTTGAGAAATACGTGCTGTTTTTCCAGTATTTACCCAATAAATAAAAAGCTCTGCACCATGAGGAGTCGATGAAGCAAAGGCAATGCGTTGCCCATCTGGAGACCAGCTTGGATTGGATTCATTGACGTCGAAGGAGCTTAGTTTTTGATGTTGTGTACCATCGGTATTGATCAGCCATAATCTGGATTGTCGCCGATCTTTCATGATATCCATTCCGCGTCTTTGATAAACTACTTGACTACCATCTGGAGATATTTGTGGATTCGTCACCCATTCCAATTCAAAAACATCCATTGAGGTAAATGGAAGATTGGATTGTGCGTTGAGGTGGAAAATATTGATGATGGAGCAAAGGAGTAGAGGAATGAAAATGCGATTCATGTTTTCAAGTTTTTAATGAAGCATAAAGATGGGAAAAAAAAGGTAGATATTGGATGTTCTTTTAGGTTTGTTCGAAAGATTATTTGTATTAATAAAATATCCAATAATCAATCCTCAATATCCAATTTTCAATAGAATAACACTCAAGAAATTAAGCTAAGGCTTATTTTATAAAATTTGATGTGCTTTTGTTTTTATTGAAAATCAGCTGCCAATTCCTTAATGAATCGGGATTGGATATTGATTTAATGGATATTGAATATTCTTTTGAACGACTCTGATATTCTTGACGAAATCGTCTGAGTAAACGATTTCTAATTGTCTTATATGTAACAGAAAAAAATTATCCTATTTTCTAAATTTGAGGATTCTTTTCAACGCGTAAGTATATTTCTATAATCATCACATTGACGATCCATCCCAACCAAGAGACTATTTTATATGTATCCATTGGAGGTAATTCAAGAGTAGAAACAATGATCCATTTAAATAGTCTTAAGCTGATTGCCGAAAGGGTTAGCGAGTAGCTTCTGAGCATGAATTTTCGATGATTGATCCAATCTTTTTTCCTGATATATTGATAAGCTTTTAAGGTGAAAATGAACCAAAGAATAGCTTGGATAGAAAAGGAGATTTTTGAAAATATTCCTCCATTGGCATGAAAAGCCATTACTAAACCAGAAGGACTTGCAACAATTAAAATCAACGTAATATATATCGCTCCAAGACTTTTATGAATTTTAGGAAACTGATTTCGAATGGTTTTTGAAAACTGTGGAATCCCGGCAAGTAAGACAAAGATGCTGGTATATACATGGCTGAAAAAAGCGTATTGATAATGGGTATAAGCCATCTCTGCTTCTTTAATATTTAAGAAGGCGACATTAAAGTTGATTGGAATGTATTGGAGAGTGATTAAAATCATTAAGTAAGAAAAGTAACTTAATGAGGAGTAAACAAGGATTTTATAAAAATGGGTAGAAAGCTGATTCATCAGAATATGATCTTATCCTCTGCCAAAATAGTCATAGTATTCAGCTGCATTTTTTTCGTATTTCAGTAAGAGTTGGATATTTGTTTTTTCGATAGCCGTAAAATCATTTTTGATATTGGCATGAACAGGGACATACCAACTTTGAGCATCGAAAAATACACGCAAAGGTCTATTTTTGAAAGAGTATCCATGTCGGGCATAAATGGTATTTCTGATAATGGTTAGATCTCCCTTCTTTAGGTTTTCAACCTCTGCTTTTGATAACAATTTATTGGAAGCATTCATTTGATAAATTAGATCAGTTGCAGTAGCAAATTCTGATGAAATCCATTCCTCAAATTCATTCTCTTCCATTTCGACATATTCTGTTGTTTTCATGACTTTATTCCAGTTGATATATTCTTTTGAAGGTTCTAACATCCTATCCGGGTCATAGTTAAATGTTTTTCTTTTGAGCGTATACTTTCGATGTTTGACATCAATGTTTTTATATGCAGTCCATTGACCAATCAATTTATTATTAAGAATGGTAAACGTAAATTCACCATCATATTTATGATCGCCGGGTTCTTTTAATTTAAAAGAAAAACCATTGGAACCTGGAGTTCTTTTTACGACTCCTTGAAATGGCCGATCATTTCCAGCGACTACACTATGTCCTATGACAAGTGTATCAATGATTTGATCGATAGAAAGGTTGATTTTATTTTCTCTATTCCAGATATAGCGTTCATCAACGTAGAGTGTTTTGGTGTGATTTCGATCCTTATCTTTTATAAAATATCCTACCCAAAATCCGAGAAGTTGATCGGTAGTGATGATAGGACTTTTCGGAGCTGAAATTTTTGATTTAATGGGTTCATCCGAAGATGGTTTTTCAACGGAAGAGATCTCTGTACCTTGCTCAACTTCGACTTTTGCGTTTTCGTTTTTAATTCCATTTTTGCAACTCGAAACGAATGTGAAAAATAGGAATAGAGATAGAATTTTTTTCATTTTTGAGGGATTTAGTCATTAAGCTTCTTCTAGCTCCGTAATTTCTACTAATGGTAATTCTACATAAAATTCAGTGCCAATATTGACCTCAGTGTTGAACCAAATTTTACCATTGACTGATTCTATAATGTTTTTAGAGATCGCCAATCCGAGGCCAGTACCAGAACTTTTGGTGGTGAAATTAGGAACAAAAACTTTTTCCCTCTTATCATCAGAGATACCGGAACCATTGTCTTTTACCTTTATGATTGCAGTATTGTTATCTTTGTATAAAGAGACTTTAACTTGTCCTGCTCGTTCATCAGGAATGGCTTGGATGGCATTTTTAATCAAGTTGTTTAATACTCGAACTAAATGATTTCTATCTGCGTAAACGTGGAAATATTCATTGGGTAGTTCCAAAGTTAAATCCGCATCTTCTGTACTAAATAAGTCGAAAACCGAACCGACTAAACTATTTAATAAAGTCTTTTGATTTTCAGCTCTAGGCATTTTGGCGAAGTTGGAAAACTCTGATGCGATTTGTGCTAAGTTATCGATTTGTTCGATCAAGGTACTAGATACTCTTTTGAGTAAAGGTTCAATATCTTCTGGATTAGAATTGTAAGCATGTTGTAAATATTGGATGCTTAATTTCATTGGAGTCAATGGATTCTTGATTTCGTGTGCAACTTGTTTGGCCATTTCTCTCCAAGCGCCTTCCCGTTCAGATTGAGCGAGTTTATCCGCACTATCTTCCAGTTTTCTAATCATTTTATTATACTCATTGATCAGTGCGCCCAGTTCATCATTACTTTTCCATTCCAACTGTTCATTTCGTTTTCCTAATTTTAGTTCTTTTAGTTTTTCTCCAATTTGAGCTAAAGGACGTGTAATTGAATTAGCTGTAGCAATCGCAATACCAGAGGCAATTAATAATAGGAAAACATATACGTTCAACAAAGTACTCATGAACACGGTAATGTCACTTCGTAGTTTACTTTGTTTAGAATAATAAGGAAGTCCCATGTAAGCGATCGGTTGTTTGGATTTATTTTTTAGCGTAACATAGGCTGCTTTATATTCCAAAGATCCAATTCGTTCTTGTTCTTGAGTGACTTTCTCCAACTTTTGTCGAGACAATGCTTGAAAAGCAACTGCTCCCATTCGTCTATCAATAATACCTTTATTAAAAATATCTTCTTCTGAACTTCCCATTAATGCACCGTTCAATTTATACAAATTGATATCCATTCGGTGAATCTTAGAAACAGGTTTCAGGATAGAGGTTAAGTCAAGAGTCGAATCCACTTCCATCATTAGCTCAATCTCATGTTGTACTTGTTGTAATACAGAAGATGTTTTTCTTTCCAGTCTTTGTTCATGATATTCTTCAGAAGAATTTTTGAAAAACCAAACGGTTACAAAGCCAATAATGAAAAAAGAAAATAATGTTAAGGTAATAACAGATAATTGAATTCTATTTTTAAGCGAAGGCTTATGGAAAGTTGAAAAATCAAGAATTCCAGGTACAATTTGAAAGATAGAATTGAAGAATGTGATCGCAATTATAAAAATAACCAAGATGCCAAAAATATAAGAGAACAGAGAAATTGCTTTGATGAAAGTTTCTTTTTCTCTACCAATGATTACAACGGTGTTGTTTTTTCCAGCATAAATGACTTCAGAGCGATTGCCATATGATTCTTCTAAACTTTTTCCTTCTTTTGGTAATTCCTCCAGCGTTAAAGAAGGGCCATAGATTTTTCCTTCGGAATCTATGAGGACTTGATCTTTATAGATCGCATATTCATATTTTGCTAGATCAGCTAAATTTTTATACGGGGTATCTACTAATAATTCTGTGTAGACTTTAGATTGTTCTCGACGATTACGATCAAACTGGACCATGATCGAAACTGGATTATCAGATTGATCGGGATTCTGTTGATTCAGATTTAACAAGTAAGCCCATTTTTTTTCTTCTCTATCTTTCCAGAATTTTAAGGTGTTATTTTTAGTTGCTTGAGCATCAAGAAATTGTTGTCTATTTTCTAAATAGGCTGGGGTTGTTTCTAAGGTGTTGGGGTCGTCAAATTTATGAACGACATTCAAAGAATATTTATAATTATAAAATAAATAATTATCAGAAGTGAAGATGGTGTTCAATCGTTTTTTGAGTACTTCTGAATTGACTTTAAAAGGAAAAGGTTTAGATAACTCTTCTTGAAAAACAGGATCTTCACTTATTCTTAATTTCAAATCATTAAAAGAAATTTCAGCAATTGGGTCTCTAAGGTCTACCAACTCTTTTGCGTAAGCTAATCGGACAACACGATCCTTGTAGGTATTATAAATGAATAAAAGAAAGGAAGGAAAAGCCGACAAAATGATGACCCAAATTACGAGCCAAGTAAAATTGATTTTTTTGCTATCAATAAAAACATCGAAAATTAAAATCAATAAACCGGCTAATACTGAGATGAAAAACCAAGGGAGTAAAAAATCAGATGTCCATAAGATAGGAAATGAAAAAAGCATTGCTATACTCAAGGCTCCTAGTCTAGTATAGCGATTAAAACCCATTTTAGAAATAGCCATCATCATGCGATGACTAAAAATAAATAGAGAAATCAATAGAAAAATAACACCAATAATAGCTAATAAGCTATATCGATCTAAATCGAAAACATTATCGAAATTGAAGGTGATTCCAGAGTTAAAGACTAATGCTTTGAATATTCCCGTCAAGGCAAATATCCCTAAAAGGATGGCAAAATAATTTAATGTTGTTATACCAAAACGGATTTTTGAATTATGATGATTGAACTTTTGATGTGGATATTCTCGATGAAAAAATATCATCATCCATAATAATAATCCGATGTTAATTAGTAAATCACTCAAGGAATTACTCCACATGGATTGAATGTTATTTGCAAACAAAGGCATGTCCGTAAAACGCTCAGAAAAATTAAAGAAAACACTCAATAAGCGAATACCAAAAACAGAAACGATTAGGAAACCTGCTCCTAACCAAGGCTTGGAAGGATACTTCCTAAGAATCGTTTTGGCCATGCTATGCAGGAATATGCCTAAGCTAAGGATTCCCAAAAGGTACAACCACAATAAAATAGTTTGTTGATCTTTGTCGACTAATTTTTCGTTGGCCGATAAATAGCAAATGGTGGTACCTAGTCTACTTTTGATGGGATGATCAGTTGGCGTTTCTAATAAGTCAATATTAGCTGGAATATTCGGATTAGCTATGAAGCGAGTCTTAATATAATTACTAACTATTTCATAATAATTTTTTATTGGAATCATAGCCACAATGGTATAAGCCCCCATCGTTTTATCTCGTAAGGTTTGACTGATTACCTCATAATCACCATTGATGTGTTTGATAAACTGCACCTTTTTGTCAGATGAGTTTTTTAAATATTTTCGAGAAGGAAGACTTGTAAAATTATTATTCCAAAAAATTAAGGAGTCTTCTTTATAAAGATGAATAGTAAAACTTTTCATCGCCAAATTCTCCAGACGACGTAGATCCTCTTCTTTTTGTTCTAGACTTGTCGGAATCTTGTTGGTAATCCGATGGATGAAGACTTTATCTTCGAAAAAATCATTGATGTTCTTTTCTTGTTGTTGAAGAGTCGTCTCAATTGCTTGTTGATATTTGGATAGAGAAGTTGCCTGACTCGCATAGTAGTCAAACCCAAGCGCGAGGAGAAAGAAAACAAAAGTGATCGTTATGTAGGTATATTGCCGTTTCGTCATAAAATCTTGGAAAGATTCGGTAATTAAGTAGGTTGTTTCATTTGATACTTGTTCTTAAACACATAAGAATATCAATAAAAAACCTACAAATTTTAATCCAATTATACGCTTATGTAAGCTTAGCGCTCATGTGCGAAAGAAAACTTCTAATTATTTTATATAGTAAAAATAGTAATATATAATTAATTAGAAAAGTAAATTCGAAATTTTGTTTTTAAGCGGTACAGATTAGCTTGAATAGAGGGAGTTTTACTCTAAAATCAACATTTATCTTTTATGATTTAAACAAAATTGTTTAGGGGATTCTACTTTTGGATAGTGTTCAACTGAAATATAATTTTAATATAATACGTTTTTTTCGGCTAAACAAATATTGGTCTTTTTTTGAGTGTAAAAGGGATATTTCTTTCCATTTTGAACTTGTTTGGCCAAAAGGATGTTCTTAAAATCATTTGATTTCAACCTTTTCAATATCTTTGCCCCTTCAATTGATTCAAAAAGATGGATTAAGAAAATAAAGAAATACTGCGGATTGCTCTATCGCGGTTCCGATTCTAGTAATCGGGAATGAGGAAAGTCCGGACAACGTAGAGCACCACACCATCTAACGGATGGGATACTAATCTTTGGATTAGTAGACAGATAGTGTCGCAGAAAATAACCGCCCCGTACGGGGTAAGGGTGAAAATGTGCGGTAAGAGCGCACGGTTCTAGCAGGTAACTGTTGGGAGGGATAAACCTTGTGGGTTGAAATGCCACGTACATCTCGATTCTCTGAGGAGAGTTAAGCTGCTCGCTTAATTATTTTTGGTTAGACCAAAAAAGTCGGGAGGGGTAGGCAGATAAATTCTAATAGTAATATTAGAATTAGATAAATGATAGAGATCGATTCTGTCTTTGGACAGAATGGGATACAGGATCCGGCTTATAGATCCGCAGTTTTTTTCTTTATTTTTCGAATTTTCTAATCCTCTTTATTCGGTCAGGTATTTGTCTCTATTAACAATCAATTGAAACGAGGCGAAGATCCAGTGGAGGGAAAACCTAAGTCTGGAAACAACAAAACTACAACACAAAATTATCTTCTATGAAAGAAATTATCATCCTTATATTATTTCTGAATTTTTATGGTCTATCGGCCCAAGAAGGATGCTTGGATAATCAAGCATTGAATTATGATATAGGAGCCATGACTAATGATGGTTCTTGTATTTATCCATCTACCAATTACACTTTATCGAATATTGCTGTTCTTCCAGATGCATTAAGTGAATCATCTGGTTTGGCTTTTTTTAATGATGATTTATGGACACACAATGATGAAGGTGTGGATGAGATTTATAAAATAGACCAAACAACCGGAGAGATTTTACAATCCGTATTGATCGCTAATTCGAATAACAAAGATTGGGAAGACCTTGCAGAAGACAGTGAATACTTGTATATCGGTGACTTTGGAAACAATGGAGGAGATCGAACCAATCTTAGGGTTTATCGAGTAGCCAAAAATTCCTTAGGAGGTTTGATCGCTAATGCGGAAAAAATAGAATTTTCTTATAGCGACCAAACGGATTTTACAGAAAATCATAATAACAATGATTACGATTGTGAGGCATTTTTTTATCACAATGATAGCTTACATTTGTTTACCAAAAACTGGGTTAATAATAAAACAAGACACTACACCATCCCTCGAATTCCAGGAGTACACGTTGCTCAATTAAGAGATTCATTAGATGTCGATGGTTTAATTACAGGAGCTGATATTGGAGAAGATGGAGTCATTTCTTTACTTGGATATACAGAAGTTGGTTTCAACTTTTTGTGGTTATTGTATGATTATGATGATCACCATTACTTTTCAGGAAATAAAAGAAAAATTAATTTGGGTACTGCTTTGACCAATAGTCAAACAGAAGGGATTACCTTTACACAAAATGGGGAAGGTTTTGTTGGATCAGAAAAATTCAATACCCTTCCTCCACGATTACTTTCGTTTGCAACTCGAGAATGGACCGAGGATTTTATTAGTGGAAATGAAGAAGTATTGGTGATTTCAGACTTTGAGGTTTTCCCGAATCCTTTTTCAAATGAACTCTCCATTCAATTTTTTGAACCGACCCAAAACGAAACAGAAATCATTCTATTCAACTCCTTAGGACAAACTATCAAGACAATAGAATTAAAAGAAGGACTTTCCCAAGCTTCATTGAATATCGATAATTCTTTAATCAATGGATGGTATTACGTTAGCGTAAGCGATGGAAGACAAATTTATCAAAAGAAGATTTTGAAAGTAGACTAAAGTTTGAACCGTAATCCAAATTTATTTGGATCAAATGAGTTTAAGAAGTAGTAAAAAGAAAAGAGAAATTGCATCGCAATTTCTCTTTTCTTTTTGAAGCCAATCAAATGACTTTTGTGCATTTTTTTAATATCTATTATTCAATATCATCACCGGCGAAAGCACCAAAATCAAATAATAAAGAGAACCTTAATGTGTTATCTAAAGGATTACGTTGATTAGTAGTTGGAACAAGGTAAGAGAAGTTCAAACCAAATACATTGTATTTCAATCCTAAACCAACCGTAAAAAATTTACGATTTCCTTTGGTCGCATGCTCTGAGTAGTAACCAGCTCTAACGGCAAATTGTTTGTCATACCAGTATTCTACACCAAAAGAGTACATCAATTCTCTCAGTTCTTCACTAAAACCATTTGGGGCATCACCAAAAGAGCCCAATACACCTCCGAACATGGATTGTTCTTTGTAATCAGGAATATCATTTACGGGGTCTGTATCACAAGTACTTGTAAGAGGATCGTCATCTTTATCTAAGCAAGGCGTCGGAACTAATAATTTATGAATATCAGTAGTGATAGTCAAAGAGTTAAACTCATCAAAGTTTAATTCCCAAGCAGCTCCGATACCCAGATTCGCAGGAATAAAATCTTTATTAATAGATTGGGTATAAGAAATTTTAGTTCCTAAATTATTAATCGCAGCACCGATAGTCAAATTAGATTCATTGGCTGTAAAATTAATAGGCGTTTTATAAGTCATAGAAAAATCCGCTCCACCTGCAATACCTGGATTAATCTCAACTCCTCCTACGGACTGGCCAGAAGCTAGGTTAGAGTAAATAAATTTGGGAGTAACCGCTACCGATAAATTTGGAGATAATTTTCTGGCGTAAGCCAAGCTCAACTCAAATTCATTTGGACGCCCTGTACCTAAAGAACCTCCATTGTCATCTGTAAAGTTGATACTTCCTAAAGAAAAATATCGTAGAGAGACACCAAATGTTTGTAAGTCATCTACCTGATAATAACCAGATAAATAGGCTAAGTAAACATCTTGTAGTCCAAGAGATCTTAACCAAGGTGTGTAGGTAACAGATACTCCTACATTCTGATCAACAAATGCTAATTTAGATGCATTGAAGTGCATGGCATTTGGATCAGCAGAAGTCGCCATTCCCGCATCTCCCATTGCACCAGATCGTGCATCTGGAACGATTCTTAAGAAGGGGACTGCTGTAATAATGGTATTAATACAAGGCTCTGGATTACCTCCTATCCCTGATCCAGGAACTATAAAACTTTGGCTTTCCAAATCAAAGTCACATAATTGTGCTTGAGCTGGAGAAAACAACAAAATCCCAATAGCCATTAAAAACAAATTTCTGAGTAAATTCTTCATGATTTTATAATATGATTTCTTAAAAGTTTGGCAAATATAGTATTTATGACATTTAAAGTTCAATCTTTTTTGTAACCGATTGAATTTTGAGCATGTTTAATTATTTTTATATTTAACGAGAATTAATTTTTTCTATCAATTTCGCTACGCAACTAATCTTAGTAAAACCAGTATCCCTATTTTAAAATGACCAATCGTTCAAATTCGCTTTCGGATTTAAGTCGTTTGTCATCTAAGCCTCCAGCACTGATTTTTACTTTGTATAAATAAACTCCTCGGGCTAATCGATCCCCATAATCATCTGTTCCATCCCAATGAACATCAGTGACTCGGTCTCCTTGAGCAAATACTGTTTTTTCAATGCTCTTAATTAATTTTCCAGAAACACTAAAGACTTGAACTAAGACATCAATATCTTGTCCATGAAGATTATGTTCAAACTGAAAATTAGTGGAAGTCGTAAATGGATTGGGATAATTAAGTACATGTTCTAAAGCAGCTTCTTCTGAGCTAAATACAACAAATTCAGTAAATCCATCTGCAGAATTATTAGCTACATCCCATGCTTTTACATCAATTCGATGAGGCCCTTCGGCCAAATTACTTAAAGGAAAACGTACTTCTCCTTTTGTAAAATCATCTAATTCTGATTCATAAAAATCATTTAGGATGTAAGTATTTTGGGTTTCATTATCTAAAACTCCTGTCAAATCATGGCCAATACTATTTCCTACAACATTGATACCATTATCGTCAGATAGTTTGACAAGTAAAGTTGGATTCTCATCTGTAATACCTCCTAAAACAAAATCTTCGGTGTTCATGTAGACTTCTATTTGAGGTCCTTCGTCATCTATCACAAGATTCGGATTCGTTCCACCAATAATAAATCCATTATAAAAACCACGAGCATCTCGACTCACTTCATCTTGGGCGTAAAGACTTACTTTTCCTTTACCATATTGATAATTGATATCTTTAGGAACAACAAATGTAAATTCAAACTTTCCGGCAGTAACACTTGCTACCCCCTTGAACAGAATATTTTTTTGTAAATCAAATTTAGCGACTTGACTATTTTCATCTTGACCGAGTGTACTGACTTGAATTTTTTTATCAAAAACAGTAGGGTAGATCTTACCATTAAAGTCGGTCATGATTTCTCCATCGTCGTCATAAACAAAACCAGCCATTTTTACTTTTTCTAAAGCACGAATGGTATCTATTGCGCCAGTGCCGATAGTGTTACCGTTTATTTCTGTCAAAGAAATACCATATTGAGGAATGGCTAAATATTGGGAAGGATCTCCAATCATCGTAAATTTTCTACTGTTGATATCAGAAGCAGTGCTACTATTTTTAGCAATACGTAAAATTTCACCCATGGTAGGTCTTTCATTCGATACCTGATAAAGCGTATCGAAAACAGATTTGGTCAGAGCAAAATTTTGACTTGAAAAAACAGCTCTTACGGTAGTAAACAAAGCGATCGCGCCTCCATCAGGCTTGAGCATAACTTGTTCTCCCGCAGTCAATAAATCAGGTTCATCATAACCGGTAAAAGAGCAAGTCGCCGTCACTAACAAGGTCAGGTTATCAAAATTATCCCAACTAGCAATGTCATCTTGAGTCAACACTCTTTCTTGTGCCCATCCCGTAGAGCCACCATGTCCTAGATAATTAATTGATAAAACCCCTTGGAAAATAGCATTATTGATGGCCTCCTGTGCTTTTGGAAAACGACTACCTCCAGCGGTTGCGGTTTGCTGAAAAGCATCAAAATAAACTTTATCTTGATTAAAAATAGGCTGCTCGATATCTACAATCGTAGCAATATCATCTGCTTGTCGTAAGTGAGCGTTATTATCTTCATCATCACCAACAAAGGCAATTCGATTTCTCCAATCTCTTAAATTGGAAGGATTGGTATCATAATGAATAATTTTATTGACCACATTTTGAGCTTCAAAAGGCGTATTGACCGGAAGTCGACCGATAGCAATATCAACATCACCGATTAAATTTCCTCCATCTTGATTACTAATGAGTCCAAAGTAATCATCTGCCGGATAAGCATTGATTGGACTAAAAGTTTCTTTTGTTTCATAAGGAATGACAAAATTGCCACCTTTCTCATATTTATCTTTATAGTCAAAAGTCCCATCTCCAAATAATAATAAATATTTGAATCGCTGACTTCTTTCATACAACATTTTAGAAAGATCTCTAATCGCTGTTGGATCTTGGGAACCTGATGAAAATTCATTGAAAATCTCATCTACCAAAGCAGTAGCTACAGACAGACCACTGTGGTCTGCTCGGTGTGCCGCTAATTGATTGGCTGCATCTTCAAAATTTTTATGATACACAATGAGTAAATCTACATTATCAAGACCATGAATATTTTGGTTGGGAATCTCACCGATAGCTTCTGCCGATAGGAAGTTACCATTATTTTTGAACGCAATAAACTCTTTTAATGAGTTAGCGGTACTCGCACCAAAACTAAAAGTAGCATTATTATTGGTGCCTTCTTGTGCAAGAGGATGAATAGGATCAGAAATATCCCATACGCTGATGTCATCATTTGCCCCTGCCAATTGAAAAGTACTCGTTGAGGCAGCCAAGGTTTCGCTATCTCTAAATGACATTTGGTCACCAGACATTCGTAAAGCACGACGAGCATTTATTTGAATAAAATCAAGCCAAGCTTTATTTCTACTATCTCCATTTAATTGTGGGTATTTAATCGTTACCGGAATATTATCTCCACTGACACTGAATTCACTATCCACTTTAGCATCCATCGCATAAATGGCCTCGTTGTCTCCAAAACGGACACTATTGTTAACATTAGGACTGCTTGCTTCTACACCTTCGACTTCAATCATAAACTGAGATCGAAGCGGACTTCTAAGTGCCATTTCCGTATGGACTCTAACGGGTTCACTCGTTATTAAATTAGGAAAGTTGAAATTAGCATAAGTTCTTTCCCGAGTCGGATTAAACAAATCGCCAAACCAATGCACACCAGAACCTTGTGCTCCTTGGGTTTCAAATAATAAATTGGACTTATCTTCTTCGAGCCGGGCAAAATCATTGAAGGTAGTAGAGGTATATTCAGTAGAAGCAATCGAATTTTGAGTAGGTACTCTTAAGCCATTATCTGAACTGATTTTTATAAAATAGTAGTTAAAATCATCGTATACATTTTGTTCCCGATTGAATATGTTTTTTGATGGATCGAATGACCACTTATGTGGACCTTCTCCGTAAAAAAGAATAAAATCTTCTGTATCAAAACGACCATCTCCTTCGCCTACAATCTGAATGGTATTTTCTTGTAAATCATCATAGCGAAATTTACTGACTGATTGAGGTAAAATGCCTCCTCCATTGCCATATAGTTTGATTTTTCGGGGATCTATATTATCTATATCAATTCCTAAATCTTTAAGGAAGGAGTGAGTCAGCTTATGAACACCATTCTCTTTAACAGAAATTTTAAAAATCTGTCCATCACTTAATACAGAAGTAAAGGTATTTGGCGGTGGCGGTGGAGTAGCTGTTAAACTAGGAATATAAGTGATGGCTAAGTCAAAAGAAGTTACTTTTAGATATTGGCCATCTCCTGATTTAATAATAGGTACAAAAGAAATTTGGCCAGCGTAATTTCGTCTATCTTGTTTAACAATCGCTTTAAATTGGAGTGTATTACTCAAATAGTTATCATCTTTAGAAGGCTTTTTCTCTAGTCTGTCATATTGAGCATTGATGACTTCAACACTAATCGTACCTTTATTAGGAAGTTCTATTCTTTGGCTAAAAACAGGAAGTGATGGGTATTCTGGATGAAATATCGCATCTTTAAATTGATAAATCTCCGTTTTATAAATCCCCATCGGACTATAAACCATCGGTTCTTCACTCCATTTCAATGTTTTTGAAATATTGAAAACTTGTTGAGCGTTTATGTTCGAAAGAAAAAAGAAACATAATAGAAGAGTTGTTATTTTAATTTTCATATTATGAGTAAGTTTGAGGTATAGGTTACAGGTTTAGATTATATCAACAATTTTTCTATTCTTTTGTCCGTTTTGTATTTGTTATAGAAACGTTAAGAAGTTGAACGTATTGTTTGAACATAATTGGAATTAGTAAGTTTTATCGTATTTTAACAAACTTAACCGTTTTTGATTGACCTTGATAATTTTTTTGCGTAAATGAAAAGACATATCCTTGTAATTCTGATATTTATTCTTGCTTTTTTCGATGTGAAGGCTCAAGATCCAGTATTTAGTCAATATTATTCAGCTCCTCTTCAATTGAATCCAGCTTTTGCTGGTGTAGGTTATGCGCCCAATTTTGTGGCCAACTATCGAAATCAATGGCCATCGCTCAATGCTTATCAAACATATGCTGTTTCTTACGATCAATTTGTCTCTCCTTTGAATAGTGGTTTTGGATTGATGGTTTTGACTGATGATGCAGGGCAAGGTTTGATTAAAACGAATAAAGCTAGTGGCTTTTTTGCTTATCGAGTGCAAGTTAACAATGATCTTTTTATTAAAATAGGAGCAGAGGTAGGCTTGGTACAAACTAGATATGATTGGACAAAGTTTGAATTTTTGGATCAAATAGATCCTATATTAGGAAAAACTTCTCCAGGAGGAATACCATTTCCTACAGAAGAAGTACCACCGGCAGATCCAACAAATGTTTATTTCGATGCTTCCGCAGGAATGCTGGTTTATAATAAAACCTTTTATGGTGGATTTTCAGTAAAACATTTGAATACCCCTAATGAAACGATTTTGTTTGTTAACGATAATTTAAGCGGAGGCTTACCAATTCGCTATTCCTTTCATGGTGGAGCTCAAATTCAGTTAGTTGAAGGCAATAAACGGAGACCCTCGGCGTTTATATCACCAAACATTATGTACGTCCGACAAGGTGACTTTGGTCAAACAAATGTTGGAGCCTATGTTAGTTATGGAGCTGTATTTGCTGGAGCATGGTTTCGACATGCGAGAACGACATCAGATGCAGCAATCGCATTGATCGGAGTTGAACAAGGCGTTTTTAAAATAGGATACAGTTATGATTTTACCGTTTCCAATTTAAATAATGTAAGCGGTGGTACAGGTGGGAGCCATGAAATTTCACTGAGAGTAAAACTGAGAGAACCAAGAGAAAGCATCAATGATTGTTTTCGTCTTTTTAGATAAGGTAAGGAGAAGTTAAGTATCCTATTATAAGCTAAAAAATATAGATCATAAATAAAAATACCCTTTAACGATAATATTTAACTCGAATTAAAATAAAAAATCATAAAAAGGCATCGAATTTGCAAGCTTTTTAGCAATCCTTGCCATTGCCGTTTGTAAATTTGATTTTTTCACTATATTTGTTGGTCATTTTCAAATTGTAAATTAAAAGTAAATAATGAAAAAACTATTGCAGCTTAGCTCAATCGTTCTACTTTCTGCTCTAATGTTAACCTCCTGTGGAAAAGGTGAAAAATCTGCTACCACTGGTTGGAAGTACAATGATCAGAAATGGGGGGGATTTGAAAAGAAAGATTATGAAGGACAGGCAACTGGTCCAAACCTCGTATTAATACAAGGGGGAACATTTTCTATGGGAGTTACTGATCAAGATGTTACTTTCGA
The DNA here is from genome assembly GCA_964441245.1 of uncultured Saprospiraceae bacterium. Lineage (GTDB taxonomy): Bacteria > Bacteroidota > Bacteroidia > Chitinophagales > Saprospiraceae > JALZUU01. The sequence continues at coordinate 28,306 of CAYTVR010000026.1, read as the reverse complement.
TTGGAATGCTGTTCCTCGTCGAGTAACTGTTTCCTCTTTTTATATGGATGAAACAGAAGTATCAAACATTGATTACAAAGAATATTTATACTGGATTGATCGTGTTTTTAGCGAATCATACCCTGAAGTATATCACAATGCCTTACCAGATACATTAGTATGGCGTGAGGAGTTAGCTTACAACGAACCATTCGTTGAGACTTACTTCCGTCACCCATCTTATGATAATTATCCGATAGTTGGTGTCAACTGGCTACAGTCTAATGAATACTGTAAATGGCGTACAGACCGGGTAAATGAGATGATCCTTATTGAAAAAGGTATCTTAAATGTGAATCCTTCTCAAAAAGATGAGGATAACTTCAACACAGAGTCTTATCTCGTTGGTCAATATCAAGGAGATGTAAAAAAGAATTTGAAAGACCTTAAGACTGGAGGTGAGCGTCCAGTACGATTTGAGGATGGTGTATTATTGCCTTCTTATCGTCTTCCTACAGAAGCTGAATGGGAATATGCGGCACTTTCTCTAATTGGAAATCAAGCTTCAGAGCAAGATGAGCGAATTACAGATCGACGTATTTATCCATGGAGTGGAAATACCGTTCGTTACGGGAAAAGAGACAAATATCAAGGTCAAATCTTAGCAAACTTCAAGAGAGGTCGAGGTGATTATATGGGGATGGCTGGTAAATTAAATGATAAGGCACACATTCCTGGGCCAGTTCGTTCTTACCTACCAAATGATTATGGTCTTTTCCACATGGCTGGTAATGTTAATGAATGGACAATGGATCTTTATAGACCATTGACTAGTTTGACCTTACGAGATGTTGAAAACCATGATTTGAACCCTTATCGTGGTGGTAAATTTGAAACTAAAATCCGTGATGAAAATGGAGCTCCTGTTGAAAAAGACAGTTTAGGTCGTATTCGTTACCGATATGTTGAAGATGATGAAGTTGCTACTCGTGAAAACTATAAGCGTGGACAAGTTTATGATTATCTTGATGGTGATAAAGAATCATACGTATTATATGACTATGGGAAAACTTCTTTAATCAGTGATAAATCAAGAGTTATAAAAGGAGGATCTTGGGCGGATCGAGCATTTTGGTTATCTCCAGGTACGCGTAGATTCAAACAGGAAGATAAATCTGATAGAACAATTGGTTTCCGTTGTGCGATGACTCGTACTGGTGGACCGGAAGGAAATGAAGATGCAGGAGGAAACAAATTCAAGCAGAAAAAGAAAAGAAAGAAGCGTAAATTCTAAATTTTTTCTAGTTCCTAACATAAAAGAAGTCTCCACACTTAATCAGAAGTGTGGAGACTTTTTTTATCTTGCTAATCATTGTTCACAAACTATAAATTAAATTTTTTACAAATCTTCCTTAGGGAAAACACTTTATGTCTAATATATCTCAACTAACTCAATTATATCAACTTTACTTAGATCACCCTCAAGTAATAACAGATAGCCGTAAAATTGAGCAAAATTGTATTTTCTTCGCTTTAAAAGGGCCTAGTTTCAATGGTAATCAATATGCCACAGAAGCAATATCTAAAGGTGCGGCTTTCGCCGTAATTGATGAAATAGAATTTGATAAGGGAGAACAATATATTTTGGTAGATGATGTATTGGCTACTTTGCAAGATTTAGCTCGTCATCACCGCAGACAATTTGAAATACCGGTGATTGCTATAACTGGGAGTAATGGTAAAACAACAACCAAAGAATTGATCAGTGGGGTATTAGGGAGTCAATATCGAACTCATTTTACGAAAGGAAATTTGAATAATCATATTGGAGTTCCATTGACTTTGTTAGAGATGAAAGCTGACACAGAAGTTGCAATTATTGAAATGGGGGCCAATCATCTGGAAGAAATTAAATTTTTAGCAGAAATTGCTGAGCCTTCACATGGTATCATTACGAATATTGGAAAAGCACATCTTGAAGGATTTGGAGGAATAGAAGGTGTTAAAAAGGGGAAAGGAGAATTATTCGATTATCTGGCTCAACATAATGGAGTTGCTTTTATTAATTTAGATGAGCCTTATCTCGAGGATTTAGCTTCTGCTGTAAAGCATAAAGTCTTTTTTGTAAAGAGTGAAGAACCTGATCCACAAGTAGATGCACATGAAGTAATATTGTCCAGTTTAGAGCCTTATATAAAGGTTGCTTTCATGGGGGAAAATGAAGAACTGGTTGAGGTGTCTAGTTTTTTGATTGGTCAGTATAACTTCAATAATATCAAAACGGCCATTGCTATAGGAGGATATTTTAAGGTACCCAGTGAAAAAACGAAAATTGCAATAGAGAGTTATGTTCCTAGTAATAACCGATCTCAAATTATAAAAAGGAAAAGCAATAGCTTTATCTTAGATGCTTATAATGCTAATCCAACAAGCATGAAGCACGCAATGGAATATTTTGCGACACAGGAAGCCCCGAATAAAATAGTTATTTTAGGAGATATGTTGGAACTAGGCGTTCATAGTGAAAAAGAGCACCAAGAAATTATTGATTTGGCGATTTTGTTGAAGTTTGATCAGGTATGGTTAGTAGGGGAAATATTTAGTGGACTTTCTACTGAAGAGAAAAAGATTTCTTCTTTTAAGAATGTTGAAGAATTAAAAGAGAAAAGGCCCTTGAATCACATAGAAAATACTCATTTTTTAATCAAAGGATCTAGAGGTATAAAATTAGAACGATTTTTAAAATAAGCGCTTTTAGGCGAAAGTTACAAATGCACTTTTCCTAATAATAGTATTAAAAAAAGGATTGAATAATATGCTCATTGCGTTTTCAATCCTTTTTTTATAGTAAACAATCTTTATCATTCAAACCTGCGATAAGCAGTCATCAATCGATCTGGGAAATTTTCTTGACAAGCTTGTTGATAGTCTTGATAAGAACAAGGGACCATATGATATTTGATTTTTTTTCTTTTAGACTTTTCAGGAATTTCCATCCACCAACGCCCACTTTTTTTACTTTTCCAAAACTTAACTTGATGATTATGAGCTTTAAACTCAACAATATATTCGACTAGTCCAGCACTTGAAACGGGATAATCGTTTTTTCGACTATTAAATCCATCAATAAAATACCAAATGAGCTGTGATAATACCTGAGCAGTTTGGTTATTAGATTCCTCCTGTTTTAAAAATCCATAAAACCCTATAGAGGTAAGTTTGTCACTAAGGCCAGCATATCGACTAATTTGACAAGCTTCTTCAGTAGTAAATCCACTAGGGCTAGGATTTTTTTGATCAGGAGCTTCTGCAGCTTTGAGTGCTGAAATATTAAATACGAAAAGGTCTGCATTCCTAATTATCGGTTCCGTTTCTTCCATCTCTTTTCGAACTTTACCTAAGCGAGCAAGTTCAAAATTTTTTGATTCAAGATCATTGAGTATTTGATTTGAATTAAAATGAGATTGAAAACCAATAATGCCTAAATTAGAGAGTTTTGGTTTCCTTTTTTTTAAGATGTTTGATAGGATCGCGTTATTATCTTTCCCTTTGATTGAATGTCGAATTTTTTCATCAACGATAGTTAGATTGGCCTGTTTTTTATATTGATAGGCTTGAAATTGAGCGAGGGTCAAATTGATGTCTGATCCTAAAATAATGGGTAAAATTCCACCTTCTAAAAGTTCTTTGAGCACAGGAATAAGAAAGGAATGATCTTTTTTACGGATATTACCGAGGTCCGCAATCCGTAATCCTCGAAAAGGGAATTCTAGTTGATATAATTCCGTTCTAATCGCATTTGCCTCTTCAATGTCGGCACCAACCAGAGCAATTTGAATATTTTCAAGGCTAGAGAAGGTGTCTTTGTGAAAGAGCATTTTTTTCCCAAATTGTTGTCGGCTATACTTTTTGAAATTTCCAAATTCTTTTCGGTTTACCGGACTCAACCAATTATTAAGCATGTCATAAATTTTATCAAAATAAGCTAAACGTAAGTTTTATTTCTGGTTAATTGCGCTCTTGAAACTAAGAATTTCATTTTGCGTAAGCTTGTAAGCTAAAGAATGAATGCACAAAGGTATTTAATTGTGCGAAAAAATATACATTGCAGCACTTATAGAAATATTTATTTTTAAAGGAATGTTACTTTCTGTAATATTAAAAGTCTTAACCATGCAAGCCTTATTAAAAACGTACAAGGAAAAGAAACCTGAGATCATATTTGAATGGTCAGATCCGGAAACGACAGCCCAAGGCTGGATAGTCATTAATTCCCTAAGAAACGGTGCAGCAGGAGGAGGAACCCGAATGCGGCTAGGATTAACCAAAGAAGAAGTTATTTCACTAGCAAAAGTAATGGAAATCAAGTTTTCCGTTTGTGGCCCGGATATCGGAGGGGCAAAATCAGGAATAAATTTCGATCCTCGAGACCCTCGAAGAGATGAAGTTTTGAAACGATGGTATAAAGCCGTTTTTCCTATTTTAAAAAATTATTATGGAACTGGAGGAGATTTGAATGTTGATGAGTTGAAAGATGTGATTCCGATTACAGAAGATTTAGGATTATGGCACCCTCAAGAAGGAATCGTAAATGGGCATTTAAAGAGTAATAAAGGGGAAACGATAAACATCATCGGACAGCTTAGATATGGATGTGCTAAGATTATAGAGGATCCTGTATTTGTCCCAGATGGAGAGAAATATGCCATAGCTGATATGATTACGGGATTTGGAGTAGCGGAATCAGTGAAACATTATTATAAGATATTCCGTAATGGAGATATCACTAACAAGAAAGTGATTATTCAAGGTTGGGGAAATGTAGCCTCAGCTGCCGGAAGTTATCTTGCTTTAGCTGGTGCCAAAATTGTTGGCATTATAGATAGAAGAGGGGGAGTAATTAATGAAGAAGGTTTATCAAAGGAAGCAGTTAAAGAATTGTTTCTTAAAAAGAAAGGAAATGCATTAATTTCTGAGAATATGCTCTCTTTTGGAGAAACAAATGAACGGATTTGGAATTTAGGAGCAGATATTTTTATTCCAGGAGCAGCGTCCAAATTAGTAACTCGGAAACAAGTTGATCAATTATTAGCAGGAGGTATTGAATGTATATCTTGTGGAGCTAATGTACCGTTTGTAGATGATGAGGTATTTTTTGGACCTACAGCTAAATTTGTTGATACTCAGATTAGCGTCATTCCAGATTTTATAGCGAATTGTGGGATGGCAAGAGTTTTTGCCTACTTGATGCAACCTGATGTAACCATGACTGACGAATCAATATTCACTGACGTTTCACAAATCATTAATCAAGCTTTGTTGCGAATACATCAGCAAAGTTCTAGCTTGACAAATATATCTACGAAAGCCCTTGAAATTGCTTTAAATAAATTGATGAAAGTTGATTTAGTCTAAAGGAGCATTATTAGAAGGATAAGAGGTTTAATTTGGAGGATGAACGGCAATTTTAACATATTGTAAAAAAAAAGACAAAATATTTGTGACAACGAAAAAAAACAATACTTTTGTAGTTCATCTAAGTAAGAAATTATTTAATACGTTTTTTCACCTATTTTTTTAATCATCAAAGTCAAACCCTATGACAAGGAAAATTATATTGTCGATGTTACTATGCTGCGTGTTTGCTTATACATACGCTCAAAGTAATCTAAAAGTAAACGCTAAACCTGCTGATAAGTGGGAACTAGGTATTCATGTTGGTCACACTGCTCTTACTGGAGATGTTGACTGGAAATCTAATTTTGGAGTTGGTCTTCATGCAAGAAAATCATTAGATCACATATTCTCTGTTCGTGTTGATGGAGGTTACTATGCTTTTAAAGGAAAAGAAGAAGAAAATATCCGTGAAGTTGATGCTTCTCAATACAGTTTTCCCCTAACATGGAAACCTGAATACAAATCTAGTATAATTGGTGGAGATATCACTTTAGTAGCTAGTCTTAATCAGTTTAGAGCTAATAAGAAAAAGAAAGTAAATCCTTATTTATTTGCTGGTGGTGGTGCTTCTAGTGTAAGCGTTACAGCAATTAATGGCAGCGAAGAAGAAGATGTCTTTGATGCGATCAATTTTGATGATGAGTGGAACATTACTGCTTATTTAACTGGAGGAGCTGGTCTTGGATTTCTACTTTCAGATAAATTAAGCCTTTCTATTGAACACAAAATGATCAAGCCATTAGGTCGTGGAAATGATTTATTAGATGCAGTTGAATGGAATGGTACTCTTAATGACAAAGTAATCACTGCAAGTGAAGATTTAGCTCATTACACCAACCTTCGTTTAGGTATCATGTTAGGGAAGAAAGACGACAAGTCTATTCCTTTATGGTGGGTAAGCCCACTTGACATGCTTGCGGAAGATTTAGCTGAAGTAAAAGCTCGTCCAGAATTGGACTTGACCGATACAGATGAAGACGGTGTTATTGATATGCTTGATCAAGAACCTTCAACTGAAAAAGGTTGTCCTGTTGACACTCGAGGTGTAATCCTTGATAGCGATGGTGACGGATATACAGATTGTAAAGATAAAGAGCCACATTCTCCTCCTGGTTACGATGTAAACGGTGATGGTGTAGCTCAAATTCCTGCAGGTCCAGCTCCTATAACTGAAACTGATGTTAACAGAATTGTTGACGCAAAAGTTGCTTCAATCCCTGTTGTTGATCCAGCGAGTGATTGGTTCTTACCTATGATCCACTTTGGATTAGACAAATATGGTATCAAAAATTCTGAATACGGAAAATTGCACAACGTTGCAACTGTAATGAGATTAAATCCTGGTATTAGAGTAGTAGCTAGTGGTCACACTGATAGATTAGCTGGAAACTGCTATAATGATGTTCTTTCTTACAACCGTGCTAATGCAGCTATTGATTACTTAGTAAGTAAATATGGTATCTCAAGAGACCGTTTCGTCTTGAACTGGGGTGGTGAAAATACTTCACTTGTACCTTCTAGTGGTTCTAATATGATGAACCGACGTGTTGAATTTGCAGTAGCTACTACAGAATCTGAAATGGCTCGTCCTAGCTGTGGTGTTGGAAATGCTGGTTCTGGCGGATCTAGCAGCGGAGGAAAAGGATACTCTGGAAATAAAGAAGCTGGGTATTAATAATACCTTGTAAACATAAAAAAAGCCCAGTCAATTTTGACTGGGCTTTTTTTATTGGTAAGTATTAAAATAGGATGCGGCTATAAACCAGAAAACTCTATATGATATGATAATTGAATTTTCTTTAGTATTGATTTAAAGAAAGCATCACTAAGGTGCAAGCTGCTTCAACTTCTATTCCGTGCTCTCTAGCCAATTTCATTAATATGGCATTCTCTGTACCTGGATTGAAAATAATTCGTTTTGGGTTTAGTTGTAAAATATAGTCATAGTAATCCTTTTGCCGACTTGGATTTAAGTAAAGTGTTATCGTATGTAAATGAGGAATAAGCGGACGATCTAGGATAATAGATACATCTCCAACATTTCCTTCTTTAATACCAATAGCAGTAACGTGATGTCCATTCGATCTTAATCTATTGATCGCCTTATAAGCATATCGAGAAGGATTGGTCGATGCTCCTAATACAAGTGTGTTTTTCTTTTTCATGTGCGAAAGAATTAAAAAAGCCAAGACAAATTAGATTGCCTTGGCTTTTATTGATTTGATCAATAAACCAAAGAATTAAACCAATAATTGAATTGGATTTTCTAAAAAACCTTTTAATGTTTGAAGAAATTTAGCTCCAGTTGCGCCATCTACAACACGATGATCACAAGATAAAGTAACCTTCATCATATTACCAACCGCTAATTCTCCATCTTTAACAATGGGTTTTTGAATGATAGAACCAACCGCTAAAATGCAAGCATCTGGTGGATTAATAATCGCTGTAAATTCTTCAATGTCAAACATGCCCAAATTCGAAATAGTAAAAGTATTACCTGACATCTGATTGGGTTGAAGTTTACGTTCTTTGGCTTTACCAGCCAATTCACGTACTTCTACATCAATTTGAGAAAGTGATTTCATATCTGCATGTCGAATCACAGGAACTAAAAGACCTTCTGAAACAGCTACAGCTACTCCAATATTAATATCTTTATTTTTTCGAATAGTATCTCCTAACCAGGAAGAATTAATGGCCGGATGTAATCTTAAGGCTGCAGCACTAGCTTTTACAACCAAATCATTAAATGAAATTCGAACAGGTGAGATTTCATTTAATTGCTTTCTCGCTTCAATAGATTTTGTCATTTCGATTTCTACCGTAAGGTAAAAATGGGGAGCAGAAAATTTACTTTCACCTAAACGTCTAGCGATGACTTTTCGCATTTGACTTACAGGTATGTCTTCATATTCGTTTTCGCCTTTTCCATTCAAGACAAATGGTTGAACCGCTGCAGCGTTATTCTTAGCTGGAGCTGCCGGATTACTTTTTGCTGCGGGAGCTGGACTTTTTAAATAAGCTTCGATATCTCGTTTAACGATTCGTCCATTGTCACCACTTCCTTGAATACTTGCAAGATCAACGCCTGCTTCAGAAGCAATACTTTTAGCAAGAGGAGAGGCTTTGATGCGTTTATCATTAGTTGTTGGAGAGATAACGCTTGGACTTGGTGCAGGAGTAGACGTACTTGCACTACTTGCTACAGAAGTTGTAACAGGCTCGCTTACTACTTTTTCCTCTACTGGAGCTGAACTACCATTGGTAGAAGGTGCACTAGCTTCCGCTTCCGCTAAAGCAGCTTTATAGTCTTCACCAGCTTCACCTATGACCGCTAAAACACCATTTACAACTACGGGGCCTTCTTTTACACCAATGTAAAGTAAGACGCCTTCTTGGAAACTTTCTAGTTCCATTGTAGCCTTGTCTGTTTCGACTTCAGCCAATACATCTCCAGGTTCTACGGACTCTCCTACTTTTTTCATCCAACCAACAATAACCCCTTCTTCCATTGTGTCACTCATGCGGGGCATGCGAATGATTTCTGCCATGATTTTTCTTTTAATTGATTATTTAGGAAACAGTGCAAAAATGCGATATTTTACTCTATTTTTACGATAAATTGAGATCAAAGTTTATAAAAAAAATGTTTCTATTGATCGATTAAACATATTAAATTAAAAAACGTTGTGGGAAGAGGCCGAAAACAAGGCTAATTCTAAGTTTTGATTCGTTTTTTGCTAATTAAGAGATATGAATTTTTCTTCCAAATTATTAGAAGAGGCTGTGGATGCCTTTACGGCTTTACCGGGTATTGGTAAAAAATCTGCATTGCGTTTGGCTTTACATCTGATGAACCAACCACCAGAATTTGCTCAACAGTTTACCAATGCGATCACCAATATGAAGCAAAATATCAAAAGCTGCTCCATCTGTCATAACGTATCAGACGAATCTCTTTGTCGTATCTGCGAAAATAAACGTCGAGATGCTAGCATAGTCTGTGTAGTTGAGGGGATTAGAGATGTCATGGCCATAGAGGAAACTGGACATTTTCATGGCCTCTATCATGTACTTGGTGGAGTCATTTCTCCAATTGAAGGAATTGGACCCACTGACTTGAATATAGATTCCCTCACAGAACGTGTAGAAAAAGGAACCGTAAAAGAATTGATAATGGCCATTAGTCCTACTATTGAAGGCGATACCACTATCTTTTATCTTTCCAAAAAATTGAAGCATGCTGGATTAAAAATTAGTACGATCGCTAGAGGTATTTCTTTTGGTGGGGAATTAGAATATGCGGATGAACTCACTTTAGGAAGATCCATCGCAGCGAGGATTCCTTATCAAGATAAAGGAGAATAGAGTCTCGGAATTAAAAATCCATGAAGCTATCGATTATCATTGTCAATTATAATGTCAAGTATTTTCTGGAGCAAGCCTTGCTTTCAGTGGCGAAAGCATGTCAGAAGGTAGAGTCAGAAGTATTTGTAGTAGACAATAATTCGGTGGATGATTCTGTCCGAATGGTGAGAGAGAAATTTCCAGAAGTACATTTGATTGCCAATAAAGACAATCCAGGATTTTCTATTGCCAATAATCAAGCAATTCGTTTGTCAAAAGGAGAGTATGTTTTATTACTTAATCCTGATACCGTTATTGAAGAAGATACTTTAGAAAAGTGTGTGGCTTTTATGGATGCTCGTCCGAAAGCTGGAGGTTTGGGTATAAAAATGATTGATGGATCTGGCAATTTTTTACCAGAATCTAAAAGAGGTTTTCCTTCCCCTTTTGTTGCTTTTTGTAAAACATTTGGACTCTCTCGTATATTTCCAAAATCTCGTATTTTTAATCATTACCATTTAGGATACTTGGATGATCATGAAAATCATGAAGTGGAGGTACTGGCTGGAGCTTTTATGATGTTACGGAAATCTGTATTAGATAAAATCGGGTTGCTTGATGAAATTTTTTTCATGTATGGAGAGGACATCGATTTATCTTATCGGATTGTCAAAGCAGGATATAAAAATTATTATTTTGCTGATAGCACCATTATTCATTACAAAGGGGAGAGTACAAAAAAAGGAAGTCTAAATTACGTTCGTACTTTTTACAATGCAATGATTCTTTTTGCTCGCAAACATTTTAAAGGCGAAAAAGCTTGGTTATTTATTTTGATGTTGCAAGCCGCTATTTATTTTCGAGCTTCTTTGACCATCATTAGTAATTTTTCAAAACGCCTATTTTTGCCCATGCTAGATGCAGCGGTGATTTATATAGGCATGTATTATTTGAAAGATTTTTGGGCAACCTTTTTTTATGGAGATCCCAATTATTATTCAGATTTGTATATGTTTTTTAATGTGCCACTTTATATTGGAATTTGGTTGACCTCCGTTTATTTTAGCGGAGGCTATGATCAGGCAAAAAGTTTAAGAAGACTAGGAAGAGGTTTGTTGATAGGGACTTTAATATTAGCTGCAGTTTATGGATTTTTAGATTTAGAATATCGCTCTTCACGGATTTTGATTGTATTAGGAGTTATTTGGGCCTTTTTATCGACAACAGCATTACGGGTATTGATTCATTTTATACAATTTGGTAACTTTGGTTTTGATAACGAAAAAGCAACACATCTAATTATTGTAGGATCTCAAAAGGAAAGTGATCGGGTGCTTGGATTGATTCATCAGGCACAGCTTCGAAAAAACTTTATTGGAACTGTTGCTCCTCAAGGATTTGATCAGCCAGAAATATATTTGAGTAGCTTAGAACAGCTTGATGAAGTGGTACAAATTTATAAAGTCGATGAAATTATTTTTTGTTCAAAAGATATTGCCGCTCGGGAGATCATGTTGTGGATGACCAAACTTGGTTCCAAACTAGAATACAAAATTGTCCCGGAGGAAAGCATTAGTATTATTGGCAGTAGTTCTAAAAATTCAGCAGGAGAACTATACACCATTGATATTCAATTTGGCATTTCACTCATTCAAAATCAAAGAAATAAACGTTTGACTGACTTGTTATTGGCTTTTTTCTTTTTGCTAATATTCCCGATCTCTTTTCTTTTTGTAAAAAACAAAGTAAACTTTCTAAAAAATATTTTTAGCGTAATCCTGGGAAAGAAAACTTGGGTAGCTTATGCTCAAAATAAAAAAGATACCGAGCATCTACCCAAAATCAGATCTGGAATTTTAAATCCTGTAGATGGAATTCATTTGACGAAAGTCAATCAACCGACCATGCAAAGACTTGATTTTTTATACGCCAAGGATTATAGTACCATCGATGAACTAGAAATTATCTGGAGAGGTTTTAAAGAATTAGGAAGGTAAGAATATAACTCAAATCGAATCAAGAATGTCCTATTTTTTCAAAAAAAGAGTCTAATACCAAGAACTAAGAACCAAAAGATTCACAACACTAATCATAAGCACATGAAAAATAAAATAAAAAAATTAGCCAAGCAATATTTCCCGGAGGTAATTGACATCCGTCGATACCTTCATCAACATCCAGAGTTATCGTATGAAGAAGTAAAAACAGGAAAATTTATTGCTGATAAATTAAAAAAGTATAAAATTACTCATGAGCGAGGTTGTGCAGAGAATGGAGTAGTAGCTTTAATCAAAGGAAAAAATCCTAAGAAAAATATTGTTGCCTTAAGAGCCGATATGGATGCTTTACCTATTCTAGAAGCCAATGAAGTAGATTACAAATCCAAAAATAAAGGAGTCATGCACGCCTGTGGCCATGATGCACATACCGCTTCTTTGTTAGGGACCGCTCGTATTTTAGATCAACTAAAAACGGAATTCGAAGGAACCATCAAATTAATTTTTCAACCGGGTGAAGAAAAACTACCTGGCGGTGCTTCTATCATGATCAAAGAAGGAGTACTAAAAAATCCAAGTCCAGAACGGATTTATGGACAACATGTACATCCTCCTCTTGAAGTAGGTAAAGTCGGTTTTTGTTCTGGAAAATATATGGCTTCTGCAGATGAATTATATTTAACTGTAACGGGAAAAGGTGGACATGGAGCATTGCCACAAGACTGTATTGATCCGATAGTCATGACTTCTCACATTATTGTAGCCCTGCAACAAATTGTCAGTAGAATGGCCAACCCAACTTCACCAACAGTTTTGACTTTTGGGAAAATAAACTCGACTGGAGGGGCAACGAATATTATTCCTAATGAGGTAAAACTGCAAGGAACCTTTCGGGCAATGGATGAAAAGTGGAGAAAAAAAGCGCATCGTCAAATGAAAAAAATGGTCAAAGGTATTGCAGAAGGCATGGGAGGAAAAGCTGAATTAGATATCCATTTGGGCTATCCTGCCTTAATTAATAACGAAGCTGTTACCCTGAAAGCAAAGCAAAATGCTATTGAATATTTAGGGAAAAATAATGTAGTCGATTTACCTATTCGAATGTCTTCGGAAGATTTTTCATTTTATTCTCAAGAAATTCCGGCCTGCTTTTATCGATTAGGCACAGGAAATAAAAAAAGAGGCATTACCTCCCCAGTACATACGACGACTTTTGATATTGATGAAAAAAGTTTAGAATTAAGCACCGGATTGATGGCTTGGTTGGCCATTTGTGATCTCAAAAATTAAAAATCAATAACCAATTTAAGATTCAAGATACATTTTGAGATTTTTATAAAGATGTTAAGCTTGTATTAATGGCCCTTTGTGGATTTGTTCCATAACATAAATAGTCTTAACTTATAAGGTCTTCAGGCTCAAAATGCTAGTAATATGAAAAAAAACTAATTATATATTCCTAAAATAGTAACTAAAAAGTTATTTTTGGCGTTATAATTGAGAGATTTTTACATACGTAACAAGCTTTTCCTTAATTTTTTATCTGAAAATCACTTAATTTTTATGGCTAGAATCCTAATAGTTGACGATGAACCCAGCATTCGTAAAACGCTCCGAGAAATCTTGGAATTTGAAAAATACCAAGTAGAAGAGGCAGTGGACGGCCTTGATTGTATGGTAAAACTTAAAAAAGCGCAATTTGATGTGCTTATCATGGACATTAAAATGCCCAAAATGGATGGCATGGAAGCCCTTGAACGAGTTCATACTTTAGCTCCAGACACTCCTGTAATCATGATTTCTGGTCATGCGAATATTGATACGGCAGTTGATGCTGTCAAAAAAGGCGCTTTTGATTTTATATCAAAACCACCTGATTTAAACAGAATGTTGATTACCGTGCGTAACGCAATGGACAAATCATCTTTGATCACAGAAACTAAAGTGTTAAAACGAAAAGTTTCTAAGAATAAAACTCAAAAGATGATTGGTGAATCCTCTGCGATTGGCCGAATCAAAGATACAATCGAACGGGTAGCTCCAACAGAAGCGCGTGTTTTAATTACCGGTTCTAATGGAACTGGGAAAGAACTAGTGGCTCGTTGGTTGCATGATAAAAGTCCTCGAGCAAATAGTCCAATTGTAGAAGTTAACTGTGCAGCGATTCCTTCTGAATTAATTGAAAGTGAATTGTTTGGACATGAAAAAGGATCTTTTACTTCTGCGCATAAACAGCGAATTGGTAAATTTGAATTAGCTAACGGTGGAACTATCTTCTTGGATGAGATCGGTGATATGAGTTTGAGTGCTCAAGCAAAAGTATTAAGAGCTTTACAAGAAAATAGAATTACTAGAGTTGGAGGCGATAAAGAGATTAAAGTTGATGTAAGAGTAGTAGCCGCAACGAATAAAGATTTACGTAAGGAAATCGATGCCAAAAGATTCAGAGAGGATTTATATCATCGTTTAGCAGTGATCATTATTCATGTTCCAAAGCTGAATGATCGAAGAGAAGATATCCCATTATTAGTGGATTATTTCTTGAAATTAGTTGCAGAAGAATCTGGTCAACCTGCAAAAAAGGTGACCAAAGAAGCTTTACTTGCTTTGCAAAATGTTAACTGGACTGGAAATATTCGAGAGCTTCGAAATGTAGTAGAAAGGTTAGTGATCTTAAGCGGAGATAAAATTACCGAAGAAGATGTTCTTCGATATGTCATTCCGAATAGTGCAAAAGAGTTAAGTGAATTCAAAAAGATTTTTGATAAGTTTAAAAACCTTGATGAAGTACACGAATACATCGATCAAGAATATAGTAATTACAAGACAGCATAATTGTCCTTCACAGATATATGTTTGTCATTAAAATAAGAATTTAAATTATTTATGAGCCTGTCATATTATTGACGGGCTCTTTGTTGCTAAAAATAATACATATGGAAAACACAAACCAAGATCAAGAACCGACTAAAAGAGCTCACAAAAAATGGACGATGAAAAAAGGAGAAAACTCCTGGACAATGTTCAAAGTAATCTCAGAGTTTATTAACAGCTTTGAGGTCATGAATAATATCGATCCTTGTATTTCGATATTTGGTTCTGCACGGACAAAACCGGATCATCATTATTATAAATTGGCCGTATCGGTCGCACAACGTTTAACGGACGAAGGTTACGGCGTCATCACAGGAGGTGGCCCCGGAATTATGGAAGCAGGGAATAAAGGTGCTTCTATTAACGGAGGACTTTCTGTTGGCTTGAATATCGATTTACCTTTTGAACAAGGACATAATCCTTATATTGATCCGGCCTTGAATTTAAACCATCGATATTTCTTTGTTCGCAAGGTCATGTTTGTAAAATATGCTCAAGCATTCGTAGTACTTCCTGGCGGTTTTGGTACGTTGGACGAATTGTTCGAAGTATTGACTTTAATCCAAACTAAAAAAATCACTAGAGTTCCTGTGATTTTAGTTGGCTCTAAATTTTGGAATGGAATGAGAGAGTGGATTCAGACAGTGATGCTAGAGCAAGAAAATAATATTAGTCCAAAGGATATGGATTTAATTCCAATTACAGATGATCCAGAAGAAGTAATGAAAATTATTAATGATTTCTATTCTGAACAAGAAAGTTCTTTAAGCCCGAATTACGAGTTATAAGAATTAGAAATTTAATTATAAAAATTAGGCAGTAATTTGTGAATCAAGTTACTGCTATTTTATTTTATACGATATCCTCTGTCATTTTGATCATCTTTTTTGATTTGAAAGTATGGATGATTGATGAAGAGTTGATACTAATTTTTGAATCGCCAAGAAACGCCGAATCTTAAAGAAGCATATCTCTCAGGGTAATTAGCCGTCAATAAATAAAAGCGACTTTGATCAAAAGCATTGATCAAGTTTTCATATTTGATGAAAAAACGAAAAGTTTTTACTCTGAAATTTAAGAAAATATCCAAAGCAGGATATAGCATTGCAGTATCTTCATCTTGCAAATGAAATTGTCCTATGACTGCTTGGTAAGTATCTGGTTGAAAACTATTATTCAATCTGATATCCGCTCCAAAACGAGTGAATAAGCGTTTTTTGAAAATTTTTCCTTGTACGAAAAAACTATGTTTGGAATAAAATTGAGGAAGGTGAAGAAATTCGTCTGCACTTTGTTGAAAAATAACGGTATTGTACAAATGAAATGCGCCAAGCTTAAAATCTTTTTTCAAAATCAATTGCCCGATATTAATGACTGCTCTCGTTTGTTGCGGAATTCCTAAAGTATCAAAGTAAATAAAATTATTTACAAGATGATATTTTCCAGTAACTTCAAAACGGAAGAAAGGTAATTTATAAGTGGCAGATAAGGTCGTTTCAAAAGTCTTGTCAAAATTATTTTCCCAAACTAATAATTTAGAAATGTACAAACGAGATTGAATCAAACTAGGCGCAAATCGCTGATGGATTGCTGAGATTTCTAAACTCCCAATTTTATCTAAATCAAAAAACAAATCTCCATTGATGCGATAGTCACCACCATTGGCTAATAAACCATAATGTGCGTAAGTTTTTACTTTTAATTTTTCACTTGGCGTAAAATGCCATCGAGCATGTAAAAATAAATTGTGTAAAGTGGTATCGCTCGGTTCTTGATTTACTCGATTTAAAGAATGGGTAATCCCTGCTTCCAACCAATCTTTTTGCGAGCGAATATTTCCTTTATCTTTTCGAGCTTTTTCAGTGCTGATTCGAAATGAGTTTTCAAGCTTTTTATAGCCAATAAAATGCCGTAGTCCAACTTTATGAACCGTAAAATTTTTATAATAATTAGAGTCCGGATTCGTATCCGAAAATTTATACTCACTCGTTTTATAAGACAATTGATGGCTTAATAAATAAGCCCGTTTGATCCCTTTAGGAAGGTCAAGTGGTTTTGGAGCTATAGTATCTAAACGAGTTGTTTTTGGATTTTTTAAACTATCAATAAGAACCTGATTCATATTCAATGAATCCATTAAAAACGGATTTTTCAATCCCAAACTATCCAATACAATAGAATCTTGAACTAGACTATCAGGTGTGACAATCGTAAAAGGCATTTGAAGACTATCTGCTTGTCCAGAAAATTTTGCGCGAAGAGAATCAGGTAGGCCAGAGTTGTTTAAAATATCTTTTGGTAGAGTATCCCTTGTAGCAACAGACTTCTTTTTTGTTCGTTCACCATTGAGTTTGTAGTAATGTGTGTAAGTGTATTCCCTTTGAACATATTGCGTATTTGCGACCTGATTATTTCTTTGCACAGGAATACTAAAGGTGGTTACTCGATTTTGATCATTTACTAATTCTGGGACAATACCTCCATTGTCTTCTTGTAAAATGGTATTAGAATTAAAACTTAAAAATCCATCGTATTTTCCATTTTTATGTGGAAGCCACCAACTAGTTGCAAAAGCAGTGTTTTTGGCCCGTTGAGAAAGATATTGACCTTGATGATTCATTCGTGTAAAATCGACAGAAAAGTTGGTGCCATTCTCAAATCGTTGGCTAAATTCTCCTTTGAAAATTAGGAATTGGTTGTCTTGTCCTTGAGTAAAATAAGCTCTAGAAAATGCTTTTTCAATGCGATAATACGGAGTCGTCTGAGGAGTAATCAAATACAAATCAAATTGATGAAAACCGATATCTAATCCTTTATGAAACAAAGGTTGATAAAACAAAGGTCGATGAGCAGAACCAACATTCCCAAGATTAGCATATTCTAAATCTCTTTTTTTTACAGGATCATAATTTTGAAAATCTTCGACCAAACTATCTTTAAAAGGAATTTCCTGAAAAGGATTATCAGCATAGAAATAAAAAACACCAGAAGTATCTATTTCTTCAGGAACATATTCGTCTTGTTGAGTATTAGGAGAAGTCGTGCTACCATAGTCGCTGCCTCCAAGAGCACCTGGAGGAATTTGTGCTAGTATCACCGCAGTGAAAAAGCAACAACTAATCGTAAGTAAGAGCGATTTTGAAAATGAAAACATAAATCCTTCCTAAGTTGAAATTTGACCGCAAAGTAATTAAAAACCATGAAAGCCTCCAAGTTTGTGATTATGAAACTAAGAGAATAGGATAGATATTTTCTAAAGGAGAAAATTTAATGAAGAAGTTTAGAAGCAACTTCAGCAGGATTGTTAAAGTAGAAAAGAAAAATGAAGAAGAATTGTTAACATGAATTATCCCATGAAATCTAGAGTTTATTAAAATGATTGAGCTATTAGTCAGCTAAAACGTAGATAGGTAATAAGTTGTAAGTAAAAAGTATTAAGTTCCTTCAATGCAGAGATTACGATATGAATTGAAGGGACTTAATACTTACGACTTATTACTTACTACTTTTTATGAATACAAATAGTAATCATCTGTTATTGGTATGGTATTAAAATTCGGGATGACTCATTTTTGGATCTATTACATATCCAATACTGCTGGATTCATTCCCATACTGGAAAATCCGCCATCATGATATAAATTTTGCATGGTAACCATTCGAGTCAGATCAGAGAAAAGCGTGATACAGTAATCAGCACAACTATCTGCAGAAGCATTACCTAGTGGAGACATTTTATCGGCATAATCATAAAAGACATCAAAACCTTTTACTCCGCTTCCAGCAGTCGTCATCGTTGGAGATTGAGAAACGGTATTGACTCGTACCTTTTTTTGAACACCAAAATGATAACCAAAACTACGAGCAAAGGATTCTAATAAAGCCTTTGATTCTGCCATTTCATTATAATCTGGAAAGGTTCGTTGAGCTGCCATATAAGTTAAGGCAAGGACAGATCCTTGATCATTGATGGCATCCATTTTCAACATAGTCTGCATCATTTTATGAAAGGAAATAGCAGAAATGTCAAAAGTTTTTTGCATCCAATCGTATTTGATATTGGTGTATTCTCGTTTTTTACGGACGTTCAAAGACATTCCAATAGAGTGGAGGACGAAGTCTAATTTGCCACCTAGGGTTTCCATGGATTTACTGAATAAGTTTTCCATGTCTTCCAAACTAGTCGCATCTGCTGGAATAATTTCAGCGTTTAGTTTTTCGCCTAATGCTTGAATTTTTCCAAACCTCAAAGCGACTGGAGCATTGGTCAAGGTGATTGTTGCACCTTCTTCCACACATCGTTCAGCAATTTTCCAAGCAATGGATTTTTCGTCTAAAGCGCCGAAGATCACTCCTCTTTTTCCTGATAGTAAGTTATTAGCCATATGTCAGTTTATTTTGTGATGAAAGCTCAAGTCAAACGAAAAAAAGAACATTTTCATTTTAAAGACCAAGCTGATTGGAGCAGGGTAGAAGTAAAAATGAATTTTATTTGGTTGAATTTATTTTGAGCCGTTGCAAATATAGCTGCTTCATTGGATATTCCAAAGCAATTAAATAAATTATACCCTTAGAGAAAAGACTATTGGAGTAACAATTCTTTCGCATTCTCGATAGCAGATGGAGAAGGAGGATTGCCGCTCAACATGGTCGCAACAGCTCGAATTCGTTCTTCCATCGTTAATAATTTGACTTTAGTCAGGGTACGTGTTTCTGTTTGTTTTTTGTATACAAAATAATGCATGTCGGCAGTGACTGCAATCTGAGGAGAATGGGTAATAGAAACGACTTGATGACGATTGGATAATTCTTGTAAAATTTTACCCATTTTTAAGGCGACATCTCCCGAGATACCAGTATCGATTTCATCGAAAATCAAAGTCGGTAAAGGTATAGCATCCGCGACCAATGATTTGGTACAAAGAGTTAAACGTGATAATTCTCCACCTGAGGCCACATCTTTTAGTGGTAAAAATTTACTGCCTTTATTGGAGGCAAAAAGGAAATGAACTTCATCCATTCCTGTTGAATTCAATCGATCTAATTCTCGAACTTCGATTTTGAGTTGAGCATGTTCCATTGATAGTTGTCCAAGTAATTTGGTGACCTTTTTTTCAAAATCACTAACGACAGCAGTTCGACGTTTACGTAAATTTTTGGCTTTTTTAGACAATGATTTTTCCTGTGCATCTATCTGATTTTGTAAGGTTTCAATCTCAGAAGAAAGATCACCAAACGTAGTGAGTTGAGCTTGTAATCGATTTTGAATATCAATTAATTCAGATACAGATTTGACCCGATGCTTATTTTGAAGTTTATAGATTAAATCTAAACGAACTTGAATTTCTGAAATTTTTTCTCCATCATGCTCCGTATCGTCTGCAATGCTTTCAAAATCTTGAGCAAGATCTTGCAACTCCAAAAGAATACTTTCATATCGCTCATGTATTTTTCCAAGATCAGGGTGGTAATCTTTGATATTTGCGATAGACATGGATAAAGTGGACAATTGACTAATCACTGATTGATCACTTTCACTCAATTGTTGGAAGGCTTGTCCTAAAGTTCGCTTGATGTCTTCTGCATTGGTCAAGCGAGCTAAGGTCTCTTCCATTTCGCTCTGCTCATTAGCGACCAATGCCGCTTCATTAAATTCCGATAATTGGAAATTTAAAAAGTCCATTTCGGTTGTGGCATTCTGATTTTGTTGAATCAGGCTTTCAAGACGTCGACGACCATCTTGGTATTTTTTATATTCAGCTTGATAGTTAGATAGTACTTTAAAATTTCCCGCAAGGGCATCAATCATTCGCATTTGAAAATTGACGTTGTGAATATCTAAAGTATCAAATTGTTGATGAAGATCAATGATCGCAGCACTGAGAAGTTGAAGTGTTTTTAGATTGACCGGTGTATCATTGACAAAAGCTCGTGATTTTCCCGCAGGGGTTAATTCCCGTCGAACCACAATTTCTAAATCATAATCAATATCATATTCTTCGAAAAAATCTTCCAAACCGTATTTAGAAATATCAAAGAAACCTTCGATGATACATTTTTTGTCAGAATTGTAAAAGACTTTGGTATCTGCCCGATTGCCCATGATGAGACCTAAGGCGCCTAAAAGAATAGATTTACCGGCTCCTGTTTCTCCGGTGATAATGGTTAGGCGATCGGAAAAATCAATTTCTAATTCTTCTATGATGGCGTAATTGCTGATGAGCAAACGTTGAATCATTGCGGTGTTTGTTTAAATCTTATTTATTCGATTGTCATCTTAGATGAAATAAATCAAATCGAAATATTAAGATATGCTTAGAGCTAAAGATGAAACAAATCTTTTATTCAAAAAGGATTGAGCTCTCGAATGATCGCAAATTTAAGTCTTGTTGAGCAAAAATTGTAGGAAAAGCATGAATTTTGGTAAAAAAAAGAAACAAAATGTTTGTTTTATGCGGGCTTTCGCCGAAATAGAGGTTTAGTTTTTCCCTTAAAAAGGAAAAAGAATGCTCCAACTGTTATCCGTTATTGTTTTCATGATCCTTACTTATTTCAGTAATTCCAAAATCTTTGGATCTACTTGGATACCCATATTTTGAGCCATTTGAATATCTTGTCTTGCTTCCGCTTTTCGACCCAAGTCGATTAAAGCCTTCGCGCGTTCATAATAATAAACACGTTGCTTGGAATTTAATTTGATTGCCTGACTAAAATCTTCAAAAGCTTTTTGAGGATTTCTGGTTCTTCGATAGTTGAGTCCTCTTTCATACCACATATCAGCATGATATGGTTTGATGGTCAAGTAAGTAGTGATATCTTCTATGGCTTGATCGTACATGCCTAATTGACCATGTGCCAAGGAAAGATTGAGATAAGTATTGTCAAATTTCGGATCAACTTCTTTGGCCTTGTTCAAACTTTTAAGTGCCTCTTCAAATCTGCCAAGACTTCCTTGAGCTGCGCCTTGATTTACATGATATTCTACTTCACTGTCATCCAATTGAATCGCGCGTGCATAATCTTCTAATGCTTTGGCAGAATTGCCCATATCGAAATAGGTTTTTCCACGACTATTATAAAGACCTGACTTTTTGGAGTTTAACTGAATCGCTCGATTATAATCTTGAAGTGCTAAATCATATTGTTTGATTCCTCTTCGATAAAAGGCGCGATTGCCATGAGCTAAGTTGGTGACACTACTAGAATTATCAATAATATGACTCCAGAGCTTTTCTCCATTTTCCCAGATGCCAATTTGTTTGACTGTCATAAATGCTCCAATCGCTAAATAAGCACCCATTCCAATGAGTAAGTATTGTTTGAATTTAGGTTTTTCTTTTTCAAGATATTGATATAAATAACCTACCAGAAAAAACAAACCTAAATAAGGAATATAGGTGAAACGATCCGCAATAAAACCTTGCCCGGCTCCTAATATTTGCAATAAAAAAACAACATTGACAAGGAAGAAAGCCCAAGCAAAAACGATGGCTCGATAATCTTTTTTGAAAGCGACAAAAATACCAACTAAAGAAGCGAGCACAGCAACTGGAGCTGCATAAAAATGCCACGTTAAAAATTTAGGATACGGATACATCGGAAACATTTCGTAAGGAACGACAACCTTAATTAAGTAAACCGTATACGAATAAGCACCAATTAATAAACGATCACCAAAGCTATAAGTCGTCACGTCATCATTCAGACTGCCTTCTAAACCTAGCGTATAAATACCCAAGAGACCAAAAAATAAGGATAAGGCAAAGAAGGGAATTTTTTCTATAATCAATTTTAAATTAAACTCTCGACGGAAATAATAATCGAGGGCTAACATAGACAATGGGAGTGAGACCGCTTGTATTTTTGACATCAAGGACAAGAAAAATAGGATCAGGATAAAGGCATAATATTTTTTATTTTTTTGCTGCCCAAGTAGATATTTCACATAATAAAAAATAGCACTGAGATAAAAGGCGCCGAACAGAACATCTTTCAACTCTGTGATCCACGCGACTGATTCGACTCGCATCGGATGAATCCCAAATAATAGAGCGACGAGCAGCGCACCAATCCGACCTATTTTCATCAACAACATAATTCGATAAACTAAAAACACGCAAAGCAAATGCAAAAGTAAATTGACGCTATGAAATGCTTGAGGATTTAAACCAAATAAATGTTTGATGACCGCAAAAGTGAAAATAGTCAGCGGATTATAATTACCAATGACATTCCCTTCAGTTGGACTGAAAATTTTCTGGATACTGGCTGCATTAAAAACTTCTAAATTTTCATTCTCTAAGATATTAACATCATCATCCCAGTTGACAAAATCATTGCTAAGAGAAGGTATAAAAATCATTGCTGTAATGGCAATGGCAATCAATGCTGGGATCAACAAATCTTTTTGTTTCCAAAAAGAAGAGGAGACCACTTTTTTGCGGGCTGCCTTTTTTTTAGGATTTGATTTGTTCTTTTTGTTCTTTTTCTGAGACATTATCGGTGATTATGATTTTTCGGTTGGATGTTTTTGTCAAAAAACAGACTATTTATTGATGTTTTTCAACGGATTGGTCAGTTTAAGGTTTCAATTTGCTTGTGCTGCTAAAGTAGCTAATTTCGACCTTGTGGAAAAATCTAACTGGATAATATTGATCAATAGAGATAGATTTTTACACTACGCTCAAAATTTATATGGTGATCCTCTTTCGGCTCCTCGGTTTTCCAAACGGGATGATAATCGTTTAAGTAAATGACGTTTATGTTATCCTAACACGAGTTCTGCCAAAGATGATTCTGATGGTCTTTCTGAAATTTCTATTTTTTGAATGCCTAACTTTTTCAATTCTTTAGCGGTAGTTTTTCCGATGGCAATGACTCTTTGACCTTGCAGTAATTTATATTTTGTAAAATAAGCAAGCGCGTTTAAAGGGCTAGTGAAAACAAGGATGTCTAAATTTTTCAACTCAAAATCTGTACGAATTTGATTGTCATAAATGATGAGATCGATTTCTTGAATTTGACCTTTCAATAAATTTTGAATGCTTTTTCGAGAATATTTGGCTCGTGGAAAAAGAACCTTTTGTTGATGAGCGATTTTTAAAAAATCTTGAGCAGTTGATGTAGGTTTTCCGCTTCCGCTAAAATGAATAGGAATTTTTTTATCCATTAACAATTGAGCCGTACCTGGTCCGAATGCTGCAATGGATGATTTTATGTTGTTAGGAGAAACTTGTTCTAAGAAAAATCGAGCAGCATTTTTACTGTAAAAGAAAAGCCAATCGAAAGAAGTAGGGAGGTCAAAAGGAAGCGCATTTAATTCGATTAAAGATTGTCCTTTGACATTGAATTTTACATCAGAGAGCATGGTGGAAAACACACTTTTTTGATGAAGATCTCTACTGATGAAAACTCGTTTGCGTTCCAATATTTTGAAATTTAATTTTACGAGGGAGAATATAAATGTCAGCAGTAGACATAAAGGAATCCACAAATTTAACGACAGTGAGTCTCCTGACTAACTCCTTCTTAATTTAAAAAAGCTCCATCGCTTCAATATCTATTAGGCGGAAAAAACATTTCGCAGTAGCGGCAGAATCAATCAAGGCACTATGAGGATTAGCAAATTTTGCTTTAAATAATTTGATATGTAACTCCATTAAGGTCGGCCATTTTAGTTTCCCATATTTCCCTGGGATATTACAATAGTGAGTACTTTCTCTCATCGTGCAATATAGCTCCGAACTAAACAAAACATTGGAGACACTTTTTCGAGTAAACTCTGCACCAACTACACATGAATCAAAATTCATATTATGTGCGATGATGTATTCTGCATTTTTGATGGCTTCTGCAAATTTGACCAAGGTTTCTTTCAAGTCGACTCCCTCTGCTAAAGCTTTTTCGTTAGAGATTTTATGTACTTGTTCGGCCTCATAAGGAATCTCAAAACCTTCAGGTTTGATGATATATTCATGTTTATCGATGAGTACTCGATCTTTATCATAAACAGTCCAACCGATCTGGACCATACGAGGCCAATTGAAGGTGTCGGTATGAGGAAGATTCCATTTTTTTGGAAAGCCTACAGTTTCAGTATCGAAAAATAAATACATGATTTGATTCTTAATTAACTTCTATAAAATGAGTGGTCAAAAATAATAAATATTCGGTGTAAAATGAAGGCATTTTATCCTAGTGGCCTCTATTTCCAGTTCATTCTTTTCTTTAATTCATTGATATGTGCCAAGTGGTGTCGAGAATGCCAACTGTAGATAGCTACATTAATGTCGAGAGGTACTTCTTTCCCATGCTCTGGGTGGATAAATGTTTTTTGTAAATCGTCTTCACTCATGTTTTTCAATAAAATCACCCATCGACTATGAATGCTTTCTAACAAGCGAAGAGACAAATCTACCGGAGCTTCTTTGGCGTCAATTAATTCAGCCCAGCGATCTTCCATATAAGGTTTGATCGTTGGTTTATTTTCCGTCAAGGCTAGTTTGAATCGCGTATATGAGTTGATGTGGCTATCCGCCAAATGATGAATCACTTGTCGGACTGTCCAACCGCCTGGTCTGTAAGGAGTATCTAATTGTTCATCAGAAAAACCTTGAACCGCTTCTTGCAATTGAGTGGGTAGGATAGCGATATCATTGATATAGGTTGCATTATCTTTTGCAGAAATGGGCCGTTTTACTGTAAATTTTCCAATTGGATATTTGAGTTGATTTATTGGAATATCGTGCATTAGGATGTTGTTTGTTTTTGGTTGACTAGTATTCAGTATTTTGAGAATGAAATTTTGAATAGCCTACTAATAGGAAATATCAGCATATGATGCTATGAAATATTCAGATTTGCTTACGTTTAAAATTATCATCAAAGCTTTAGCCTTGAGTTTTAGTTTTTAATTCATTGGCCAAAGCCTCTAAAACTTGTTCTGCCAATAGGTGAGTAGTACTTGAAGAGACTCGGGTCCGTACGAGTGGAGCATCCCAGGTTTCTGCTTTAGCGGCCCAAACATGATAGTGGCCTGCAATATCTCGTTCGCAATAAACACCGAGAGGCATATGACATCCACCACCAGCCAATTGCAATACTTTTCTTTCCACGTTGGTCACTGCGGATACTTCTTCTTGGTGTAAATGTTTTAGTATTCTTCTGGTTGGTTTATCTTGGGTGCAAGCTTGCCAAGCCAAAACACCTTGAGCTGGCGAAGGCACAAATTCTCTAGGATTGAGTCGGATGACTTCAAATTCAGAAAGATCTATTTCCAAACGGACTAATCCAGCAGCAGCTAACATGATCGCATCGAAATCACCGCTTTTGAGTTTTTCCAATCGAGTTGGAACATTACCGCGGATATCTTTGATTTGAATATCTGGACGAAAATCCAATAATTGAGCTTTTCGTCTAGCAGAAGAAGTACCAACAATTGGATGTTCTTTCAGTTTTAACATTTTTTCAGCATCTACACATGCTTTTCGAATAATCAACCAATCTGCTGGATTTTCGCGATAAGATACTGCAGTAATGGACAAGCCATCTGGAGAGGAGGTTGGCATGTCTTTCATAGAATGTACAGCTAGATCAATATCGCCCCGTAATAGACTGTCTTCAATTTCTTTAGTAAAGAATCCTTTTCCCTCGATTTTGTCAAAACTGAGATGCTGAATAAGATCACCTTTGGTTTTGATGATATTCAATTCCGCTTTGACTCCATTTTCGCTCAAGCGATCCATGGTATAATTGGCTTGCCAAAGCGCTAATTTACTTCCTCGGGTGCCGATTGTGATTTTTTGTTCTTTCGTATTCAATGTTTTAAATATTTTTCGCAAAGATAGAATAATGCGGCTTATAAAGCAGATTGTATAGGATCAAGCGCTCAAAATGGATTAAATATTACATTTAGATGAAGTGAAGGAGGCTTCGTCTTCCTGAATCAGAAGTGATTTTCAATACGTTGAAAAAAATTGGCTTATATATTGAAAGTAAATAACTTGAATAATAAGAGGAAAAAATAATGGAGTGTTTAAGAATAGTTGAATTCAGGTGCTCTAATCTGTGTTTTATATCTAACTGAACTATTTTTATAGAACTTCAATAACTAAATAGCTGAAATCGTCAGAAAATTTTATTTATTTCGCATTTTCTTAACATAAATTAACATTTTTTGCGTTAAGAAGTGGGATTCTTTCATGAAGGCCCACATTTCCCTTAAAACCATACACTGTTTAACTACTTTAATAGATGCCATGCAAATTTCTGCAAGAGAACTTAGTCATATACTAGATGGGACAGTAGAAGGGAATCCTGATATCATAGTCAGTGCTCCTAGTAAAATTGAAGAAGGAGTCGAGGGAACGATCAGTTTCTTAGCTCATCCCAAATATGAGCCTTTCGCCTATTCAACTAACGCATCGATTTTACTGGTTAGTCGAGATTTCAAGCCTACTGATGCAATTTCAGCTACTTTGATCCGCGTAGATAATGTCTATGCATGTGTTGCCATGCTTTTAGATCAATTTGGGAATAAGCATCAAATTCAAGAAGGCGTAGCCGAACAGGCATATGTTCATTCTTCTGTAAAATTGGGTAAAAATGTATCTGTAGGATTGTATGCGATTATTGAAGAAGGAGCAGAAGTAGGAGATGGTTCAAAGATTTATCCACAAGTTTATATTGGTAAAAATGCCAAAATCGGTAAAAATGTCACCCTTTATCCTGGTGTCAAAATTTATCACGATTGTGAAATAGGGGATGATAGCATTTTACATGCAAATGTTGTGATCGGTTCAGACGGTTTTGGTTTTGTACCAGATGAAAAAGGGCAATTCAAAAAAATTCCTCAAATAGGAAATGTAATTGTTGAAAATCAAGTGGAAATAGGTGCAAACACCGTGATTGACCGAGCGACGTTAGGCGCTACTTTGATTAAATCCGGTGCAAAACTGGACAATTTGATTCAAGTCGCCCATAATGTAGAAATTGGTGAAAATACCGCCATTGCTGCGCAAGCTGGAATTGCTGGAAGCGCAAAAATTGGCAAAAATTGCTTAATCGGAGGGCAAGCTGGCTTTGTAGGACATATCAAGGTAGCAGATGGAACCAAAGTACAAGCCCAAAGTGGAGTAGCAGCTTCAATTAAAAAATCGGATACAGCTGTTTATGGTTCGCCTGCGCTACCTTACGCTGATTATCTAAAATCATATGCTGTTTTCAAGCAATTGCCAGACCTTTTTAAGAAAATCAATGCTTTAGAAAAGAAAATAAAAGATTTGGAAGGCTAGCATTCTTTCGAAAATTAAATTTTAAGAATAAAAGAAGGATGGAAGGATTTTACGATCAGGTAGCCTTTCCATCCTTCTTTTATTTACGCTCTTATTTTAGCATTCCTCTTCTATTTTAGTTGAAATAAACTGCTTTTAAGTTAATTAACTAATCATTTCCCACCCTCTACTCATTATTTTACCTTTCCTTGGTTTCTAGCACTTAAACTTAAATTTAATTTGCTCTTTAGTTTAGACTAAAAGTGGTATCTTTGTCCGATATTTCTAAGGGTGATACAGATTTAACAGTATATATGAAGCAACATACGATAAGGAAACCCATTACAATTCATGGTGTAGGACTACATACTGGTGAAG
>CAYTVR010000025.1:0-44890 GCA_964441245.1 uncultured Saprospiraceae bacterium | reverse complement strand
TGAATATTTCAAAAAATGATGAAACAGGAAACAATAGTAATGATGGGACAGCCATGGCTCAAGTTATGGGAGGCACATCACCCTATACTTATAGTTGGGATAATGGAGCAACAACAGCAATGATTAGCAATCTCTCTTCAGGATCATATACCGTAACCATTACGGATGCGAATGATTGTATGCAAATGGATATGGTCATGATTAATGCATTTGATTGTACCATCTCTGCATCCATTACTGGGAATAATATTTCATGTAATGACGCCGCAGATGGAACTGCAATGGTAGAACTTACGGGAGGAACAGGACCATATACCTATCTTTGGTCAAATGGTGAGAACTCTGCAATGATTTCTGATTTAACTCCAGGTATGTATATGGTAACAGTGACTGATGTAGATAACTGTCCAGTGATGGACAACGTGATGATAAGTGAGCCCGCATCATTAACTAGTACGATATCTGATATGTCTAATAATGTTTGTGTTGGAGATAGCAATGGTTCTGCAAGCCTAAGTGTTACAGGAGGAACCGAACCTTATAACTATATGTGGTCAAATGGAATGATGATGCCAACCGCAATGAATTTGGTAACTGGTAATTATCAGGTAAGTATAATCGATGCGAATCAATGCCAAACGACAGAAAGTGTTGAGATCATTACCACCAATGATTTAGCAGTGGAAGTGACTAATATTGGCATAGCTTGTTTTGGAGAAGATAATGGAATGGCGACTATTGAAGCTAGTAGCACTGGAGGAATCAATAATTACCAGTGGAGTAACGGGCAAATGGGTGAATTGGGGACAAATTTGGAGCCTGGAGATTATGGAGTTACGGTGACAGATAATGACGGTTGTACAAAAGCAACGATGGTTTCTATTGGTGAAAACCCAGAGATTTTATTGACGGTGGATGAAGTCATTAATGATATGAATAATAATAGTGAAGGAGCAATAAATATTTCTGTAAATGGAGGAACAGGTCCTTATTCTTACCTATGGATGATGGATGGAAATATAGTCGGCTTAGATGAAGATATTTCCAATTTAGCCACAGGAACTTATAATTGCCTTGTAACAGATTCGAATGACTGTACGGTATCTTCAGAACAGATAATGATTGATAATGTCACTAGTATAAATGATAAAAAATTAGCGAGTCAAATTCGATTATTCCCAAATCCAACTTCTGATCATATGGATATACTAATGAATTTTGATGAAGCTTATGAAGTGCATACAGCTCTATATAGTGTTGATGGAAAAATATTGTTAGAAACTCAAAACCTCATTAGCACCCATCATCATATACATTTAGATTTAGTCGATTTCTCAAGAGGAATTTATTTTGCGAAGATAAGAGTAGGGGAGTCCGTTATTACGAAAAAAGTGGTGGTGCAATAAATTTTTGTATAGTGACCATTCGCATATTATGTGTTGATTTTTTTACTTGGAAAATAAACAAATGTGAAGGAAGAAAAAATGGTTTGTCAGAGCTTGGATCAAAAGTTTTTACTCGAAGGTTCTGAACAGTGATCCCCTAAAAAAAAGAAGGAGATGTTCAATCATAGATTAAACATCCCTTCATTTTCAGAGGTATATGAAAATAGAAAAAATTAAGGGGGATTAGGAAAGAGCCGATTCAAAGAATTCAACCTTTCCAGTAGTCACAGAGTACATAGCTCCTACAATATCGATCTCTCCATTATCGTACATTTCCTTGAGGACAGGACTTTCCGCTTTAATGCGATTAATATTTAATCGTACATTTTCTGCGGATACCGCATTGACAAAATGGAGGTTACTTGAACTCCGATCTTCTTCAGGTGCTGTTTTGACAGCTTTCACAGCAGGAGTGATTTTGTCTAACATCTGAGTCAAGTTGCCGAGTTTGGCATGATCGCAAGCGCCTTTTACAGCACCACAAGAGGTATGCCCCATCACGACAATGACTTTTGCTCCAGCTAGTTTACACGAAAATTCAAGACTTCCTAAAATGTCTTTATTTACGAAATTACCTGCAATTCTAGTATTGAACATATCTCCGATACCTTGATCAAAGACAAGTTCTGTAGGGATTCTAGAATCGATGCAACTGATGATGGAGGCAAATGGATATTGTCCATTGGTCGTTTGCTGCACCTGATTTATTGAATCTCTTTGATGTTTTTGATTCTCAACAAAACGACGATTACCTGCTTTTAAATATTCAATAGCTAGCTTTGGAGAAATGGAAGCCTGTGATTCTTTATTTTGAGTAATTACGGTGTTTTTATCTATTGATACTTCGTTGTTCATCTTATCATTTTTGGTTCTTCAACAAATCCTGTATGTGTAGACATTCAAAATTGAAATTAAACGCTTCCTCTGGTCGCTTTTTCATCTCACTTTATAAATGTCCATACATGCGTACGTACAGGATTTGTCGAAGAAAGGTTATTTTTTAAAATAACTTATAAAGTTAAGCAGTAACTTTAGACAAATTTGGATTCATACTAGATTCAAAAGCTTTAACAGGCTGAACCTTGAATCCTTTTCGTATACGATTAATAACTTCTAAATCAATGTCTTTTAGAGCAGCTTGTATTTTAAAATCTTCAATGATTTCTAATACATCATGATCAATGGTAATCGTTCGAGTACCATCAATGATCACTTTCGATCCACTTGGAATCTGATTCAAAGCTCGCTGGATATTCGCTTTATTTAAAAACGTAACTTCTTCTGCTAACTCTAATCGAATCACACCATCATTAGAAAGGTGATTTTCTTTTTCAAATAAAAATGGAATTTTATAATTATTGTATAACACAAAGAAGATGGCTACAACTAGTCCCATTCCTATTCCCATCAATAAATCAGTAAATACAATTCCTAAAATAGTGACCATAAATGGAATGAAGTAAGTCCAGCCTAATTGATACATTTCTTTGAATAATACAGGCTTTGCTAATTTATATCCAACTAAAAATAAGATCGCAGCTAAACTTGCTAATGGAATCAAATTCAAAATATGAGGTATCAACATCGCACAACCTAAAAGTACGACACCGTGAAGAATTGCGGACATTTTAGTTTTACCTCCTGATTGAATATTCGTAGAACTTCTCACAATTACTTGAGTAATTGGTAATCCTCCAATAAGTCCTGAAATAATGTTTCCAACACCTTGTGCTTTTAATTCTCTATTAGCTGGAGATACTCGTTTTTGAGGATCTAATTTATCCGTAGCCTCTAAGCAAAGTAAGGTCTCTAAACTTGCAACAATGGCAATGGTCAAACCAACTACATAAACTTGAGGGTTATTCCAATGGCTGAAATCAGGAAAGGTAAATTGACTGAAGAAACCAGCAATATTTTCCGGAACAGGAAGCGCTACAATCTGTTCTGTATTCAAGGCATATTGAGTTCCAGATAAAACTAAATTCAAAATAATTCCTAAAGCTACGACCACTAATGGTCCTTGAATTAATTGAAATGCTTTGATCTTTTTCATGAAACCTTGTTCCCATAAGATTAAAATTAAAATGGAAATAAGTGAAATGATTACAGCACCTGGACTAATCGCTTCGAACATATAGAACAGCTCTGAAAAAGTATTGTGCCCATCTGGTTGATTGAAAGCTAAACTTCCTTCATAATCTTTGTCATAACCAAAAGCATGTGGAATCTGCTTGAGGAAAATGATGATACCAATTCCCGCGAGCATACCTTTGATGACCGAGGATGGGAAGTAATAAGCTACAATTCCAGATTGAAGTAGGCCAAGGATTAATTGGAAAACCCCACCAATAACAACAGCTAAAAGGAAGATTTCAAAACCACCCAATTCCTGGATAGAAGTTAATACGATAACAGCCAATCCTGCAGCAGGACCACTGACACCTAGTTGAGAACCACTCAATGCACCAACTACGATTCCACCAATAATTCCAGCAATAATACCGGAAAATAAAGGGGCACCTGAAGCTAATGCAATCCCTAAACAAAGAGGAACGGCTACTAAAAATACAATAATACTCGCAGGGAAATCACTTTTTATATTCCCAAATAAGGAAGAGTTGTTTTCTTGATTCATTTTTTCTATTTTTTTAAATTAAATAATGTTCTGTTGTGATAAATAGTAGTAACTATTCACCGTTTTAGTCAACGAGGAAGATCATTATGGTAAATGCTTCTTTCTCAATTGCATATATTAAATAAAGTGGAAAATCAATTCCACCATTTACTCTCTGAAAATTAAAATTTGGTTGATTATACGGTAGTAGGTAAAAACAAATAACAATATAATGGCATGAAGTCTGTAGAAGTATTGAAACTACTTGAAAAACAATATATATTAATTTGATTTTACGGTCTTGTTATAGAATAATAAAGAGAAGATTAGGCTTTTGGAGGCTGTTGTAAAACATCTAGATAGGAACCAGATGGAAGCTTGCGATAATAAAAATTATGTGAAGTGAAATTATCAAAGCGGGAGCTGTCATACCCTAAGAAATATACAAAGTCATCTACTTCTGCTTGTTCTAATTTGGTATCTTTTTTTCCTTCTTTTTCACTTTCTCCTTTGTCAGTAAAATCTACATTTTCAATCGAAAAATGTTTGACCAATTCATTCGTTTTAACGATTTCTGTACCGACTATAGTTAGAACAAAAAAACAAGCAATCGCCATTCTACCGAACGCAGTAACATTTTTGAAACAGCAATTTTTTAAATTTTTTCCATTCATAACCAGTGCAAATATATAAACTATAATTAATAATAGCAATACTATCATCAATATTTTTTTTACTTTTGCTGATGATAACAACAGTATTAATAATAAAATAAACTGTATTTTGTTTAAAATAATTCAACTTTTATGTCATTTGGAGTAAAATTTAAACTAAACGAACATCTTTTTATTCGTAATCCACAGGATACAGATTTGGGAAAAAAGCTAATTAAGTACAGCATTATTTTAATAGATGAGATTGGTTTTGAGGCTTTTACGTTTAAAAAATTAGCTAAGGCGATGTCTTCAACAGAGGCCTCCGTTTATCGATATTTTGAAAACAAACATTTTTTGCTGATTTATTTAGTTTCTTGGTATTGGGAATGGGTCAGTTATCTCATCGATATTAACACGATGAATATTGAGGATCCAGATCGAAAGCTTCGAATCGTCATTGCTAATATCGTCAAGGCTTCTATGGAAAATCCTGCGATTGATTATGTCAATGAAAGTGTGCTGCATCGGATTGTGATTGCTGAAGGAGCTAAAGCTTACCACACCAAAAGTGTTGATGTTGAAAATAAAGAAGGTCTATTTTTAGATTATGAAGATTTGGTCAGTAAGGTAGCAGCGATTTTATTAGAGGTGAATCCTAAATTTCCTTATCCGCGAACATTGGCTAGTAATTTATTTGAGATGTCCAACAATCAAGTTTATTTTGCCCAACATCTCCCTCGATTAACAGATTTGAAAAACAAAAAGAATAATTTTGATGACGTAGAAAAAATGTTGGCCTACTTTGCTTTTAAAATGTTAGAAAAGTAAACTACTTGTTTTTTCGTTTTATCCGTCTTAGTTTTCTTTTGAGCTTGCGCAAACTTTTTCGATAACGTCGATACTTTCGTTTGTCTTTTCGGTATTGATCTAGGATATCTCTTTGCTTATAGAATTTTTTCTTGAATAATCGAATTTTAAAAACATTAGCCCCTCTTTCATCACTTGTTATTTCCACATAAGATTTTCGCCAAGTTGCACCATAGCCTCGTTTTTCAGGAATAATGGTACGATCTGCTTTTTTCAAATTATCCCAAGGAACCGAAACCCAAATATTCGTTCGGTCATCATAACTTAATGTTCCTTCCAAAAACAAATTGAGCGCATTCGATTGAATTTCCATTAAGGGGATAGTGATATCATTTCCATCGATAACAATGTGGTTTATAATCGGTGCAAAGCGCAAATTGGCAAAACGTTTTTTCATCCGAATTTTTGTTGCAATGGTATCCAGATTGGGCATACCTTGGATACTTACATTAGATAAATCGAAATCCATTGTTCCTTTTGTCTTTTCTGTAATCAATCCTTTTCCATCATTAGCAACTACTCCAGCGAGGTCGAGATCCATGGTCATGGTTCCCGTCAACTTTTGAATGCTTTGCAAAGAAGGCAAATTAAGATAATTTACTCCTTCTAGTAATCTAACAATGTCTAAATCTACCGTATTGAAATTGGCATTAAATGGAGTCCCCTTTGATTGACTGATATCAAATTGACCATTGATATTCATATATCCATCATAAAATTTTAGAGAAGTATTGTCAATGACCAACTGTGTAGAATCGACTAGGTAAAGTCCTGTTTGGATATGATTGAAAACCAAATCATCGGTATAAATAAAAGTGTCAGTTTCTAAATGAATGGTTGGATCAAATGTGCCAAAAATAGATTGTATACTTGCTTTCAATCCACCCGTATTTTTTTTCGCCACTTGCGTGGAAACAGTGTCTTTATTCGCGGAAAATAAATAAACAAACTGGTCCCAAATCAATTTTGGAGATTGAATATCTACTTTTGTTTTTAAGGATTTTCCAGTATTGCCAAGAACCAATTCACTAAAATTTTCCATGTTTCCAACAAAATTAATTTCTTGTTGCAAAGAGTCTGATCGCAAGAAAAAATTAAAATTCGCTAAGTTATTCTTGAGATCTAGATCAATTTTTGTCAATGGAAAAGTAATGCCAATATCTTTAAAAAGTACATTACTGTTTTCGATAGAAAGGGTAGTGGTTCCCTCCTGAAGTAGTTGCTGAAAATTAGAAATATTACCTTCATAATCTATCATCACTTTAAAAATCCCTTTGGTGAAAAAGAATTTTTCTGTTTTGAAAAAATCATTAAATAATTCAGGGTCACCTTCTAATTCTAAACGAGTTTTCATCACTGAATCCTTAAAAGCTTTTTTACCGCCAGCCGTATAATCTGATTGATAAGAAATTTTACCCTTGAAGATTTTATTTTTTTTACTTTCAAAAATAATTTCACCACTAGAAGTGTTAGGAATATAGCCCGTTTGATCATGTAATTTTCCTCGATGACGAATTTTTAAATTTAAATCTTCTGGATGACTACTCAGATTTTTGAGTAACTCCAGATTGAAAAAATTAAACTGAGGAAGAAGCTTTTGAAGATTCAGATGTTTGGTTTCTAACGCAAATTCAAAAGGAGTCTCGAATGGATGACTAATGTCTAATTTACCATTAAAATCAACACTTCCTTCTTCATAAAAAAACTGGGTAGAATCCAAAACTAAAGTGTGCGCATCTTCAAAATATACACCAGTTTTAAAATGGTGCAGCTGTAGCCAATCGTAGTATTCCAGTGTATCAATGGCAACCGACAAACGAGGCTGAAAGCTGTGATGAATGCCACTGATGGTTGATTTCATCGACTTCTTTTTTTGCTGATCGTTTTTCGGTTTTTTCTTTTTGAGATAACCATTTTTTCCAAACAAATCGACAAAATCTGTCCACTCCAAACGATCCGCCACAAAAGCCACCTGACTACTTGCTCGTTGCTCTAACAAATCAAATAACAAAGCTGGAAGATTTTGTAAACCACCATCCAAGCGAAAGTCATTGCTTTGTTTATAAGTACTGCTAAGGATGGTAAATGCTGCATCTCCTGCTTTTTTACTCAAGGCCACCTCGCTAAAAGATAAACTGACATCAGCCGGTTCAAAGAAAACAGAAAGGTCTTCAAAAGCTAATGTTGCATCTGTTTCAATGATCAATTGATCAAAATTGGTGAGCGGACCTTTGACCTTTGCCTTGAGTTCGAACTGTCCATTTTCAAAGAAAAATTGATCGTTTTTTAACCAAGTGCTAATCTCCGAAGCAGGTCCATTGACTTGAGCATTGACTTGCAGTTGGGGACCGTCTTTTTGATTAGAAGTGATTTTTATATCTTGTGTACGAAGATTAAATTTTTCATGTCTTCCTTTTAATTTTTTAACCAAAACCTTTACACCATCACTCTCTAGTGAATGATTACTTTCGTCAATCCGATTAACAAAGCGACCATCAAAAGTGGCCTCGTTTAAAGGATAATTAAAAATAGTCAAATCATTATTCTTCATCCTAAATTCAACGTTGACTACTGGAGCTTCACCCGATTTAAAATGACTTAAAATAGAAGTTTTGGAATAAAAAGGTTTTGAAATTTGATAAGGTACAATCTGCGTCCGAATATTGTTAGGAAGTAATGGCATAATATGCTTCATCCGAGTAGATTGATTTTCTAAAACCAATTTAGACAGAGAAGTTTTATGTGAATTGTATTCACCATGAAATAAAAAATGTTCCTCATTAATTTGTAAATCAAAAGGATCAAATTTTAGGATTCCATTGACGAATTCTAAATCCACTTCACCTTTCAATTGACTGTCCGCTACAAAAGCACCTTGCTCGGTATTGAAAGCCAATTCCTTGATCGCCAAATCCATGTTTATTTTTGCTTGAATATCATTTCCATTGATTTGGAGTCGACTAAACAATTGATCTGCTTTTCCTCTGATGCTTAGATTTTTTTGTGCATTTGTAAAACGTATTCCCACATTTTCCAAATGGACATCAAGATCATCGGTGTTAATTTTAAATTTTTTGTTATCCTTTTTATCTAAGTTTGATTCCTGATTAGGCTGGTTTTTTTCACCTGATGAACTAGCAGTAGGTTTTGAAGGAAGTAAACTTTTTAAATTATTGAAATTGTTTTCATCAGTATGAACATTGATGACTCCTTCCTTCAAACGAATCGAATTGATATGTACCTGTTTTTTTAAAATTTTATGAAGAGAAGCTGCTACATTGATTTCAGCTAACTGTAATACGGGCAATTGATGTTTACGATATAATGAATCATGTAACAATACATTTTCAAGTCGAATCGTCGCATCTGGAAAATCTTTATAAACTTGAATAGAGGCCTTTTGGAAGGAAACCGTCCCATTGTTTAAAAATGCTAAGTTTTCAAATATTTTAGTTTTATTGGATTCCAAGTGTCGATTTATAAAGAAAAGAGCAATGACCACAATCAATAATAAAATAAAAAAGAGCAAAAGGATCCATTTGACTACTTTTCCAATCAGTCGAAGCATTTTAGAAGCACTTGATGATGTTTTCTCTGTTTTCACTTAAAGGATTAAGTATTTTTACACTAAAATTAGGACAAATCTCGAACCAATTCTCAAGATAGTCTTTGTTTCCTAAAAAATCCAGATTTTATTACCATTGCACCTCATTAGTTTTTATAGGAAAGCCTTATTCAATTGAAATGGAGACCTTACATTCGATGGAGATTAAAAACTAAACAAACCACCCTCATCCCGCAATTCATCCAAGACCTTAGTCTGATTTAAAAATTTAGGCCAGAGTTTAGATCGATCTTTAGCAAACATATAATCTATAATCTCCTGAAAAGATTTTTTAACGGACATTGGAGTCGAAGCTTGAAAGCTTTCTAAATAACTTTGTGCAATTTTTTCTTTTTGGTTGGATGACAAAATTTGAATGTTATAATAATTTGGATGTTCAAGAATATTGATATAAATATCCTCTGGATCGATCATTTCTAATTCCAAGCATTGATGATACAAGTGAGGTAAATGAGCAACATTTAAAACCGAAATAGTTGGTGCAATTTTAAATCGTACATGTGGCAATGATCTTATCGTTTGTCTATTTTCAATGATGTCGTTCCATCTCATTTCCTTTCGGATATATTCTCCTAGTTTTTCACTGGCATCAATACTCGCTAAAATTTCTACCTCTGGAAAGTGTTTCCAAAGATCCAATACATTTTTTTGTTTGAATTGTAGTTTTGAAAAATTAGTGTTGTACCGCAATCGAGCTTTTGTCGCCTTGTTTTTAATCAACCATTCTAATAAAAGATAATGCTCTTCGGTAACTAAAGGTTCGCCACCAGCAAAGTAAAATTCTTCTGCCTGTAATAAAGCTTTTCCTGTTTTTTTTATAAAAATATCGAAATCCTTAATATTAGTGAGGATCGCTTTTTGACCAATGTTAGTGCCTAAGGTTTTTGCATCATTATACCATTTTGAACTAGCTCCATGCCAACAAGTACGACATCTAAAATTGCAAACATTCGAAAAGCGAATATCAAAATAAACCGGTAAATCTGGCGTCTTGGATACATCCATATCACCAAATTTTTCAAAGGTTTCCATTCGAATACTTTTTCCACCTGTGGCTTCAAGATTGATACAAATACCACAACGATTATCGGTCTCGCCTCTCAAAAATTTTTCCCTCAATTGCTGAATCGCTTTGCCATTCCAAATCTCCTCGATTGTTTGATCATTAATATTTCCGAAAGGAATATTCGCCACACAGCAAGCCTTTGCTTTTCCCTCATTTCCAATATGAAGATGAATAAAAGGCATCAAACAATAAGGTTGCTTTTTCACTTTCAATTAGTTTTTCAATTATTTATTTGACTCCTTCTCCTCAATGCTTCCACATAATAATAATCAGCATAAACAATGGGAGTGTTAATTTCAGATCCATGAGGAAAGTGTCCGACACTTTTACTCAGAAAAAATGGCGTTTTCAAGCTTTGATATTTCGCTTGTTCTAAACTCAATAAGATGGCATCAGCCCAAGATAAATATTGATCTTTATTTGCGATATCATATTGTAACAACTCTAGTAAACCTGAAGCCGCGATCACTGCAGCAGAAACATCTCGTGGTGCATTTGGAATATCTTTCGCATTAAAATCCCAATAAGGAATATGGTCTTTGGGTAAGTTAGGATGTTGAAAAAAGAAATGCGCAATATCAATCGCTTTTTGTAAAAAACGAGGATCTTTAGTTTCTCGATAAGCTACAGTAAATCCATATAATCCCCAAGCTTGTCCTCGACTCCAAGCGGACTCATGTGCGATGCCTTGATGGGTGTTTCGCTTGCGCACGACTCCTGAACTTGGGTTGAAATCAATCACATGAAAAGAACTATGGTCTTTACGGAAATGGTTCATCATCGTCGTTATAGCATGTTGATGAGCGATGCGATACAAACTAGAATCGGGAGTCAATCTACTGGCTTTAAATAAGAGTTCTAAATTCATCATATTGTCGATGATCACTGGAAAATCCCATTTGTCTGTATTGTGATCCCAAGAGCGAATAGCTTTAGTGATTGGAGAGTAGCGACTGGCTAAAGTGTTTGCAGCAGTATTGATTATCGATTTGTAAGACTCTTGTTGTTCAATTCGCCAAGCGTGCCCAAAACTGCAATAAATTTTGAATCCAAGGTCATGAGTCGTAGAATCCTTTTTTTCTTTTTCAACAAAATTCATCCAATCTTCCGCCCCTTTTTTGATACGTGGGTTTTTAGAATAATCATACAATTGCCAAAGTGTTCCTGGATAAAACCCACTAGTCCAACTTTTCGACTCGGTTCCTTCTAAACCTCCAAACTTGTTTAGAGCTCTGGGAATTTGTTTGGAATCTAAGGACAATTTATCTAAATCATTCACCGCTTTTTTGCAAAGTTGATCTAAACGATTGGCTATTAGATTTTCACTCATTTCTAAAGGCCTTTGTTCCTTGACCTCACAAGACCAAAGACACAAAATGATAAAGGCACTTAATAAGATTTTATACTTTTTCATGACCAGCGAAGTTAAGTAAAAAATAGGAAAGTGGATTTTTATTTTATGATCTCTTTTGTCTTTTCCTGTCTCATGGATGTGAACCCAAAAAAAAGGTTTGCTAATTTTGTTTTGAAATGATAAATCTATTTTTAAAAATCTAATAGTTTGATAATCAATTTTTTTCTTTCATTAAAAATCTATAATGCGTTTGTTTTGTACTTTTATAGTCAAGACGATTTTGATAAATTCGTAGATTGAAAGTAATTTTTACTAGCTATAGATTTTATTTCAGTTGGTTTGTCGCAAACCACTAATGACTTACAATTATCAACTAGGAACCAGTTACCAACAACAAAAGCATTCATTATGAAAAATTATTCCTTTCTTTCTTTATTCCTACTCAGTTCATATTTTCTATCGGCTCAAGTTACTGCTGATTTTGAATTTTTTCCAATGACGGCTTGTGCACCAAGTGCAATTGATTTCTCCGATTTATCGAGTTCAACATCTGGAAATATTGTCAGTTGGGAATGGGATTTAGGAGGTGTAAGCTCAAATATGTCTGCTCCTTCTAGAGTATTTAGCACCGGGGGAACATATGAAATTTGTTTGACGGTAACCGATGATCAAGGAGGAATGGATACTAAATGTGATGAGTTGATTATTTATGAAATTCCTGTCACTAATTTGGAAGTTAACATTTGTGAAGGCGATTCCTATAGTATTGGTGGTGAAGTGATCAATGAAACAGGAAGTTATACGATTACACTTTTTGAATCATCTTTTAATGGATGTGATTCTATTGTCAATCTAAATTTATTGGTCGAACAAATAGTACCAGTTTTCTTTTCCGCAGAATTTTGTGATGGTGGATCATTTGTCATCAACGGGAACGTTTATGATGCTTCGAATCCATCTGGAACGGAAGTTTTTGCAAATGGAAGTTTTAATGGTTGTGATTCAGTTGTTTTTATAGACTTAGTTTTTTTTCCCTTGATAGAAACCAATCTCGACTTTACTTTTTGTGATGGAGAATCAATAGTTGTAAATTGGACGACTTATGATGCCGATAATCCAACTGGAGTAGAAACTTTAATCTCTGAAAATGGTTGTGATTCAATTATTAATGTTAATCTCATCACAGGTCTTCAAGTAACGGGGCAAGTAACAAATATTTTTTGTGAAGGAGGTTCTGGAAGTATTGATATTTCAATTGCCAACGGAGATGGTTCTTATACCTATAATTGGTCAGGCCCTAATCTAATTGTAAGTGATGTTGAAGATTTATCTGATATTACTGAGCCGGGACTTTACCAATTAGAAGTGAGCGATGCAAGTGGTTGTTCAGCGGTGGAAACATTTATCATTACCGATAATGCTCTGATAACGATTGAAGCCAATGTTATTCAACCTAGTTGTAATTTTCTTTTGGATGGTAGTATCACGGTAACTGCAAGCGGTGGAGCTGGAACCTATACTTATTTATGGGAACCTAATCTCAACACAAGTCAAAGTATCGTTGGAATTGGAAGTGGAGAATACACCATTGTAGTCACAGATAATAATGGCTGTACCATTACAGAAACGTATGTCCTTGATGAAACAGCTCCTTTGACATTAAATATCACTGCACCAGAATTAGCTTGTGAAAATGAAGCGAATATTTTGGTGGAGCCTATAGGCGGAACTCCAGGGTATACCTACACTTGGAGTAATGGTGCCAATACACCAACTTTAGAAAATGTCATTGCCGGAACTTACACTGTTGAAGTTTTCGATAGTAATGGATGTATGGCTACAGAGACTATATTTATTGCTTCTCCACTCGATTTAGAAGCGACATCTACTTTTGCGGATTGCGACCTTAATAATGCTACCGCTACTGCTGTATTAAATGGTGTGAGTGATGCTGATTTTCTTTGGAGCAATGGAGGAAATACCGCAACTCAATCGGACCTTGCACCTGGTTGGTACTCCGTAACAGCTACAGATGCAACCACCAATTGCCAAGTACATCAAAATGTCGAAGTACTAGAAGATACGATATGTTATGTAGTCATCAGTGGTTACGTTTTTGCGAATGAATTCAATGACAATTGCGAAATCGACGCTAACTCCGTTACAGTTAAAAATGTCATGATAGAATTAAGTGATGGACAAACTACATTTACGAATTGTGATGGCTTTTACGAATTTACAACAGAAGCCGGGAATCAAACACTTAGTCTCAATCTAAATCAAGCTAATTATGATCCTTTATGCACCGACGATATTTTAGTCAATGCAAGTACTTGGGGAGAAACTTATCCCGACAATAATTTCTTTCTCAAATATTCAGAAGGGCGAGATTTAGAATTAAAAATTAGCAAGCAAAATGCCCGACCTGGATTCACGCAGTATGTTAGAGTCTGCATGATGAATAGAGGAGCGGTCCCAGTAACTGGAAATTTGACTTTTATCCATCCGGATATTCAAGAGTTTGAATATAGTAATCCAACAGAAACGGATTATGATGAAGGAACAAAAACATTGAATTGGGAATTTGAAAATATTCCTCCTGGAGTTGTTTATGTTTATACCACTTATTTAAAAACGCCCATTGGAACTGATTTAGGGACCGAGCTAGAATATTATTTTGAAGCAGAACCAGTAGAGGGAGATTTGACTCCTGAAAACAATGAGGAAATATGTACGATTGAAGTAACGGGCTCTTACGATCCAAACGACAAGCAAGTCACCCCAATAGGACAGGGACCTCAAGGAGCAATAGAAATGTCTGACTCTCTTTTAAGCTATCAAGTCCGTTTTCAAAATACTGGAACGGATACGGCTTTTACGGTTTTGATCAGAGATACTCTTGACTCAGATTTAGCGCTTCGATCTGTCGTACCTGGTCCATCGAGTCATATATATGCTGCAACTATTAAAGAGGGCAATGTCTTGGAATTGCTTTTTGAAAATATATTATTGCCAGATAGTTTTATCAACGAACCTGCGTCGAATGGTTTTGTATTTTTTGATATTAAAATCAAACCAAATTCTCCATATGGAACACGGATCGAGAATAGAGCAGCTATCTTTTTTGATTTTAATCCACCCATTATCACGAATACGGTTCTCAATACCATAGAAATGATCACCGGAAGTCAAACCACTCCCTTTGATCAAATCTTGATGACCTTAAACCCCAATCCAGTTGGAATCAATTCCTTGTTAAGTTATTCTTTAACAGAAAATAGCGACGTATCTATTCAAGTATTTGATTTGAATGGTCGATTACAAAAAGTATTGGTAGATAATGAATATCAAGCTGCTGGTCTGTATGAATTATTTATCCAAAATAACGATTTGCCGAAAGGCGTATATACCCTCCAGATCAAAACAAATCATGGGAGAGCTGGAAT
This sequence comes from uncultured Saprospiraceae bacterium, assembly GCA_964441245.1. GTDB lineage: Bacteria > Bacteroidota > Bacteroidia > Chitinophagales > Saprospiraceae > JALZUU01. The sequence goes on along the minus strand of CAYTVR010000025.1, from coordinate 29,817 downwards.
CCTAAAATTTGTACAGTTGTAGATAATGATTGAATGCAAAATTCAGTTATTCAAAATTCAATTATTGCAGGTTTAATTATTCTTTTTTACCTCAAAAACTTGCATTCCTCGGAATTATAATCAATATTTGTACTCACACTTCTACTAAAATAAGAATGCCTTCCTCCAAGACTTCCAAATCAATACATTGTATATTGAATTTAAAATTCTGTAATTGATTGATTATTAATGATCAATAGGTTACACTTAAAGTGTATATCTTAAAGACATAAATATTTGTCATATTGGAAATTTAAATACTTTGTTTTATAATAGTTTATGCTTAAATTTGAGACTTAAGTTAAAGACTAGTTTTTTCAGATAAAACCTTTAAAAAGAGGAGATTAAACTTAATAATCAATCGTATTTTAAAGCAATAAATTTATGCAATTGGACGGGAATAAGATCAAGATGATTTTGTTGGTCTTTTTTATAGGCACCTTATTTCCATCTTGTGTAACTCATAAAGATATGGTGACGCTGAATGAAGCGGAGAATAGCCCCAAAAATTTGAAATCAGATAAATCAGTAGGCTATACCAATCTTTTAAAGCAGAAACCGTATAAAATACGTCCATTTGATCAGCTATTAGTGAAAGTAAATGCTTTTGATGGAAACACAGAAGACTATTTAAATCGGGAATTCTCCAGAGGAAATGTGTACAGTAGAGATTTGGATTATTCACCAGCGTCCATTTATTTTAATAGCTATAATGTAAATAAAGAAGGATTTATATCCTTACCAGTTATCGATAAAGTAAAAGTAGCTGGATTAACAGTAACAGAACTAAAGTTAAAATTAGAAAAAGCTTATGCACCTTATTTGAAATTTGCATCTTCTACCGTTAAAGTTGCCAACATGCGGGTAACCGTTCTCGGAGAAGTTCAAGACCCAGGTGTACAGCAATTATACAATGAACAAACGACCATTCTCGATGCCATTACGTTGGCAGGAGATTTTACTGAATTTGGGAATCGAAACAAAGTCAAATTGATTAGACAAGGTAAACAAGGGAGGCAGACCGTTTATCTTAATTTGAGTCGATCTGACTTTATGGCTACAGAGTTTTATTATGTACAACCATCCGATGTGATCTACGTCGAACCGATTAAAGCCAAAGCCCTGGATGTTAGTTCCAGAACACTGGGAGTTGTTTTTTCGGCTATTTCATTAGGTATTTTATTGACTAGTTTATTTGTCAACCTAAACCCCTAAGTACATTATATATTAAGTTAATTAATTTAGAATGTACTAAGTAACAGAACAAGAATAGATTCATCTACTTTTGACTTGTTACTTAACAAATAAGAACACTTCCCTTCCCGTTGAAATAAGAAGTGCTTACTGAATACTAGCTTCTTATAGGGTATTGCTCAAAAAAAATAAATTTGAGCCTTACTAAATAGTGTATCCTTGAAACTCTTTTGACTACTTAGAGTTTAACTAAAAGGAACCAAATTACACTAAATTGTCCCAATACTATTAGAGACTACACCTAAAAACCGCCTCTAAAGAGTAATGACCACCTATCTTTTTGATAGTGGAGGTTTTTTATTCTAAGAACATTTCTATTTCTATACATATTACTTGTATCGACTTAGAGAATAGTCTCTGGCAGGTTTAATATTTAGGTTCAGTTAGAAAATAAATTTTTTGTTAAAAAACAGAAATTATTGATAGCTGAAGATAGTCTCATGAACTTGAAAAAATAATGACAATGGATAATTCAAAAACGATCCAAGGGAGTTCCTTCTCTGAAGCGAACATTAAGGTATTTCTAAACAAAGTTTTAGAAAAAAAGTGGCTATTCTTATTGAGTGTAATCACTTGCTTAGTACTAGGTTATGCTTTTATAAAAGTCTCTACGCCTATTTATGAGGTGAGTACGACCATGTTAGTCGACCTAAAAGGTGGGACTCGTAAGCTCGGAGAAAGCCAAACTTTAGGAGGAGAAATCGCACCTCAAAGAGCAGAAGATATCATCTATAACGAGATGGCGGTCTTAAAATCGTATAAACTCGTAGAAAAGACCCTTCGGGAAATGGATATAGAAGTGTCTTATTATGCGGGTACCTGGTATCGCACCAAAGAGTATTACGGTTATTTTCCCTTCGAAGTCGATATCATCAATTCAAGTCCTCAATTATATAGCAAACCATTTCAAGTAGCTTTCCTATCAGATTCTACTTACCAATTGTCTATAGAGGAAAGTAAATTTAAGGTATCGAATCCAGTCAATAAAACAACACACGAAGTCAAAAAAGAATTAGCTTTTACAGGTACTTATCGTTTTGGTGAAGAAGTAAAGCATGATTATTTTCATTTCGTAGTTAAAAAACCAGACTACCATGTGGTAATTGATGAATTTGATGAATTAGACATGACTTTTAAAGTGCACAATTATGATAGTGCAACCAATTATTATCGAGGCAAACTTAAAGTTGGTTTAGGAGATTCGCAATCCAGTATTCTTCAACTGAAATCTGAAGGAGAAGTGGTAGATAAAGAGGTGGAATTCCAAAAGAGATTATGTGCAAATTACATTGCAGAGAAAAAACAACAACGTGGAGATATATCTGCTAGTAAAAGACAATTTATTGAAAAGCAACTAGGTCAATATAAAGTATCTTTAACTCAAGCGGAACAAGAATTAGAAAATTTTAGAAAAGAGAAGGGAGCCATCAATATACAAATCAGTATTGAAAATAAATTAAATAAATTACAAACCTTAGAAACAGAGAAGGGACAAATTGAATTGAATGTCAAATCCTACAATTCTGTTTTGCAATATTTAAGAGATACAAGTAGTGTTGATAAAGCACCTTCATTGGTGGGAATTAATGATCCACTATTGAACGAAAACTTGTTGGAATTAAAACATCTTAGTTCTGAAATAGCAAAGGAAAAATATACTGCGGGGAGGAAAAGTTTGACCTTAGAAAGACTGATTGTTGAAATGAATCAATCACGTAAATCTTTGGATGAAAACCTTCGAAATTTATTGAAGAGTGCGGAACTTAATTTAGAAGAAAAAGATAAAAAAATCGCTGAATTAGAAGCTGATATCAATACGCTTCCAGGCATTGAAAAAACACAAATCAATCTAGATAGAAAAATCACTTTGTTAGATAATATGACGACCTACCTTAGTGAGGAATTGGAAAAAGTAGGCTTAGCTAAATCGGCGGATATATATAACACTCGAGTCTTAGATGAGTCGAGAATGAAAGGAGATTCTCCGGTTTCTCCGCAAAAACCAATGATCATGGCCTTGGCTGGTTTGATTGGTTTGATTTTACCATTGGGCTTTATTGTATTGACCGAATCTTTTGACGATAAAGTAGAAAATTTAGAGCAAATCGAAGCTTATTCTACGCTTCCAGTCATTGCAAGTATTGCTCATTATGAACCAAAATCAAAATTGTTTTCTTCTGATTCTGATCATTGGCAAGTAGAAGAATCCTTTAGAGATTTATGCGCAGGCTTACAATTCCAAATGCCAGATCCACGTAAGAATGTGATCGGTATGATCTCTACCATTCCTGGCGAAGGAAAAACTTTTTGCTCCATTAACTTAGCCATCAGTTTGGCCACAGGAGGTAAAAAAACTTTGTTGATCGATACCGATTTTCGTAAGCCAAGTTTCCTCAAAAAGAAGAGTAGTGTAGCTGGCCGCGGTCTATCTAATTACCTTCGTGGTGAAGTTCAATTCATTGATAACATCATCCACGAACACGAAGAATTAAAATATTTACACTATATCCCAACCGAAGTGGATGACAAAAATCCACAAGAGTTGTTGACCAATCCTCGTTTAGAAAAAATGTTGGACGAACTCCGCAATCATTACGATTACATCATTTTTGATGCGCCAGCAGTTGGAGTAGTTTCTGATTATCTTTTGATCTCTAAATTTATAGATATCCATTTATACGTCTTGCGAAGAAAGGTTTCTCAATTCTCTTTTATCAAAGACTTAGAAAAACTAAGAAGTAAAGGTAAAATGGAAAACACCTTCCTCGTCCTAAATGATGTAGTAGGCAAAGCCCTCAAATATGGCTATACTTACAAAACCAATACAGACGAAACTCCGAAGAAAATGGTGCGTAAACACTTACTTTAGTTGTTGGTTATTGGTGTTGTGGTTTTTAGTTTTCTAATTTGTTGGGATTTTTATTCCCAAATAACTAGAAACCAATAACAAATACCTAGAACCCAATAACCACAATATCAGCAACCAAAAACTAATAACCAACACCAATTAAATGGCATCAACACTAAGTGCAACGGAAGTCCAAGAACCTGTGTGGGCTTTTTTCTATCTATACTTCGTCGTGATGTTTGGAGTGGCTGCTCATATGGTTTTCAAATCAGAAAGTAAAACCAAACCGGAAATGTTTCTGGCTGCATTTTTCTTGTTGACTGGGAATATCAATGAGATTTTGACTTTTAAAATACCCGGAGTTAGTTTCTTTGAAATCCAACCAGATCGACTGCTCTTCCTGACCTTTTCCTTTTTCTTATTTAGGAAAGTGGGCTTAGAAAATCAAAAGATCTTAGCCGACAAAAATGGAACCATGCCTTGGTTCAAACTGATATTGTATTTCTATGTATTCATGGCCGTGGCCTCTCAATTTTTTAATATAGCACTCATCGGTTTTTCTGATACGATTGTCAACGTCATTTATCTGATCAATGTATTAGTGGTTATGTTTGCTTTTCAGTTAATGGCAAGTAAAGAAAACTTACGAATTATTGGGCGATGTTTGATCATTGGAGCGATTGTCACCAGTTTGGTCAGTATTATACAATTGATGGTCGATCCCACCTTTTTACATATTGGTGATAACAGGATTGCCTTTGGTACGACCTTGCGGTCAAACGGGATTTTTACGACCGAGTACTACAACTCTTATTATATGATTACCGCCCTTTCTTGGGTATTGGTAACGGTGGATAATAAGTTTAAAAAATATGGTTTGATGCTTTTGTTTTTGATAGGAGTGATCTGTTCTTTCCAACGAATGAGTTGGTTGATCTTTAGTTTTGTTTCTTTTATTTATTTTGTAAAAATAGAACAGGTTCGATTACTTCGTTTGGCATTGGGAGGTCTTTCAGGAGCAGCAGGAATTTTATTGATTGCGATTCTTTTCCATCAGGAAATTATGAATTCCTCTTTTGTCAAAGAAAGAATGTCGGAGACCATTGCTCCACGTTTGGGTTACTATACCATGGTATATGAAAACATTGGTAAACGTCCTGTTTTTGGTTTTGGGACTTCGCAAAATGATATCTACTATTACGCCATGTTACGAGTAACACATTCTCGGGAACGAGCTACCGGGGCCGAAGGTGGAATCCATAATGGCTATCTAGAAAACATGTATTATTTTGGTGTACCCGCTTGTTTCTTTTTTGGAATGTTTATTCTATTCGCGGTTATCTTTTTTGCCAAAACAGCGATGAAACATATTTGGTTTGCCATACCATTTTTGATCTCATTTTTATACTTGATAGGAAACTTAACCAACGCGCTAATGTTTTCGACCTATATAGCTTTGCTTTTAGCGATTCACCTTGGATTAGGAGTCGGAGCAAAAAGATTTTTAACCGATCCTTCAATAGAATTAGATCAACCTATTTAAGAATTTGTTTAAAATGGTTTTTAGTTATTAGTTTTTGGTCATTAGAGACAATAACAAGTAACCTACTTTATGCGATGATTTTTTGAACTACAAAAGACACAAAGGACACACAAAGTAAAGAGGGGATTTCCTTTGTAACCGATAAAAAGGAGACGAAGACTTTTACCTAAAGACAAAAAACTTAATCTCTTGAATAAGAACATCGGGTATCGTACAAGCAAGCAATAACCAAAAACAAACAACCAATATTCAATATATTTAGCGCTTTATTATTAATTTGCTAATTTACGGCAGATTCTTAAAACCGGATTTTATATGCGACTGTTTTCATTCACCATACGACCTATATTAGGATTAGCTTGTTTGCTTTTACTTTGTCAATCATGTGTAAAGCACAGGGAATTAGTTACGCTTAACGCAAATGAGAAGGTTTCCAAAGACTTGAAATCAGATAAAACAATGGGATATAGCAGTATATATCCCTTTAAGCCTTATCAAATACGACCCTATGATCAATTAATGATCAAAATCAATGCCTTTGACGGAAAAATAGAAGATTTTCTGAACAGAGAATCCTCCTCTTCGACATCCAATGCACAGAATTTAAACTACGATCCCGAATCTATTTATTTCAATAGTTACAGTGTCAATGATTCTGGGTTTATCTATTTACCAGTTATTGAAAAAATCAAAGTCGTTGGGATGACCATTGAAGAAGTCAAGGCGACTTTAGATGAAGCATATAATCCCTACCTCAAGTTTTCTCAAACCACAGTAAAACTGGCGAATATGCGCTATACTGTTTTGGGAGAAGTCAATAACCCCGGCGTTTATTATTTATACAATGAACAATCAACTATACTAGATGCGATTAGTCAAGCAGGCGATTTAACCGATTTTTCCAATCGGAATAAAGTCAAACTGATCCGACAAACAAAAGAAGGATCGCAAACGGTGTATTTAAACATCAACAGATCGGACTTTGTGTCGACCGAATATTATTATATCCGGCCCTCTGATGTGTTGTATATCGAGCCAATTAAGGCAAAATCTTGGGATGTTAGTGCCAATGCACTAAGCGTGGTTTTTTCCGCAGTTTCCCTAGGTGTTTTGTTGACAAATATTTTCCTAGGTCGTTAATACGAAGAAGGGCATTTACTTAGGAATATTAATTTGGAATATTTGAGGAATGTAAATTTATTTTTACCAATTCCTTACCCTCCCGCTTAGATCATCCATGTAGTCAATTTGTTTTGGCAGATGCTTGATTACGGTCCCAATACTTTTGAGATGACTAGTGTCAATGGCACTAATTGATTAACGATGCTTTGATTCAACTATAGAATAAACTTTTTGAGTAATCAAAGAGTTTTGAATAAAAAATGGATACATATGGCATTTTTTCGTCAAGTAGCACACTTATTGCTATTGGATAAATGAAGAAAATAGTTGATGGATTATTTCACCAAATTATTAGAAAGCTATTTTGATCTTTAAAAATGGGCAAATGATTGACTAGCAAGAAAGAATGAGTCGATATTTCAAGATTTTTAAAAAATAGCTTGGAGATAATTCCATCAATCTATACACACAGTATGAGAACGTTCGATTCACGAACAAAAGACGTATTATGAATGACTCGAGCCTAATTGGAGGTACCTCCTTCACCGAGGTCAATTTGAGGATTCTTTTAAAAACAGCCTACAAAAGAAAATGGTTGTTTATACTCAGCATGTTGTTTTGCATGGGCATGGGCTGGCTATACACGCACATTATCGAACCTACTTATGAAGTCAGTTCTACCATGCTCGTAGATATTTATAAAAGAAGTAGCTTACCAGAAAGTAGAACCATCAAAGGACATATCCGCCCTTTACATGGTAAGAAAAATATTTATAATGAATTAGGCGTCATCAAATCCTATGAGTTGGTTGAATCAACGCTAAAGGCAATGAAGGCTAATGTTACTTATCATACCAATAATATTTATCTTCATCGAGAACAGTTTGGTTATTTTCCATTTCAAATTTCGTTGGTTGATACTAGCCAACAATTAATTGACCTTCCGTTTAAAGTTGATTTTTTATCTGATTCTACCTATGTCTTAATGCTTAAGGCCGACACCTATAAAGTATTAAATCCACAGACACAAAAGTATAGAGAAGTAGAGCAAGAATTTTCCTATCAAGATACTTTTGCAGTAGGGGAGGAAGTTAAAAATGACTATTTTCATTTCACGTTAAATCAACCAGATTATGAGATAATTGGAGACGAATTCGAAGGTTTTGATTTATCCTTTCAGATACACAGCTATCGAGATTTAGCAGCACAGTATATTGATGTCTTGACTATTCATTTGTATGATATTGAATCAAGTATCGTTCATATTACCACTAGAGGTCCCGTATTACCCAAAGAGAAAGAATTTCATAATCAATTGGCTAAAGAATATATTGCTTATTTAGCAAGATCTAGAGCGCGGGCGGCTTCTGGCCGAAAGGCTTTTATCAAGGATCAAATGCAAATATATAAAGACTCTTTAGATCAGGCGGAACAAGAATTAGAACGCTATATGCAGACGTTCAATGCGATTGATTTGGCGCATACCTCTAACTCTGCATTGACACAATATCAGAATTTGGAGACAGAGAAAAATCAACTCCATTTGAATATTCGATACTATTATTCAGTTTTGAAATATTTAAGTGATGATGATGGATTGAATCAAGTCATTGCTCCTTCAATAGTCGGGATCAAAGATCCTTTGTTAAATCAAAGTTTAGTAGACTTAAAAAAACTAGGCGCTGAGCGAAGTCGATTAGAATATACCAAAGGAGAAGAAAGTCTGGATCTTCAATCAGTGAATGAACAGATTGCCAATATCAAAACTATTCTTGAGGAAAATCTACGGAGTTTGGTGGAGAATGCACGTTTGGCTTTAAGCCAAAAACAAAATCAAATCATTGAATTGGATACGACAATTAACAACTTGCCATCCAAAGAAAAAGCGTTTGTCAATTTTAAAAGAAAAACAAATCTCTACGGAAATTTATATAATTATCTTTCAAAAGAATTGGAAAAATCTGGTATTGCTGGTGCGGAAAATATGAACGATACGCAAGTACTCGATACCCCTCGAATGATGCACGATGGTCCGTTCTGGCCCCAACGATTTCTAATCAGAATTATCACTTTTTTAATGGGACTAGTGCTACCTATTATTTTAGTAATGATCATTGAATCGCTCAACGATGTGATCAAAACGGTAAAGGAAGTAGAGACTTATTCTGAGATTCCGATAATTGGCCGAATTGCCCGTTTTCAAACAAAGCCAAAGCTTTTGTCCAAAGGTAAATATCAATGGCATGTACAAGAATCTTTTCGAGATCTTTGTGCTGGCTTACAATTTAACATCGTCAATCCTAAGCATAAAGTGATCGGTATGTTATCAACGATTCCGGGGGAAGGGAAAACTTTTTGCTCTATTAATCTAGCGGTCAATTTAGCAAGTTCTGGCAAACGGACCTTACTCATTGATGTTGATTTTCGAAAACCCGGAATTACGGATGATGTAGATAAAATCAAAGGAAGAGGATTATCCAATTATTTAAAAGGAGATTTGGACTCTGTCAACGAAGTCATTCATTTGCACAAAGATCAACCGAGTCTTCATTATATTCCTACTTTGGTAGAAGAAACCAACCCTCAGGAATTATTATCAAGTCCTCGTTTGCCTTTATTAATTGAAGAACTAAGAGATCAATACGATTATATTATTTTTGATTCTCCAGCAATTGGTGTGGTTTCTGATTATTTAATGATTGCACCTTACATGGACATTCACCTCTATGTTTTGCGTTGTAAGCTTTCTCGTTTTACCTTTATCAAAGATTTACAAAAACGAAGAAGAACCGGAAGCATGGAGAACATGTATTTTGTGGTAAATGATGTGTCTGCCAAATCAAAATATGGCTATACCTACCAACCGAAAGGTGATCCTCCATCAGTAACTATGGTGAGGAAATATTTGTTATCGTAATAATAATTGAATAGCAGAGTTTTGAATAATTGAATGGCTTTCTATGGTGATATTTACGTTCAAGTGCCATTCAAAATTCAGTTGGTCAACATTCAATTATTAAAAAAAGGAAGAAATACTAGAATGCAAAATGATTGAATTTTAGAATTTTGAATGTCCCTCGAATGCGAATCACATGTAAGTGGGCTCATTCAATTATTCAAAATTCCCACATTCAATTATTTAAAAAAACTGTATGAGTATATTTATAAAACTGAAAGGACTGTTAGAGAAAGGACATGAACGAACGGTAAAAGCGAAGAAGAATGTAATCTTAGCGGTGCTCTATAAGGGGATTGGGATATTGGTTGGTTTTGCCTATTTCCCGATTTCTATAAAATATATGGGAGCGGAAAAATTTGGAATTTTTCTAGCATTAGTTACCACCATAGATATGTTTGGTCAGTTGGATGCGGGAATTGGCAATGGTTTAAGAAATCGATTAGGAGAAGCGATTGCAGATGGAGATGATGAAGAGGCGAGAGGTTATGTGAGTACGGCCTTTTTTGCATTAGGGAGTATATTTTCAGGAGCAATTAGTATTTTAATCATTGTGAGTTGGTTTTTGCCGTGGGTAGATTTGATCAATGATGCAGACCCAGATTTGATTGTCGATCATTCATTAGGAAGAGAAATTGCTTTGTTGGCTATGTTGATGTTTGCTGCCTTATTGATCAACTTTGTTTCTTCTTTAGTCTATCAAATTTTCTATGCCTTACAAAAAGTAGCCATGGTAGATTTGTTTAAGACGCTTGGAAAAGTGGCTTTCTTAGCTGTTATTATCATTTTATTTTATACCACTTCAGAGTCTCTACTTTTATTCGGTGCGGCCAAATCATTTACCTTTGCTTTTGTTCCTTTAGGAGTAGCGATATACTATTTTAGGAATGAATTCAAACAATTTAGCCCCTCCTACAAATACGTAAGTAAACGATTTTTTGATGGATTATTTACCTTAGGAATTCAGTTTTTTATCATCAAGATATGTATGATCATCATTCATCAAACGAATAATATATTGATCATCAAATTTGTAGGAGCCGAGGATGTTACGAAATATGAAGCAGTGTATAAATACATTTCTATCTTTTTAATGTTGTTTGTTATTTTGACTAATCAATTGTGGTCAGCAAGCATCGAAGCTTATCGCAAAAAGGATATGGTTTGGTTGAAAGAGACTTTGTGGTCGATTCAAAAAATTTGGATGTGGACCATCGTAGGTACGATATTTATGACGTTTATTTCTCCTATCATATTTGGTTTATGGCTTCCTGATACGCCCATACCTCTGAACCTCACGATAGCTGTTGGCTTATCTATTTCTATTACGACTTGGGTCAATTTATATAATTTAATGGTCAACGGTACCGGAAAAATTCGAGTACAAATGTACACTTGGATATTGGCGAGTATCATCAATATTCCCCTCTCTGTTTTCTTTGCCGTAGGGCTAAATTTGGGTTCCATTGGAATCGTTTTAGGAACCGTTGCTTCCATGTTACCACTTGCGATTATTTCTCCTATACAAGTTCGAAAAATATTAAACCAAAAGGATACAGGGATTTGGGCGGAATAGGAGGCTTAGTACTTTATGTCAAAAGTTTAGGATAGTTTTGAAATTAAATTTGAATAAACCAATCTTGACTTCGTTTCGATTGGATATTGATGATTAATTTTAGTTTTTGGATATTGGATATTGGATATTGGATATTGGATATTGGATATTGGATATTGGATATTTTGGGAGTTTTAGTTTATCAATCCTTTATGTCTCAGCAAAAAATAATAACGATTGGGATTTTGGCGCATGTTGATGCGGGTAAGACTTCTTTGACAGAATGTTTGTTGTATACATCTGGTGCGATTAAAAGTCGAGGGAGTGTTGACAAAGGATCTGCCATAACCGATGGTTTGGATATGGAAAAAGATAGAGGGATTTCTATCAAAACAGCAACGGTTGATTTTGTATGGGAAGGGACGAAAGTTAATATCGTAGATACGCCGGGTCACGTTGATTTTTCAGCGGAAGTGGATAGAGCCTTATCTGTTTTGGATTTGGTTGTTTTGGTTGTTTCTGCGGTTGAAGGCGTACAAGCGCACACTTTGAATTTGTGGGAAAGCATCCGGGAGCGACAGTTACCGGTATTGGTTTTTATGAATAAAATAGATCGTGCTGGTGCGGATATAGAACAAGTTTTTACCGATTTAGAAAAAGACTTAGGTACATCATTATTTGTTTTAAATTATGGTGATAATAGCGATCCTGATCATCCAACGGTTATTGATTTTTTGAATTTGAAACCCTATCTGACCAGTCCGGTCATAGATAAATCCTTAGAGAATTTAGCGGAATTAGATGAAGCGTTTTTAACCACTTACCTTGACGGAAAAGTAGATGACTTAGACTTGCTTTTTAAAAAAGCGAAAGTACAAATTCAAAATCAAAAAATGATTGGTTTATTATTTGGAAGCGCTAAATTGGATTTAGGTATTTCTACTTTATTGGAGCACATCACTTCTTTATTTATACCCAAAAAAATAAGTCAAAACAGTCCTTCCGCAAAAATATTTAAGGTGGAATACGATCCTAAATTAGGACGACTGGCACATGGACGATTGTTTAGCGGAGCTTTGAAAAACAAGGATGTTATTTGGTCTCAAAACCTACAAAAAGAATTAAAAATTAATCAAATATTTCAACGAAAATTAGGCAAATTAGATCCAGTCGGTCAGCTTGCCGCAAATGAAATTGGGGTGTTCACTAGCTCTGACTTGATTTTGGCTGGAGATGTACTTGGAACTGAAAAAATGGAAGATGACTTTAAAACCATCAATCAAGCAGTTTTGAGTGTACAAGCAGTGGCTGTTGAAGAGAAGGATTATCAAAAATTGGGAGAAGCCCTAGAATTCTTGAACATTGAAGATCCAGCACTAGATTTTCAATGGCATAAGGAAGAAAGAGAATTTCATTTAAAAATTTTTGGCCCCATTCAAACAGAGGTACTTAAAGATAATCTTGAAAACCGTTTTGGTGTGAAGGCTAACTTTCTTTCACCTAGAGTCATTTATAAAGAAACACCAAAGCAGTCTGCTCAAGCTTATGTCCGCTATTGGATGCCAAAGCCTTGTTGGGCCATCATGACCTTTTTGATAGCACCTGCGCCACTTGGAAGTGGAGTGACTTTTACATCTAAAGTACGGACCAGTGACATCAGCAATAAATATCAAAATGAAGTAAAACGAGCTATTCCTTGGTCTTTACGTCAAGGTATAAAAGGCTGGGAGGTGACCGATATCAACATTACTTTATTGGAAGGTTCAGAGCATACCATGCATTCCAATCCCGGTGATTTTTTATTGGCAACGCCGATGGGGATTTTACGTGGTTTGGAATTGAGTGATACTGATCTTTTGGGCCCAATGTATGCGTTTCAAATTAAAGCAAATCAAGCATTACTAGGAGCCATTGCGAGTGATATGAATCAAATGAATGCTCAAATAAATCCACCTGTTTTTGAAGGAGACTTTTTTACGATGACAGGTAGGGTCGCCGTAGAAAAAGCGATGGACTATAGTATTAAATTTAATACCACTACTTCTGGTAAAGGTCGACTTAAATTGACCTTAGATGGCTACGAAAAAACAGCAACGAGTGAAGAAAAAATTCGTACCTTTAAAGGGGTTTCACCTTTGGATGAATCGCAATGGATTTTGCACAATAGAGGAGCTTTTAAGGCAGAAGATAGAAGAAGGTAAACTTGGAACGAAATGGCAAATTAAAGCAATAATGAATATCCAACATCCATCCAATAACCAATAAAACATCCAATACCCTAACATGAAAAACTACTTGTATTTAATAATCCTTTCTCTTTTGTTTTTAAGTGCATGCCGTCAATCAACAGCACCAGAAACAACCACTTTATTACCAGAGACCAAACAACACCTCAGCCCCGATGAACGATACGGAGATCTTTTTGTAGACATACAAATGAATCGTGTATTTAAAGATGGAAAAACTTTTGTGGATTGTACTCCAAAATTTTCTACGGACGAAATTTTGAAACGCTTTAAGTTAGCTAAGGCTACTCCAGGTTTTGATTTAAAAAGATTTGTATTAGAGCATTTTGATGAGCCTAAAAAATATGCGAGTGGTTTTAAAAGTGATACCAGTCGGACTGCAGCGGAACACATCAATGCCCTTTGGTCTGTTCTTCTTCGTCAACCAGATGCTTCGACGACAGGTACTTTGATTCCATTGCCTAAATCTTATATCGTTCCTGGTGGGCGCTTCGGAGAAATTTATTATTGGGATAGTTATTTCACTATTTTAGGTTTGCAAACTGCCGAAAAATGGGATTTAATCGAAAACATGGCGGATAATTTTGCCTACCTGATTGATGACATAGGATTTATTCCTAATGGTAATCGACGGTACTTTTCGAGCCGATCGCAACCACCGTTTTTTTCTGCGATTATTCGCGTTTTAGCAGAAGGAAAAGGAGATAACATTTATAAAAAATATTTGCCACAGCTGGAGAAAGAATACCAGTTTTGGATGAATGGAATGGAAAAATTATCTGCCGATGCTCCCACACATCGTAGAGTAGTCCGTTTGCCAGATGGATCTATTTTGAATCGTTATTTTGATGACAATCCAAAACCACGTGCCGAGTCCTATCGGGAAGATGTGGAACTGGCGGAAGGCGTTGATCGTAAAAAAGCAGATTTGTATCAAGATCTTCGAGCGGCCTGTGAATCAGGATGGGATTTCTCTAGTCGCTGGTTTAGTGATGGTCAATACTTAGCATCGATTCATACAACGGACATTATTCCTGTGGATTTGAATGCTTTGTTATATCATTTAGAAATTGTTTTAGCGAAAGCGTACTCCCTTTCGGGAAATGAAGAGCAAGCGACTTTGTTTACACAAAAATCAGCCAATCGAAAACGAGCCGTATTACAATACTGTTGGGATGAAAAAGATCACTTTTTTATAGACTATGATTTCGCTAAGCGAAAACCTACAGGTGTGTTATCCTTAGCTGGATTGTATCCACTCTTTTTTAATTTATCAGATCAAAACCAAGCAGAGCAAGTCGCAACGGTTGTGCAAGAAAAATTCTTAAAACCTGGTGGAGTGGTAACGACCTTAAACGAAACTGGCCAACAATGGGATTCACCGAATGGTTGGGCTCCACTTCAATGGATCACTATTAAAGGCTTACGAAATTATAATCAAATAGCATTGGCAGATACCATCAAAAAGAATTGGGTAGATGTCAATGTAAAAGTATATCGGAATACTGGAAAGATGGTGGAAAAATACAATGTACTTGACATGGGATTAGAAGCGGGTGGAGGAGAGTATCCTGTTCAAGATGGTTTTGGTTGGACCAATGGAATCTTACTGCGCTTGTTGATGGAAGGAGAAGTGAAGAAGGATTAGTTGTATGGTCAACCAAATTTAAAGGGAAGCTTTATAAAAAGTAAAACCATTGTTTCTTTTATCTATACTAAACAAATTTAGTCAACCAATAAAAAAAGTCATCGAGTCGAAACTCGATGACTTTTTTATGAAAAGTCTTTATCAAAAAATGACTTATTAATTGATCATTACTTAATTAAAGAAACTTTTTTAGTGATCGTACTACCATCAGCCGTTAAGCTCATGTAGTAAACACCGCCAGCCATTGCACTTAAATTCAAAGTATGTACTTGGTTAGGCTCGATGTTGACTCTGTTATCTAACATTTTTTCACCAAGTGTATTGAATAATTGTACTCTTTCAATAGCCACATCAGTCAAAGTACTTTGGATGTTGATTTTGTCATGAGTTGGATTTGGGAAAAGATTTACATTACTTGTAAATACAGCTTCCTCAATACTGGTGTTCAATTGATCACCATGTATTCTCATAGAAACATCATCCGTTTTATTTTGACGAAACTCCGCCCATCCACCACCGATGAATTCAAGTGAACGACGAGAAACAGGAAGAGACTCTTCTGTACCAATAGCACATTCGTTGCCTTGCATCACCCATGCTACATAAAATCCACCGCTATTAATAACTAATGGAGCAGGTAAATCACTTCTAACCCACGAACCATTGGTATAAGAACCTGCTTGTACATCAGCAAGACTGATTAAAGCAGCAGGATCAGGAATTCCATCTATCATTGTTTGGTCACTGTATACTTGAATGGTATAAGCATCATCTACACCATCTCCCAATGCAAAAACAGAAACAGCATTGATTGTAAAGGGATAAAATGGCGGTTCATAGTATACACCCATACCACTATTTCCTCCACCATTGGTCCATTGAATACTTCCAATAGGATCTACGGTCGGAGAACCATAAGTAAGCATTAATTCCTCCGTTGTATTATCAACTACAACCAATTCAGTTATGTTTGAATTATTATCAGGTAATAAATCGCCACCAAGTTCAGTGGTCACTTCAAGAGAATAAGTACCTGGGGTAATTGGACCACCGCCATTAAAAGTTAGTTCAGTAAAAGGATCAAAATCAACTTCTGCACTACCACCTAAAGGAATAGCTTCGACCATTGCAGAGGAGGTATATTCAGGAAAAGCAATAGGAGCCTTAAAAACTTCGGCTTTAGCGCTAAATGGTGCTGCAACATCAGAGTTACCTCCATTACTAATAGACGCCGAGACTGGAACCTCAGAGCCAGGCAAGTAAAAAGAACCCCCATTTCTGTCATTTTGGTTCCATTCCGGAGTTACATCCGCTACTTCGAAAGTAACCGTTTGTGGGTAAAAGAATTTAACAGCATAGTTACTTGGAGGCATTCCTCCACTTTCTACTAAACTTAATCCAATATTACCACTTACATTTTCGATACCTACTGCAGAGTTGACGAAAGGAGCAGCACAATTACCAGTAGCAGCTGCATCCATTTCTAAGTATTGAAACATGATAGAAGAATCAGCAGAATCAAAAATTACTTGGAAGGTGTTGTCACCATTAAAGGTAGGGGTACCTGCTTGCCAAAATGGTACATCATAGTAAGAAACGATGAATTGAGTACCAATAGTTGTATACCACATTTCAGCAGGATTGCCATTGTCTGTATCTCCAAAGTTTAAATCAGTCATCATTGGGCAAACTAAATTATTGGCTTGTCCTGAGGCTGCTTGAGTAGGAATAGCTGGGAAACAAGAAGAAATGTTACCTACGTTGGCAAAGCTAATCCATCCATTAGAACCCAGTTTTACAGCACTGTAATCTAACCAATAAAAATGAAAATTAATGCCCATGTCAATAAACCCAGCAGCAGCATTATCATCTTGTAAGCCTTCTACTTGAGTACTATTAGGATCTTCCCTAATGTCTATAAAATTTAAGGCGACTTCTCCAGAAGGATCATTGGAATCTATCCAAGTGTAACCATAAGCATCTGGCCCTCCTGTCGTTTGTGCGGTAAGGTTCCATCCGATAAAAAGGCATAGAACGAAAAGAAATGATCGATTGTAAATTAATTTCATAATTATTTCATTTTTAGATGTTGCGAAAATCAATTTGTATAAATATTGTTGAAACTTAACTAAGCGATTAGGCGTAGTTATTTAGGGTGAATTTGATTTTTCTTGAAGGTGAAATCGAGTAATTTTGAAACCGAAATAGAATTTAAAAGCAAATATAGTCTGTTAAATTGCTTTATTTATTCAAATATTAGCTTCAATTAAAGTGATTTTTACCCAAGCTTAAATTTTATACATACTCCTAATCTTTCAAAAGGCCAAAGGTAATATTTCCCATCGAAGTGGAGAAATAATTTGTTCTAATTTCCCTTTTTTATGGCTAGAATGGCAGTCAACTGACTATTTATTTAACTTTTTTAACAAAAAAAAATGAATGGATTAAATAAAGAGAGAGCTGAATTTTATAGGATACTTTGATATCATATTGTTATGAATGAAGGCTATTTAAAATTTATCTATTTAAAAAAGCCAAATAAAAGCGAATTATCGATCTAACCCAAATATTTGATTACCCAATCTTATTAAACGCTTAACTTTCTGAAAAATGACTTAGTAATAAGTCAACAACTTGCATAATTTTTGTTTTTCACAGATATGAGTGTAGAGACATGTTAAAAATGAATAATGTATAAAAGATATTTACTGGCTATTTTGATTGCCATAGTTATTTTAGTGGTTAACCAACTTTTTATTCAATATTTTCTTTTTGAGAAGAAATATGATGCAAAAACAATTAACCTTGCAGGAAAGCAGCGAATGCTTAGCCAAAAGATAAATCTTGAGTTTTATAAAGTTCTTAAAGATAATCAAACGGCCAATCAACTTCCATCACTAATCGGAGAATGGAAAAATACCCATTATAATTTATTAAACAATTTTGGAGAATCTAAATTGAGTCCCATTACTGATCTCAAAGCTTTGGAGCTCATGTCAAAGCTCTCTTTGCGGATTAGTTTTGTAGAAGAACAAATGGATCATCTTTCGGCTAAGCAAGATATAGACCTACCTCTGCTTAATGATAATCAAACAGAATATCTAGTAGAGATGAATCAAGTAGTAGGTATATTAGAAGAGGTGGCTTCTGATAAACTTGGTTTCATTGTAACCATAGAATTATTGTTGATGATGTTTTCCTTGTTGATCATCATTTTAGAAGTGGTCTTTATTTTTAAGCCCAGTCATCAAAAATTGGTTCAATCTTTAGCCGCAACCCAAAAGTCTAAAAAAGAACTTGAACAAAGTTTGATTGAGCTAAAAAGAAAAAAGGAAGATTTAGAACAATTTGCTTACGTCGCTTCTCATGATTTACAAGAGCCATTAAGAACCGTCATTAGTTTTTCTCAATTACTGAATAAAAAGTATAAGAAAGAATTTGAAAAGAATGGTAAAGATGAAATTGAACTTATCATTGATGCAACCCGAAGAATGAAATCTTTGATTACCGGATTATTGGCCTATACGAGAGTTGGAAGAAAAAAAGCCATTAAGTCTATAGATTGTAATGATTTGATTGATAATCTCAAAAATGATTTAGATACCGCTTTAACAGAAAAAAAGGCCATACTGAATGTTGGAGAATTACCAGAGTTGATGGTATACGAAATAGAGCTCCGTCAACTTTTTCAAAACTTAATCACCAATGCCTTGAAATTTCAAAGAAAAGAAGCTCAACCGAAAATTATGATTACCGGTAAAAACTTAGAGGATAGATTTCAATTTTCTATTCAGGATAATGGCATTGGTATTGAGGAAGCCTACCAAGAACAAATATTTATGATTTTTAAACGATTACATACTATTGATAAATATGAAGGGACAGGAATTGGCCTAGCCCAATGCAAAAAAATAGTTGAACTTCACAACGGAGAAATCTGGGTTGATTCTAAAAAAGACCAAGGCAGCACTTTTCACTTTACGATAGCCCATTCGATTGCTTAATCCAGTCTATAGTTTCAACTTCAATTTTTTGCCTTAAATAATTATCAACACACCTAGAAAGTCCTGTTACTATTTTTCCTCAATTCGTTCATAGTTTTTGAATAAAGAATAAGGGACACTTTCTATTTTTTTGCGATAAGCAGCCCATTCATTTTCGAAAAAAGAGTTGACTCTATTCAATGTGGACAAGATTTTTTGACGACCCTTTTCTACGGCAAATTGTCCATTACTATTAGGTGCAGTATCTGCTGCATTAAGATATCCCATTGCTCGATAGATTTGACTATTTAAGGTGTGAGATGTTCTTCGAATGCCTTTGCTGTCCTTCGGAAGCATGTATAAAAGCATGATGTTGGCAATACTATCATTCATGATTTTACCATACTCTTTGACCTCTTTTTTAGTGCTATCCGCTACATGGATCATTTGATCATTGATAAGTTGTACCGTCTTTTTAGCTTCTTTTAAACGATCAAAACTTAGGCTCGCCTTTTCAATCAAATTTTGAAAATTACGAATGGCCTGATCTTTTTGTTGATACTGCTCCAATGGATAAGGAATGCGCGGATCTAGATGAACGTTTATAGTCGTGGAGTCCACTTGTTCTTGATAAGTCAGTAAAACTTGATAAGTTCCTGGCAGTACTGGAGCGCCACTTCGCGCATCTTCATCAGGTTGGCGATCCTTATAAGAAGGATAGTTGGGACCATCTCGACGAAGATTCCAGTAAGTACGATTGATACCTGGTTTTAATTTTCTTTGAAAGCTTCGAATGGTATCGCCTTTTTCATCGAGTACTTGTATTTTTACTTTTTTGTTATTTTTCTTTTTATCTCCTTTATTTTCTTTCTGATCTGTTTTCTTTTTTTCCATTTTTTCTTTCTCCTTTTGTTCGGGTTTTACCCAAATGGAAATCATAGATTGGCTCGATTTATTAGGTCCTCTAAATGCTGCATCAGCAGTAAAACGCACACCATCAACCGAACGATAATTGGCAAAATAGCCATCCGTTGCTGAAAAAACATTGAAATCTTTTTCCAATACTTTTCCATCGCTACGCGCTATTTCCCGCAAAGGGCGAATGTCATCCATAATCCAAATTGCTCGACCAAAAGTTCCAATAATCAAATCATGATCTCGCGGATGAATTTTTAAATCTCTAGTCGGAACAGATGGATAATCATTGGTCCATTTTTGCCAATTTTGGCCAGCATTGATACTAAAGTAAAGTCCTCGATCTGTACCCATAAAAATCAAATTGGGTTCTACCGGATCGGGTAGGACACATAACACATAGCCATCTACCTTTTGTTGATCTGCTAAACGATTCCAGGTTTGACCGAAGTTTGTCGTATGATATAAATAAGGTGTCCAATCATCTCTTCGATAATTGTTAACGACGACATAAGCCTCTCCTGCGTTTTTAGTCAACTCAATATGTGGAATCCAACTCCCCGCAGGACAACCTGGTAAACGCTTGTCCAAGTTGGTCCAATTATTTCCACCATCTCTGGTCAATTGTAAGTTACCATCATCTGTTCCGACCCAAATGACTTGTTGATCCACAGCGCTAGGAGCAATGCAGGTAATAGTTGTAAAATTTTCCGCATTGGTAACATCTAAAGTTAAACCCCCCGTTTGTGCAGATTCTTTTTGTTTGATCGTATCATTGGTGGTTAAGTCAGGAGAAATGATTTCCCAACTTTGACCGCAGTCCAAAGATCTATGAACAAACTGACTTCCGAAATAAATACCACAATCATAACCTGGATGTTGAGCCAATGCTGCATCCCAATTGAATCTCAACTCCACTTCTTCAGGATGAACAGGACGGATGTAAGTATTCTTTCCTGTTTCTCTATCGATATAACTCATGTGTCCTCCTTGAGACATGGCAAAGCCATAGCGATTATTATCTCGTCGAATGATCAAATCAAAACCATCACCAAATAATACTTCTCGCCAATCACTGTTGCGAATGCCACCGCGTTTCCAAATAGAACTTGGGCCTATCCATGTGCCATTATCTTGCATTCCACCTCCGACATTATAGGGGATGTCCATGTCATGAGTAATATGGTAGAATTGCCCAAGAGGCAAATTTTCGATAAATCGCCAATTTTTTCCACCGTCTCTAGAAATATTAACACCACCATCATTACCATCAATCATAAAATTCGGGTGATCAGGATGCATCCAAAAAGCATGGTGATCAGGATGGACTCCTTTTCCGTAATCTAAAATAGTTTTAAACGTTTTTCCACCATCCTCACTTTTGGAAACATAACTCCAAATGTTCCAAAGCCTATTTTCATTATTGGGATCGACATATAATTCAGCGTAGTAAAAAGGACGATTGCCAATATTTTTGGTGGAAACCAAAGACCATTGATGCCCACCATCTGTAGATTTGTACAATCCATTGACTTTGGCTTCTACAAGAGCATAAACGATATTGGGTTTACCATGAGCTATTGCTAGTCCTATTCTTCCTAAGTTGCCTTTCGGCAAACCATCTTCTTTCGTTATAGCGGTCCATGTTTCTCCGCCATCATAAGTAATGTGGATGCCTGATCCCTTTCCTCCAGAGTTGAATTTCCAAGGATGTCGACCATATTCCCAGGTCGCAGCGATTAATTTATTAGGGTTGGAAGGATCGGTGACTAAGTCAGCAATGCCTGTTTGTTCATTGATGTATAATACCTTTTTCCAAGTTTTTCCACCATCTATTGTTTTGAATACACCTCTTTCTGGACCTGTTCCCCAGATAGAACCCATGGCCCCCACATAAACAATATTCGGATCATCACGATGAATAATGATGCGATGGATCGTTCTGGTTTGATCTAGTCCCATTTTGGTCCAAGTTTTTCCAGCATCAATGGATTTATAAATGCCTTGACCACTATTGTGGGAATTTCGAGGATTGCCTTCTCCAGTACCAACCCAGATCTCGCTAGGGTTATTTTGGTTGATCTTGATGGATCCAATAGATAAAACTTCTTCATCGTCAAAGATAGGGGTCCATTTAATGCCACCACTTTCAGATTTCCATACTCCTCCAGAGGCACTACCTATGTATATTATATCTGGTTGATCTAAAACGACATCGATGCTTGTGACTCGACCACTCATGCCAGCAGGGCCGATATTTCGGGCCTTTATTCCTTTAAGTTGTTTGATGTCAATTGATTGAGCGTGGAGTGAAAAACAGCAGAAAGTGCTGATAATTAGCAAGTGAATAAACTTTAACATTTTAGTAATGTTTATTTAAAAAACAATGTAAAAAAGATGAAATATGTCGCGAATATAAGCAAATCCCGTAGGAAATATTGAAGAAGGGAATAGATCCTATCGTTTCAAAAAGTAAAATAATAGCCAACAGAATGAAATCTATTAGTCATTTAAAATGAAAATTATTGAATTATCTTTATTTTTTATTTATATTACAATAAAGAAATAAGTTTTGTTGTTTATAATATAATACGTTAAACCAAAATTTTGCTTGCCTATCGTTAGAAAGTCTACTTTAAAAAGATTCTCGTAAGAATAATTTAAGAACCTGACAAATGCCCTTTGGATGGTTTGAAAAATGATTAGAATCGATTTAACTTTAAATTATTGAAGAGTTAAATTATAATTGATGATAAAGTTAGACCTTCGCCCAACCATCGTTTAATATATTTCGTCTTTATTATTAGTGACTCATTTCAAGTGTTTAAGTAGTTGAATTGAATAATTAATATTAAAATTTTAAATCTCATGCAGCGTTTTCGATACTAAGGGGATATATATATGTAGAGAGTGTCACGAAAACAAAAGAGAGGAGTAATAATTTTTTATTAAAAATAATATAAAAGATTAGCATAATAAATACTCTTGATTATATTTGCACACTTTTTTAAAAAAAAGACTGAATTATTATAGAAAATGAAAACAAATTGACACCGAATATTTCGGATATTTATCATTCAAAAAACCATCAAAATGAAAACGATTGTTCAACACAAAAAAGCTATGATTATGAAAAACAAAAAATCCATCTTTATCCTGTTAGCCGTTTTTGCAATGGCATTTAGTTCGTGTTCCAGAGGATATGGTTGCTTTTATTCTTCTACTGAAGTGAAGGAAATCAAACCAGCTGTAGTATCACAGCAAAATGATATGCTGGAAGTTGAAGAACAAGCAATAATTTCAACGGAATTAGCAAGCGTTGCCGAATAACTATTAATGCACTAACAATACAAAAACAGGAGTAATACAATTTAATTTTGCAAGAGGTTTTTTATGATACAGTACTGATATTCAGTTACTTGTAGGTAAGATTGTATATTTTTTACACCGTTTTTGAGGGTCGAACCCCAGCATTAGATGTGGTGATTTACACCAATCTGATACTAGAATTGTATACTCTAATTTATAAAAAAAACCATATTGAAAATGATAAACTTAACTCCCTTTGATCGCAATCAGAATACAAAAAGAACATTATCGTTAACAACCAAAAAAGCTATTATTATGAAAAATTTCAAACTATTATTTGCAGCAGTATTATTTTTATCTTTTAACCTTAACAGTACTTTTGCACAGAAAGCAAAACCTACTGTTAAAGAAATTGAATACAATAAAGGTCAGTTTGAAATTCAAGCTGGAATTGGACTGATGCCCACCTTTGTTTCTCAAAATGCGAGTACACGTATCCCGCCTGTAAACATAGTGTTGAATTATCGAATTAATAAAGTTTTTAACCTAGGTGCATATCTAGGACATTCCTCTTCTGAGTATAAAGGACTAAAAGTAGATAAGGATCACCCAGGACCAAGTGACCTATACTTACAAAATGATTTTTATTTAGTTGGTCTACGTGCTGAGGGACACTTCAATCGAGAACGAGTTGACTTTTATGGAGGTGCTATGCTTGGTTATAATTTTTCAGATATTAAAACAAATATTGAAGGTTCAACGAGACGTCTTGATGGAGTTGATATTGATGATTCGGAAGGGATCTTTACTTACTCTGGTTACGTAGGATTGAAGTATGCTTTGACTCCTAAAATGGGCGTCTATGGTGAAATTGGATACGGAGTTTCATTGATCAGCTTAGGAGTTAGTTATAGATTATAATCAAAAGAAAAGATGTTGTATGGTGTAAAGGTGCCAAGAAATTATCAAGATGAGATTAATAAATTTGGATAATTGAATGAGTCTCTCTCTTAATCTGCTGATCGATCGACAGTATCTCTTGGCGCTAATACACCACTTCATCATATAGTGTTTTGGTCTTGTAAAATTCAAGGTGTTCTAATTCCCTTGACTCGATACATTAAAGCTAGAAACCAGAAACTAGTCAAGTCAAATCACCCCAAAAACAAGAATAAAAGTTGTCATCTAATTATTCCTCTCTTTGTACAGCCCTCACTGTTGGTGAGGGCTTTTTTTTGTTTAAAAATTGTCTTTATGTAGATTGGTGAATTTGATATTTAATGAACCTTTTTTCTTTTTTATTAAAAATTTATTCAGTCCATATAGGGAATTAGACCCTTGTCGTTTTGTTAAGGAAATATTTTTTTGAGACAATAAAACAATAGAAGCGTTAAAAAAAACTAAAATAGTTTTCTTTTCTTTCTCATTTACAAAAAAAATAAATACATTTACAATCTAATATTTAAACCGCACACTTTTTTGACGTAAGTCACCCCTCTTATACAGACAAAACAAACACAATTGATTGTTTTGGAATTATGTAAAACACACTAAATTGGATTGAACAAAATTGCATAAAACCCCTCTATATTTTTTTAATATAGAATTGGTTTTTTCAAAATCAGACAATGAATCAAGAACCGATTTTAAAAAATGTCCTCCTTTCTATTGACATTTCCTGATTGATTGCTGAATTATTTTTGGGTATCGTATGGCTACAACATAATGCTGTTGTAGATAATATGCGATCTCAGTCGCTTGGTATAAATAGCCTCTAGGTACTAACTGAAAGTATATTGTTAGAATCTGGCCCTGTTTGTTAATGTCTCTATCTTATTCAAGATATGATTTCTTCCATTGCGACTTATTGAACACCCATTTGAAATGATTATTTACACCGTTAGGTGTTGATAATGAATGACTTGTATGGCATAGTAAGTTGATGCTAAAAACGATTGTTTTTTCAAACGCACTTGAATAATCAAACGACTGATCAACTTAGCTTTATTAGTGATGACTTATCAGACTTAACTAAATATCCCATATCAATATGTTTGTATCTTCTACACATTGGACACTGCTTTCGTTAATATTTTTAGGAAGTTTGTCCTTAACCGCAAGAGATGCAAATTGTAATCCCGACTTGAACATTATCAAAACAATCTTCCTTGATGCCGAAGATATTAGGCATCCTTTAATCCTAGAGGAAGGAAACTACGAAATCGTATTGCGTAACATGAAGCGCTCTACGGAGTATTCACTTTTCCTAAATGTGGACGAGTACCGATCTGACTGTAAGCCCTTGGTCCAGATGCTTGATTCACGTATCAAAATCCATCAATTGAATAAAGAGGTATTCACTTTTTATTCAATTGAATCTGTAACCAAATTGTTATTGACTAACCCCAATTGCACGGGTGATCTACCATTAACACTGAGTGTTGGTCTGATCAATGAACCTGTGGAACCAGTCGAAAATACCACCAATATGATGGGACTCTTCACATCTACTTCGCAGTACAATGCGCAGCAGTTGATCGAAGATGTCTTCATCGGTGGCGATTGTTTTCAAGTAGAACCTGGGAGCATTCAATACAATGGTGCTGTTGAAAGTGTGGGCTACTTTTCAGAAGGTGATCCTTCTATCAATTTAGAAAGAGGGGTCATGCTATCTACTGGAAGAATTGATGGATCTGCTGGACCAAACAACATCTATAACAACGGATCTTGGGCCAGTGGAATCAATTATGATCCTGACTTAACGGATATTATCGATAATCCATCTTATTCGGTTTATGATCAAGCGTCTTTGGAATTTGATTTTACTCCGACTACAGATCAAATCTCCTTTGAATTTGTTTTTGCTTCTGAGGAATACTGCGAATATGTAGGAAGTTCTTTCAATGATGTTTTTGGTTTTTTTATTAGTGGCCCTGGAATCAATGGTCCATTTGATAATAATGCAACCAATATTGCACTTGTCCCTGGTACTTCTGATTTTATCACCATCAATACCGTAAACCATCAGCAAAATTCAAATTACTATATCAATAATATTCCTGTAGCACACCACAATGTTATGCCATTGACTTGTGATAATTATCCATTGGTTGATGGATTAGCCATTGACGAAATTGAATACGATGGATTCACAACCGTTTTGACAGCAATGGCCAATGTGCAAGCTTGCGAAACCTATCATATCAAACTGATTATTGCTGATGTAGATGATGCATATTTTGATTCTTCTGTTTTCTTGAAAGCCAATAGTTTTGATGCTGGTGGTTCTGCAATCGTGACTCCTGAAGTACCTGGTTTTACAACTGGCGAAATCACAGAATCTTGCACTGATGGCTTTTTTAGATTTGATAGAAGTGGCAATGATTTGTCAGCGCCAGTGACGATTGATTATATCGTTTCTAGCTTAGGAACAGCAACCTCAGGGGTGGATTATGAACCGATTCCATCTTCTGTTACTATTCCTGCTGGAGATTCGGTTTATATGTTACCGATCAATGTTTTTGAAGATGATATAGCGGAAGGATCAGAAACGATTATTTTAGAAATGTTGACTCCTTGTTCTTGCGAAATTCCTTTTTCAACTATTCATATTTTAGACGGGGAACCTTTAATGGCATTTCCCGATATGGACACCCTATGTTCATCAGCTGCGGTTACCCTCACACCTGAAACACTTGGCGGTTTACCTGGCTATACTTACGAATGGAGCACTTCGGAAAATACCGAATCTATCACGGTAAGTCCATCAAGTTCTACTACTTATTTTTTGACCGTAACAGACTATTGCGGTAATACGGTTGTAACAGAAAATTATGTAGAAATCGTTGGTGAGCCAGCAGCGCTGATGACAGGTTTTGTTTATGTTTGTGAAGAAGATCCACAAAATAATATTACCGTTGATTTCACAGGAGTTGGTCCATATACATTTGAATACAGTATCGATAATATACCTCAGACACCAATTACAGGCATTACACAGAATTCATACTCGTTACCGGTTAATAACGAAGGTGTATATCATCCGCTTTCAGTACAAAGCCATGGTTGTCAGGGCAGTGTACAGGGGGCTGCTACCGTTACAGAAATTAGCGTTCAAGCTTTTTTGGTAGCTTCCCCTCTTACCTGTCCCAATGCATCTGATGGTAGTATTGCAACGACCGTGATGGGAGGGATCGAACCCTACACTTACACTTGGGAAAATGGAGTAAATACCAAAGATCTATCAGGATTAAATATTGGAAATTATCCAGTGACTATTGTAGATGCCAATGGTTGTTCTCAAACAGTGGATACAGATATCGTTTTAGATCCAGGAGTGCCAACGGTTGACGCAGGTTTGAATCAGGACTTGAATTGTAACAACATAATTACGGATTTGATAGGCATAGGGTCCTTAGGCTCAGAATATAGTTATGAATGGACCACTACTGATGGAAATATTTTGTCTCCGAACAATACGGCACAGATTGAAGTCAATGGCGCTGGTGATTATATTTTGAATATTACCAATACGAATACAGGTTGTGTAATGTCCGATATTACTTCTGTATCGATTGATACCGTTTCACCAATTCCTACACTTTTTGTACAAGGACCAACGGAATTGAATTGTTTGGAATCTGCTACCATTTTAGATGCAACTTCTTCTCAACCTGTTGGTGATTTAAACTTTGAGTGGTCAACGACTGATGGATCTTTAGAGCCAGGAGATATCTCGATGCCTAATCCCGAAATTGAAGTAGCAGGTATGTATGAATTACTGATTACCAATCAGGTAAATGGTTGTACACAAACAGAGGACATATTGATTACGAGTAATATTACTCCACCGACAATTGCAGTAGAGCCTGCCGAGGAGTTGACTTGCGTCAAAACATTTATTCAATTAGATGCAGGAAATTCTGATAATGGAAATAATTTTAATATCAATTGGACTACCTCAAATGGAAATATTATGGATGGTGTACAGACTTTATTCCCCAAAGTAGATGATCCTGGATGGTACACGTTAACGATTTTTAATCAAGAAAATAATTGTCAAACTACAATGGACATTGAAGTGCGAGAAGATATAATTGATCCAATAGCAGATGCAGGATCGGTTGCAGAAGATTTGGATTGTAATACCTTTAGTTTGATTTTGAATGGTAATAATTCTTCCACTGGAGTGGAATATATTTATGCTTGGTCAACGGATGATGGTTTGATTAGCGAAGGAGCGAATAGTGCTGATCCAGTCATTGAGGCTCCGGGGACTTATACCTTATTAGTCACCAATGAAAATAACGGTTGTACTGCTGAAGATAATGTCGCGGTTAGTCAAGATATAGAAGCGCCTATTCCGCAAATATCGATTGATGGAGTAAGTGAACTTAATTGTATGGAAACTAAAACGACCCTCAACGCCACAGGATCTCAACCTTTTGGAAATTTGACTTTTGATTGGTCTACTGATGATGGTCAACTATCACCAGGAGAGGAGAGTAATCCAAGCCCAATAATTTCTGCACCAGGCGTTTATAATGTAATGATCACTGATATATTGAATGGTTGTACGAGTACGACGAGTACCGCAATTAGCATCAATGTTGATTTACCATCCATTTCTATCGAAGATCCCAGTATTTTAACTTGCTTGGAATCTTCTTTGGAATTGAATGCTTTGAATTCTTCGCAAGGCAATGCATTCGAAGCATCTTGGAGAGCGATTGATGGAAATATTTTGGCGAACGCCACTAGCTTAAAACCACTCATCGATGAACCAGGTGTTTACGAATTAACATTGACCAATACTCAGAATGGTTGTACCCAAATGGAAACGGTATCTGTTGATCAGAATATCGCTCCTCCTATAGCGGATGCTGGTGCAGTGTCCGAAATGTTAGAGTGTAATACTCAAACTTTACAACTGAATGGTAGGGGCTCATCTATGGGGCAAAAATATTCTCATCGTTGGAGTACCAATAATGGAAATCTGACAGACGGTGCTACCGGATTAGAACCGATGGTAAATTCAGGAGGTCTGTACACTTTGGTAGTGACCAATCAAGAAAATGGTTGTACTGCTGCGGATCAAATATTGGTAGAAGTAAATGATAATATTCCTTATGATGCTGAAATTGCTGTAGAACCGCCGCTTTGTTTTGGTGATGGAGGTAATTTTGCGGTCGTTGATATTTCTGGAGGTGTCGGACCTTATCTATATTCATTGGATAATGGGGAAAGTTTTTACACCGATAGTGCCTATGTCAATATTCTTCCTGGTACGCAAAGCATAGTTGTTCAAGATATGAATGGTTGTAATTATGAACAGAATTTTATCATTCCAAATGTTTTTGAACTCCAAGTAGAAATGGATCCTGTAGTTGAAATTAAATT
>CAYTVR010000024.1:0-45006 GCA_964441245.1 uncultured Saprospiraceae bacterium | reverse complement strand
TCAAAGGTCTAGTTATAGAAATTTTGCCCATTGGTAAGGACAGTATGATTATTGCTACTGCAAAAAACGCTTTGTATCTATACCATAATGATAAAATCAATCCTTGGAAGACCACCGCGGATCCTTTTTTAATTGACAACAAAATTCATTCTGCAACGCTTCTACCAAATAAGGATATCGTTTTAGGTACCTTCTTGAATGGCTTAATCGTGATGAATAAAAAAGGGAAAACGATTCGACATTTGAATAAAGATAAAGGTCTACAAAATAATAATATCTATAGTTTGAGTGTCGATCATTTGGATAACCTGTGGCTTGGATTAGACAATGGTATCAGCTATGTGGAGCTCAATTCCCCTTTTACAAAAGTATATCCTGATGGAAATTTAGAGGGATCCGTATACACTGCTCAGATTCATCAAGATTATTTATATTTAGGTACTTCCAATGGATTGTATCGAATTCCTTGGCAAGCGCACTATGATCCGTTTAAGCATCACGATTTTGAATTAATCAAAAATACACGAGGACAAGTTTGGGGACTCAATGTCATTAACAATCAACTTTTCATTGGTCATCATGATGGTGCTTTAATGCTTCGCGGAAATGAGGCCGTTCAACTTTCAAATACCCAAGAAGGCTACTGGACTTTTGTAAAATTAAACGAAAACTTAATCATTGGCGGTAGCTATACCGGGCTCAATCTTTTTGAAAAAAAGAAAAATGGATGGCAGTTTTTACGAAAATTAGATGGCCTAAAAGAAAGTAGTCGATTCATTGTACTAGACCATTCTGATAATATTTGGATGGCACATCCTTATCGTGGTGTTTTTAAATGTCGCTTAGATCCCGATTTAAAATCAATAAGCGTCAAACATTACAATAGTGAAGAAGGGCTTGTTTCTAATCTTTTTAATCATGTTTTCAAAATCAATAATCAAGTTGTCTTTGCTTCTGAAAAGGGCGTTTTTCTATATGACGAACCAACAGATCGTTTCCAGGCTTATCCTGCTTTTAATAATGTCATTGGAAGTGAGGTAAGAGTCAAACGATTGCGGGAAGGACCGGATAGAAATATTTGGTTTGCTGCAAATGAAAATGTTGGCGTACTCGATATAGCTGATATTGGCTTAAGCAAAAAAATTGAACAACGATTGTTACCTAATCTAAAAGGCAAACTATTAGGTGGCTTTGAACATATTTATCCGATTGATGAACACAATGTTTTTTTTGGAGCAGATAAAGGTGCATTTCACTTCGACGCTTCAAAAGATATTCATCATGATTCAAGTTTTCAAGTTTTTATCAGCCAAGTTTATAGCACCTCTAATCAAGACAGTTTAATCTTTGGTGGTATTTTTAGTACAGATGGAAAGATTGTATTTGATCAGCCTAAAAATGAAATCCCAAAATTTGATCCTCAACATAATGCTTTTCGAATTGTTTTTTCCAATAATTTTTATCAAAACATTGATCAAGTCCGCTACCAATATTTTCTAAAAGGCTTAGATGATGAATGGTCTCCATGGACCCAAAAAACAGAAAAAGAATATACCAACTTAAGCCCAGGAAGTTATACTTTTTATTTAAAGGCCATCAATAATTTTAATCAAGAGAGTCCAATCATTAACTATTCGTTTGAAATTAGTGCACCATGGTATGCAAATAAAATCGCTTATTTCCTTTACTTCCTCCTACTCCTAAGTCTCACTTCAGCACTCCTTTTATTGCAAAAATATAGGTACAACAAAGAGAAAAAAGAATTACAAATACAACAACAATTATTAGAGCAACAACATCAAGAAGAAGTGGCTCAATCTGAAAAAGAGATCTTTCAACTACGCAATGATCAATTGGAATCCAAAATTCAATTTAAAAATAAAGAACTCGCTTCTACAACCATGCACCTTTTGCAAAAAGGAGAAATGCTCAATCAAATACAGTCTGACCTAAAAAAAGTAATCACCGGAGATCAAGATATTGATTCCATAAAAAAAGAAGTCAACCGAGTGATTCGAGTCTTAAACAATGATCAACAATTAGATAATGAATGGGAACATTTTGCGCATCACTTCGATGAAGTACATCGTAATTTTTTGAAAAGAATTTCAGAAAAATACCCACAGTTACGCCCCAACGATCATCGCTTATGTGCTTACTTACGCATGAATTTGTCTACCAAAGAAATTGCTAACTTATTGAATCTTTCCGTTCGTGGTGTTGAAGCTAGTCGATACCGCTTACGCAAAAAAATCAACCTTCCTGGCAATGTTAACCTCACAGAGTTTATGATGCAGTTTTGAATAACTGAATGTGAGAACAATTGAATTTTGAATGGTCTTCTTTCGTGAGATTCGAGATAGAAGGTCATTCAATTATTCAAAATTCTAGCATTCAATCATTCACCTCTCCTCTAGGGAACTTTTATAACTTGTATCATGTTGACTGTGTTTATACCATAAAATGAACCAGTATGCTGAACAATCTACTCACCTATTACACAGATTCTTATCGAGGCTTATCCAAGGAAATTTGGTTACTCGCACTCATGACATTGATCAATCGAGCCGGTGCGATGGTTATTCCTTTTATGACTATTTATTTGACCAGTGATCTTGGTTTCTCCATGACACAGAGCGGTTATGTGATGGCTTGTTTTGGATTAGGTTCTGTAGTCGGCTCCTACCTTGGTGGACAATTGACCGACCGGATTGGGTATCATCCAACGATGTTTTGGTCACTCTTTTTAAGTGGTGGCATGTTCATCATTTTGATGTGGATGAAAACTTTTTTTGCAGTCAGCATCACTATCTTTTGCCTTAGCTTAATCGCTGATACGTTTCGGCCTGCCCTCTTTAGTTCTGTAGCTATATTTAGTCACGCAGAAACACGAACCAGATCTATCTCGCTCATTCGGTTAGCCATCAATTTAGGTTTTTCAGCAGGTCCAACTATTGGAGGATTATTGGTCGCTACCAGTGGATTTGATTCTCTTTTTATTATTGACGGTCTGACCTGTATGGGAGCAGCATTAATCATTCAAGCAAAGATCCCAATAGGCCAAAAAGAGAAAGTCACCAAAGAAGAAGCCAAACAAGCTTTGAATAATGTCTCTATTCTAAAAGATAAAATTTACTTAATTTTTATAGGGTTTAATTTATTAGTTGGTATTGTATTTATGCAATTCTTCTTTACAATTCCTGTTTATTTTAAAGACTTTTTACTTTTAGATGAAAGTCAAATTGGATTCTTAATGGGATTAAATGGATTGATTCTCGCCTTCGTAGAAATGCCTTTTGTCTTTTTTCTAGAAAAGAAAAGGCCGCCACTTTATTATATTTCCATTGGTGCGTTTCTAATTGGCTTGTCCTATTTTGTTTTTGTTCCTTTTTCAAGTTGGTTAGGCATTGTGGTTATATCTGTTCTATTTTTCACCTTTGGTGAAATGTATAAAATTCCCTTTGCCAATGCATTTGCGCTGAATAGATCTAATGCAGAAAATCGGGGAACTTACATGAGTTTTTATGTCATGACCTTTTCTCTCTCTAATGTCATTGCACCAATTTTTGGTTTCCAGATTGCTGAAAAATACGGTTATGATATGTTGTGGTCAATCCTTGGTGTCTTTTGCCTCATTTCAACGATTGGTTATTTATATTTACAAAAAATATTAGAACGTGAAACTGCTCCTAATACTGCTGAAGTGGTAGATCTTGAATATTGAATATTCAGAAGTTCAAAAAATACATATATATTCAACCTTATCATTATGATCATTAAAAATTTAGTCTCTACCTCTTTAAAAGACATCACTGATTGTTTCAATCTTTCTTTCTCAGATTATATTATCAAATTTGAGGTAACCGAAAATTATTTAAGAGAACGTTGGCATGGTGCAGGAGTGGATATGCAATATAGCGTGGGTGTTTTTGATGGAGATCTTTTGGTTGGAATCATTATCCATGGCATTGATGAATACAAAGGCAAACGCTCCGCTTACAATGTCGCTACCGGAGTCATTCCGAGTCATCGCCGCCAACGATTGGTTCAAAAAATGTATGGTGATGTTTTACCAAAATTAAGACAAGCAGGTATCGAATATTGTGGCCTAGAAGTCATCTCTAGCAATGAAAAAGCCATCAAAGCTTATCGCAATTCGGGGATGTCTATTCTACGAACCTTACATTGTTTTAATAATAAAGAATCTACAAGTCAGGAAATAAATATATCTGGTTTGGAAATCAAAACAACAAATAAACCGAACTGGCCTGCGTATGAATCCTTTTTAGATTTTCTTCCCTCTTGGGAAAATAGCTCTTATGATTTGGATCGAATGTCTGATCATTATCAATACGAAGAACTCTACTTTCAAAATAAATTGGTGGGCTTTGCTGCTATCCGTCCTAAAACTGGTTATATTGCACAATTCGCTGTTGCTCCTACTCATCGTCGAAAAGGTTTTGGCCGATATTTATTTTATCAATTGTCCTTACAATGTCCTGTCCTCAAAATCAATAATGTCGATGGGCAATTTCAAACAGTAAAATTATTTTTAGAACAAATGGGGTTTAAAAATGTCATTGATCAATATGAAATGGGGATGGATATTTAAATTTTAGAAACCTGACTATTTCCTTCATTGCGACCAAAATCATTTTAAAAAAAGCCTTAGCTTAGATATAGTTTCTCACTAAAACAAAAAATTAATGAATAAACTAAATACATTCTTCCTCTTTCTATTTGCGTTTTTTTTAAGCACTGACCTTTTCGGGCAAGATTGGATTCAAGGAATAGTGCTCAATAAAAATGGTGAGCCATTGATTGGTGCAAATGTTTGGTTAAAAGGTACGAACATCGGAGTAACAACCGACCTAGACGGAGTCTTCGAATTAGATATACAGGATCATTTAAATATTTTCGACATAGAAATTTCTTACGTCGGGTACCAAAAACAAAGACGTAGTATTTTTTTAGATGAATTTGATTTATATCAACAACACACTTTTATTTTAGAAGAAAACTATTTGGAAGAAATACAAGTCTTCGCTTATAGTAAAAAAATAAAAAAAGATAACACCTGTTGTTGTGTACCTTTGCCAAAAGATCAATTTTACTTTCCTATTCCGCAAAGTCCTTCTCTTAACATTGATATTTTTCCTAATCCATTTACTCACTTTTTCAACTTACAATGGGACGCTCCAAAAAGCGCAACTTATATCTTTGAGTTACACAGCTTAAACGGCCAAATGCTATTTTCTCAACAAGAAAAAATATCAAAAGGGAGGCAACAACTTTCAATTGATGTCGCTTCCCTTGAGTTACCAAATGGAAATTATCTTATAAAAATAAATCAAAACGAAATCCCAATTCATTCTGAAATCCTAATCAAGGCGAGCAGTTTATAAATTGATCTCCGATACAATACTACAACACTAAAATCCTATTTCACCCGAACTTCAATCTGCTGTCCATCTTTGATGAAATCAAATTGGGCAGCAGTATATTTTGGAGGACCGAAAGTCCCTCGGGCATCATTAGAAAAACCGTAAGGTTCTTTTGGAATCCCGACAAAATTCGTATCCAATTTTCCATTATTATTTTGGTCGTGGTATAAACTTAAAGCATAAGTGCCTAAAGGTAAGTTTTCAAAAACAGCTATGACCGATCCCGCTTCATTTACTGGAGTAATAATCCCTTCAACAATTTCTTCACCTAAGAATTTTTGATCTGGACTATAAGCTGCAATGCGAATGGTTCCTTCCCCTTTTTTGATGTTCATCACCTTCACTTTCAACACTTTGCTATTTTCGGATTGTCCAAAAGCATTAAGGGAAAATAAAAAAGATATTACTAAAAAAGCAAATTGTTTGAATCGCATTGTGATGTTTTTACTAAAGTTATAATTACCTAAACAACTCTCGAATGTCATCTTTGGTTAAAGACTTGATCAAACTCTCATCGGGATGAATAATATCAGAAGCCACTTTCAATTTTTTCTTTTGATAATTAATGATCTTTTCCTCTACCGTATCCTTACAAATCATTCGATAAGCAATGATATGTTTATCTTGACCAATTCGATGCGTTCGATCAATCGCTTGATTTTCAACGGCTGGATTCCACCAAGGATCTACAATATAAACGTAATCTGCAGCAGTTAAATTGAGTCCCGTGCCTCCTGCTTTCAAACTAATCAAAAATACCCGACAAGATTCGTCCGTTTGAAAATGTTCTACACTGGCGTTTCGAGCTTTCGGCGAACATTGTCCGTCTAGGTATTCATATTTCACCCCTTGTTTATCCAACTCTCGTTGAATCAATTTGAGCATTTTGACAAACTGAGAAAAAACCAATATTTTATGTTGTCCTGTTTTTTCTGTAATGTGTTTGAGCAAGGCTGTGATCTTCACACTTTCTGTTCCGTAATTTTCCTCATCATTGAGTAACTCTGGAGAATCACAAATTTGACGGAGTTTCAACAAACCTTCTAAGACAAAGAGCTTACTTTTTTGCAAACCATCTGCTTCTATTTTGTTCATCAAATAATCTCGATATTTATTGCGATAAGCATCATACACTTTTCGTTGTTCCGGCTCCATCGTACAGTAAATATAATCCTCAATTTTTGGAGGCAGCTCCTTAGCGACTTGTTCTTTACTTCGACGTAAGACAAAAGGCTTAATTAATTTTTGTAACTCACCTGCTCGTACGACATCTCCATCCCCATCAATCGGTCTAGAAAAATCTTCTTTAAAAGATTGTTGAGAACCTAAAAATCCAGGATTGACAAAATTAATTTGCGCATAAAGATCAAAGGTATTATTTTCAATCGGCGTACCAGTCATTGCTATTTTATTTCTGCTTTTCAGCAAACAGGCCGCCTTGTATCTTTTTGAAGTTGGGTTTTTAATGGCTTGTGATTCATCTAAAACGATGTAGTTAAATTTAACTTTATCAAACAAACTAATGTCATTAGAGATCAAACCATAAGTAGTAATCACTAAATTATAACCATGAAAGTCTTGATAATTTCCCGTTCTTTCCGGACCATGATGAATCAAATAAGTCAGAGAAGGAACAAACTTTTTAATCTCATTTTGCCAATTGAATAACAAACTTGTAGGAACGACGACTAGGTTAACTTGATCGTGATCATTTGCTTGTTTTTGTAAAAATGACAAGATCTGTAAGGTTTTTCCGAGTCCCATATCATCGGCTAAAATACCTCCCCATTGGAAACTATCTAAGAAATTCAACCAGTTAAATCCTTCTATTTGATAGTCTCGAAGTTCTGCTCTAATTTCAGTAGGAAGTTCGGTTACCTCAATGGTTTGAAATTCTCTTAATCGTCGTTTCTTTTCGCTGAGTTCTTGTAAGACTTCTATATCATCAATCTGATCGAAGAGTTCATCGATGAGCGAAAATTTCATTTTAGAAATTTTCAATTCGCCACTTTGGACTTCGCCTGCGCGAAAATATTTTTGCAATTTATTGTACCAAGCTTCTGGCAACAATCCCATTTTGCCATCACTCAATTTCACAAAGCGTTCATTTTTCATGATCGCTTTTTTCACATCTGATAATTTGACCACTTCATCTCCAAAAGAAATTTCGATGGACACATCAAACCAATCTTCTCCTGATTTAATATGAGTAGAAATATTCGCTTTGTATGGCGAGTATTGAATCGTTTTCAAGTCATTGATCCCAAATACCTGAATGCCTTCCTCTGTAAATTGTTCAAAAATATTGAAGAACCAATTGTTCCGAGTCATTTCTGTAAAAGGCAAAAAGAAAAACTCATTGAAGCGTTGCTTTTCAAACTCAGGATGTAGATTGATGAAAAATTCTAAGTAAGCATCTTCATAATTTTTATCTCGCTGGAAAGTGGTAATTTGATTTCCATTACGTTCCAACATCCGATTGGCTTCTCGAATATTGATGTTCATCCCTCGATCATAAGCCACCACTGGTTTGAATAAAATAAAGTTGGACAATTCAGAAATATACAATTGTCGTCCTTGCGGTTCTAAGGCAATAATTTCGTTTTCAATATCTTTCATTTGATCAAACTCAATCGGATAATTTTTAGAAATTGGCAATACAATTTGCTCAAAGAAATTCGCAAAATCTTTCTTGATACATTTATAAACAGGCTTATTGCTTTTCGTAACAGTACCCGGCCGCTTGGTTGTTCCTTTCAACTCATGAATCGTATATGATTGCTGTAATGATTTTTGCAAGTACAAAGTATCTTTAAAGACCACTAATGAAAAGGATGGAAGTACATCACTGAGGTCCAATTTTGGATCAGACAAATTGAGGACAATATCTCCCAAGCGAAGTTTTGCTTGCAGCGTATAAAAAATATCTTCTTCAATCAGTTCGAAAAACAAAGTAGCTCGATGATCAGAAATCGTAACGGGTGTGATCGTATTCTTTTTTACCTTACCGGAAAATTGACTTGGTCGATAATAAATAAAAGGTTTCTCTTTTAAGAGAGAAAAGAATTGAGGTAATTTTTGAAAATAATATTTTTGCAAACCTGCCCCAGCATCGCTCAACAAATCAAATCGATTGTCCCAAAGCTCCGTCGTTCTTTGCTTAACCGCAGCGATCAAAGACAATAAAGTCTCATCTCGTTCATCCAGATTGAGTGGAATGTTACTTACAGAATATTCGTTGATATATTTCAACCATGGAGAATCCGATGGCGTCCCTGTGATTGGAATAATGCTCAAACCCAATGTATCTTCAAAAGAAAATACAAAACCTGCAGCGATAGATTTTTCATTCTCAAAAGAACTAATCGGTAAGGAGAAAGTATCTTTTTTGAAAATAGATTGCTTTAATTTCGCTTCAATGACCGGTGCTTGTCCATCTTTAAAAATCACCAAACCAACTGCCTTAGACTTCGCAACAAAACTTCGATTTTTGATATCGAAAGAATAGTAATCTTGAATAGAGTCTACCGAAATTCCCGTTTGATCTGCTAATTCTTTGTAGCGTTTTTCCAAATAATCTGGTTCCAAGATATCAAAAAAATCTGCCCCCAATTGTTGATAAATATGCCAAAGCAAAGCACTTTGATGCGTACATAATTTAGAAGACTCCGCTCCACAAGAACAAGTTGTCTCTAAGCCTGTTTTTTTACGAACAAACTTCACTCGGTAAGGTTTGGCTCTTTGGTTGAGGTAGTAAAGGTTTTCTTTGATTTCAAAGTATAAAGTAGCGCCAGAATGCTGAAAATCATACACCTTAATCGCGTTAGAACGATGGGTGGTATAACTATCCATGTTTTCAAATATCGTCTGTTGAGTAAAGGGTTTGAAGTTTCGAATAAGATATGGATCTGAAGCTTTTCTGAGCTTGGTCGGTCTAAAAACCGTTTCCTTTTTGAAGGTTTTAGCAGCTACTTCAAAAGGATTTTCTTTTAGATATTTCGCTAAATAGTAGAGAGAGGCGACCTGATGCTCACACAGTCCTTCCCATTCAGATTTGCAGGAACATTTACATTCCACATCATCTAAGAAGTTTTTTATTTCTACCGTATAGAAATAAGTCCCCATAATCCGGAAAGTGGCTTCTTGTGTAGCGACATTGATCGTTGGTTTCCCAAATTTATCAATAGTGATCGCCATACGTTTTCCACGGTCGCGAACCTCTACATTAGAGGAATCTACTATATATTTTTCAAGTCTATTTATCTTCTCTACCATACATTTGAATTAATCCGCAAAGATATTCAATAAAAAATAAAAGAAAGGATAATTCAAGAAGAAATTAGAATTATTATGATGTGATTTTTTTAATAAGGTAAGTAGTTGGCACTATAGCCTTAAAAAGCAGATATTTTGATAACTATTTTGACCTAAAGTCGACGTCAAAAAAGAAGGGATATAACCATTTTTCACTAACAAAAAGAAAGAATTTTCCCAAAAAAACATATACCTCAATCGAAACGGCATAAAGATTTACCAAAGAGAGACTGGCGGCCAAGATACCAGTCAACTAAAAACCAAAACCTAATACAAATCCACAATTTCCTGGATAATAGCTTTTTGATGAAGTTGAAAAAATTGCCATCTTAGGTCTGAGATACTTTCAGCAGCAGTTGTTTCTAGCCATAATTCATCAGAATGTTCAAAATATTCCACATCATCTTGTGTTTTATGCTCTTTGTTATTGTAAATCAATCCCGTTTTCTTTAAGATCTTCAGCGGCTTTTTCATATTCATCGCCTCAAGACAACGAATCATTTTGCCCAATTCTGTCTTAGAAGTATTCATTACTAATTGTCGAAGCCCTCCATTTTTGATTTGTTGATCGAATTGATCTCCTTGGTGCATGATGCCAATTTTTATTGGAATAGAAACATCTGCTTCGCTTAATTGCTCGACGATATCGACAATAATAGAATCTATTTCTTTTGGCGTAGCATAACTAAGCGACCCTTTTAGCGAAAGCTTAAAAGAAGCTCTTTCCTCATCCTCATGCGAACTTAAAATAGGTGTTTCTTCCCTAAATGATTTTGAATCCGATGATAATTGAGCTGTTGTTCCTTCAACCACTTCCACTATATTTGATAAATGATCAACTAGGATGTTTCCATTATAAGGCATTAAAGAGGGCGTTTTATAAAAAGCTTGTAACATGAAATAATCATGATCTTCCTTAGGTGTAAAAACCAAAGAATAATCTAGCCATTTGGTATTGGAAACTAGCTCTGTTTCAGCTAATAATTGCTTTCGGCCACAATACTCATCGCCTCCATAGATCCTGATTTTTATAGGAGTCGTGTAATTGGCTGGGGTACCGAATGATTTACCCGATCGACTTATACTGCTATATTCTGCGGATCGAGCCAAGAATAAATTAAATACATATGTTTTTCCAGCACGTAATGGATTTTCTAATCTTTGGCCAACCGCTTCATAGGTATCATTGTCTCTAGTCACCAAGCCCATGTAGGTATTGCCGTCATGAGCCTCAGTAGTCACCCCAAAAAAAGGCTTTCCATTGACCTCTAAATTGGGTTGAATATCAGGTGGAGACTCTCCATCTGAACCACAATTAAACCAAGCTTTAGGTGCTCGATTATGTAGCGTTCCACCAATATGGGGTTCATCTTCAAAAGAAGGATTTTTTAAACGGATCATCTCCTGCCCTTTCAAGTTATCTCTTCCGATCCAAATAAGGCAAAAACAAAGTAAAATATATTTAATTTTCATATCCTTAAAAATAATAACTTTTATTGATTCTCCAATATTTTAGCTTTAAAAATAAAGTCAACTCGACAAACCCACTACTCTTTATTCTATTCAAACCATCTTTTATACCGCAAAATGCTTTCCTCACAGTTTAAAAATCATTTTATACTCAAAAAACAATATAAAAATCTATTTATTCTTTGGGTTCTATATTTTATTGCGTAGATTGTTGTACCAACATCTATTTAGCTAGTCTTTAAATGACATCGCAAGTGTTGGCTCTAGTGTGGCAAGAGGAGATGTTGGTGAAGACGTAGTCATGGCCACCATTGGTATGATCAAAAAAGTAATGGGCGGAAATACTTAAAATGAACTACCCCGCCGCCGCAAGCGGACGGGGTATCACGTTAGTTCACGATATCGGGATGGGAAGCCTGTCAAAAAACTGTTTGAGGGACGAGTTTTTTTTGACAAGCGTTTTGCTGACTTTTGGGCGAATGCAAAAGTTAGTCGCCGAAGGCAAACAATCGTGTCCACCCAAGTCAAGCCTCGGAGAATTCTTTAGATTAAACTATAAACAATTCATATAAAACCCAATAAAAAGAAGTGAGCATCTTTTAGCAAGATGTCTCACTTTTTCATTTAAATCACTTATTGGAAAATGCCAAGGTCAATCCTAAAGTGGATAAAACAATGACTTTACTCCACTTCGTTAGGTTCCAAAATTTTGGACTATTCACATAGCTTGTCAATCGACTTGATAAAATCGCAATACCACTAAAAATCACTAAGGCTTGCACCATAAAGATCAATCCAAGGATAATCATTTGTATGGTGATATTCATTCCATCACTACTCACAAACTGTGGTAAAAAGGCAATGAAAAACAAAGATACTTTTGGATTCAAAACGTTCATCAAAAATCCTTTTCGGACTAAAGGAGAAATCGCTTCCTTTTCAATCACTTTTTTTTCACCCCATTCAACAACTGTTTTCTTTTCTTTCATCGACATCCAGGCCAAATAAAATAAATAGGCAGCTCCTAAATATTTCAATATTGAAAAAGCTAATGCTGATTTTTGAATGACAATCGACAAACCAGTTGCCGCTGCAAAAGTATGGACCAATACTCCTAAACATAAACCAAAGGAGATCGCTATCCCATTTCGATATCCTTTGGTTAGACTTTCCGTCAAAACGAAAATATTATCTGGCCCTGGCATCAAGGTCAATAAAATAGAGGCAGCCAAAAATGATAAGATCAATGTGATTTCCATAAAATTTAAATTTTGAATTGGGGAATTTTTGAATGAGGGAATAGCTGAATTTTGAATGGCCTGCTAACGAGAAATATCGCGATTGAGTACTATTCAAATGGTATAAAAATGCTAAGCAAATTTCTCATTCAAAAATTTCGCAAGAGACCAGCCCATAGAAAAACATGCTTGCAATAAAAAACCTCCTGTAGGAGCATCCCAATCTAACATTTCTCCAAGGACAAAAATAGTCGGATGCTTTTTCAAAGAAAAATTAGTATTGACTTCCGTCAAATCAATTCCACCAACCGACGAAATCGCTTCAGTCAGCGGGCGCAATGATTGGATGGGAAGCGCTAAGTGTTTAAGCTGGTATATCATTTTTTCCTTTGAGAGAAAACTTTCTTTATCCGTATAGGCTTTTAAAATCGCAAGTTGTGTTTTATTTAAATTAAGTAATTTTGCATAATTTTTTGTAGTTCCTTTTTCAGTTTTTATTTTTTGCGAAAGCTGTTCGATGGTATTTCGAGGTTTAAAATCAATTTGTATCGATACCTTTTTTCCTTTATTCAATTCTTGTCGAATGAATGGAATCAATGGATAAATGGCATTGCCTTCTAAACCATAATCAGTGACCAAAGCTTCGCCTTGTATGCTTCGATCATGAACTTTTAGTTGAATATTCTTGAGCGGTTTCCCTGCATGCGATGAGCGAACAGTATCGGGCCAGTCGATGTTAATGCCACAATTGGAAGATTGAAAAGCTTTGGTTTGAATGTCCAAAGCGTGAAGGTATGACAGCCACTTTCCGGTAGAACCAGTCTTGGGCCATGAGGCACCACCTAATGCTAAAACAATGGCATCGCCATGAACAACCTCAGTTATTTTTTCATTTTCGACAACCACCTTATTGGGCGTTTCAAAGCCTTTGAATTCATGAAGCAAATGAATTTGAACGCCTTGATCAAGAATACGTTTTTTTATTTTTTGTAAAACCTCAATTGGCTTGATTCCCTTAACGGGAAAAACACGACCACTTGTTCCGACGAAAGTCTCTATCCCTAATTCCGCTAACCATTTGCGAAAATCTAAAGCATCAAAATCCGATAAACAAGTTTGTAAAAAGTCAGTTGGGGAGTAGACCGCTGTGAGTTCAGCGCCATTTTTTTCATTGGTCAAATTAAAGCCTCCTTTTCCTGCAACGAGAAATTTCCGACCAATTGTTTTCTCCTTTTCATACAAATGAACTTCATGATCCGAGCTCAAACAAGCTGCAGCCATCAAGCCCGCTGGGCCTCCTCCTATAATTAAGATTTTTTTGCCACGTATCAAAAGGGTGTTTTATGAAAGTAAGGACTTGAAAAATTGAAAGGTGTGTTGTTGAGAAAGATGGAAGGCTTAAGTATTTTAAAAAAATTAAGCCTTCCATCTTATTTTCGTTTATCTTTTTTTACCTAATCTTAGCATTCGGGAAATCCAAAGAATCAAAATAGCTCCAACCGTAGCCGATACGATCATACCTACCAAATTTTGAGGTAAATGTACACCAAAACTATCTCCTATAATTTTCACAATTCCCTTTCCTGGCGTCAATTTCAAAAAGTTGAAAATAAATCCTCCAACGACTGCTCCTGCAATCCCTAATAATGCATTGACGATAAAACCAAAATTGTCTCCTTTCATAATTCGAGCAGCCAAGGTACCGGCCATTGCACCGACTAAAACCATGACAACCAAATTATAAATGTTTGAAAATTCCATATTTGCGACTTCCATATTTGTATTTATTTAATGCCTGATTTAAATATTTTACAGGCGGGTGTAAATAATTGAAGGCGTAAATTTAATCAAAAAATCATGATTTCAAACGAAAACGAGCATTTAGACTAGCGCTTTCTTATAAAAATAGCATGAACCCTTATGAACTCAAAAGGCATCAAAAGCGAATCATTTCTATAAAACTAATAGCCCATGCTCTCTTAAAACCTGCCATTCTTCGGAAGCTAAAAAATCCTCAAAATCACCTAATCCAGAAGCTTCATAGTCTGCTTTAAGCTCAGAAAGCTGAAGTGGTTTTTGAGCGGTAATTAATAATTTAGGAAAAGTATAATGAATCCATTGTCCGAGCGTCACTTCCGTTTCTAGGACT
The DNA here is from genome assembly GCA_964441245.1 of uncultured Saprospiraceae bacterium. GTDB lineage: Bacteria > Bacteroidota > Bacteroidia > Chitinophagales > Saprospiraceae > JALZUU01. Next base: position 30,391 of record CAYTVR010000024.1, on the reverse strand, counting down.
AAATCATTTTTTTTATTAAAAAAAACCAACTCTACTGTTTCTTCATGATCTTCTTTGCCTTCTTCAATTTCGTAGGTAATGATGTTAGGCGCATGACCAGACCAAACGACAATCGCATTTAATCGCGGTGTTGGAGCAGCTGTATTAAAGATACTATCATTTATAAAACTTTCGGAAATCGTAGGCGGTGGTGTGTCAAAATCAAACCAAGAGGCCAACGAATGTTCAAAACAAACGCCATGCATATAGTTGAATAAAGATTTGCGTAGGCCTTCTGAAAACAAAGCATGATCGCAACCGCTAGGATCGGCATGTTCCAAATCATTATCTGCAAAACCATCAAAATGAGGCCCAATCTTTTCGACTTGATAAGCCATAGGATCAAGGCCAACAGGGCTATGAGCCGTCATCGCAAAGCGATGCCAAAAACCAGATTGTAAAACGCCACTTTCAAAAAGTTGTCGAACCATTTCTAATGAATCAATGGTTTCTTGCGCTGTTTGTGTCGGAAATCCATACATCAAGTAAGCATGTACCATAATCCCCGCTTCGGTAAAATAATCTGCGACTCTAGCCACTTGAGCAACGGTCACTCCTTTTTTCATCAAAGCCAACAAACGATCAGAAGCAACTTCTAATCCACCGGATACGGCAATGCATCCAGAGGCTTTTAACAACCAACATAAATCTCTTGTAAAACTTTTTTCGAATCGAATATTGGTCCACCACACAACAGTCAACTTACGTCGAATGATTTCTAAAGCCAACTCCTTCATCAAAGCTGGCGGTGCAGCTTCATCTACAAAGTGAAAACCATTTTGTCCGGTCTGTTCAATAATTTCCTCGATCCGATCGCACAACATTTCCGCAGTAAGCGGTTCGTAATTTTTGATATAATCTAAAGTCACATCACAAAACGAACATTTGCCCCAATAACAACCATGCGCCAAAGTCAATTTATTCCAACGACCATCACTCCACAATCGATGCATGGGATTGACCACTTCTATGACGGACAAATAATCATGTAGCAATAAATCGCTGTAATCCGGTGTACCCGTTTCTCGCTGAGCAACATCTAATTCCGTACTTGTATTTTGATAACAAACCACTCCACCTATTCGAGCATAGACTCGCTTCAACTCTTTTTGCTCCCGCTCCCCTCTTAAGTATTCTAGCAAAATCAATAAAGGCGCTTCTCCATCATCCAAAGAAATAAAATCCAAATAATCGAAAACGCGTTCATCCGACAAGGATCGCAATTCTGTGTTGGGATAACCTCCTCCCATCAGCACTTTAACTTTTGGAAAATGATCTTTTAGAAACTGTCCACATTTCAAAGCACCATATAAATTTCCCGGAAAGGGTACAGTCATACAAACTACTTCTGGATTGAATTGTTCTACTTTTTCCTTTAACAATTCTTTCATCATCTGAATCACCAAAGTGTCTGGTTCTTCCAATGCTTCTTGCATTTCATCAAAGGAGCTGGCAGACATGCCCAATCGTTCTGCATAGCGACTAAATCCAAAATGAGGATCAATTGCTTCTTTGATCAGATCACCAATATCTTCGAGATATAAAGTGGCAAAGTGTCGAGCTTTGTCATGCGTTCCCATCGTGCCGAATGCCCAATCTAATTCTTCTACTTCATTAAATCGATCTGCTTCTGGCAAGTAACTTCGATCAGCAATTGCATGTGCTAAGGTTGGATTTTTATTTTGTAAAAACTGGATAACGGGATCAATGGTCTGCAAATAATCTGAAGCCAATTTGAAAATTCGAAATCCATTATCAGACAATTGATCTTCCTTTCCTTCAAGACTTTCAAACATTTCGCTAAGTCCCTTTCGGGAAAATAATTTCAAGATGACTTCAATTCCTAAATCTGCTTGAAAAGATTCATACCCTTTGGTATTCAAAAATCCTTTAAGATAGGCCGTGGCTGGATACGGTGTATTCAGTTGAGTAAAAGGTGGCGTCAAAAAAAGAATTTTCTGTTTTTGCATAAATAGAATCTGTTGATCATCCAAAGGTAATTTATTTTTGGGATTCTATCTGCTTTCGTCTTTACAATTAGAGTCAGTCTAATTTTTTAGTTACAATCTCCATAATCTTCTTCCTTAACTAAAATTCCTTGGGCATCATAATATTGCCAAATCCCATGTTTCTTTTCTGCTTTATTGTTCTCTGTTATTTGAATGACTTCTTCATAGGTTTCAGTATTGATCGTCACTACTGTATCCCGATAAAAACTGTCGATTTGACAATATTGGCCTTTCACTAACCATCCACCGTTACATTGTTTTTCTTCATATAGTCCGTTTCTTAGTCCATCTTTGCGTTCCTCTCGTCGTAATTTATTTCTAGAAAAAAATAGTTTACGCTCTTTCCCATCATGATCAGAAAAGGATACCCCGTAGTTCAGTCTCCTCTTTATTTTTCTGGAACCTGTTGCTCCTTGAGTCCTCGTATTGGCATATAATGACAAGGACGAATGAGGGATTTCAAATTTAAAATCACCTACATGATTCTTTTTGGAAATATCTTCAGGATTGGCAAGCACCGCTCCATTATAATAATACTGTTTTCGATCTAAAATATCATCCTCTCGGATCCAAGAATTAATAGACAATTGCTCACACATTGCATTGAACACCATAAATGGATTGTGCAATCCTTTAGTCATTGCTCTTGCTTCGTCCATCAAAGTGCTACACAAATAATCAGCAGACAAAGTCCATTTCATGGTACCGGGATAATTTTCTTCCAAAACAGTTGCTCCACTTTCGTCATAATATTTCCACTTACCTGATCTACTCGTTAAATGGTCCATTGTTGTTTCTACCCATTTCATTTCATAGCTATCATAATCCAATTTTTTTTCTCGAAAAGTATAAACGGTATCCTTTGTCATATAATGACCGTCAAACAATAATTGTCCATCACATCTTCTTCTTTCATATTTTCCATGTGGATGAAAATTCAATGTTTGAAAAATATCTAGTATTGGAGCAGAACTATAGGTTTTATTTTTAAACTTTAAAATTTCTCCTGTTCCATCTTTATCAGGAATATATGCGTTCAACCACTTTCCTTTAGAATATTCTAAAAGCAAATTATTATTGTTATTTCTCATTTGATAGTCCCATTTTTTATATTTTCCTTTCATATCAAAAAAAGGACTGGGAATGAGGTTACCATTTAGGTAATAAATGATTCCTCTATGAGTCACATCGAGGGAGATATGTTTCTTGATGCCAAGTTTGGCGTGTATAGCATTGAATAGATCTGTAGCTGGCGAGATTATTTCTCCTGTTTTATAATAATTCCATTTTAGATTTTTATCGAAATCACTACATAATTCTTTAAGTGGCCAACCACTTTTAAATTTATTCTTTTTATAATTTTCTTCAAATAATAAGGTGCCTTTTTCATCATAATATTTCCAAGTTCCTTTCCTAACGGAGGTTTTATTATTGTCTATATTTTGAACAGTGTGTTCCTTTTTTTCATCATCATACCAGTTATAAGTATAAGTGGAAGGTTTATTTTCTAACTTATATTTTCCCTTAACTAAGATTTTTCCGTCACAGTTTTTCTCCAAATATTCGCCACACGGCAGGACGCCTTCTTCTTTATATTCTTTGAAAATAATTCGCCCTTTTTCCTTTTTAGGTTGTATGACTTCATAAATTTGTGATTGACCGTTCTTAATCGGAATAGAAGCTAATATTAGAAAACCTTGGCCAAGTGAGCCAAATCTCCCATATTTAAGCATCAGTTTTTTGCCACAAAACTTGGGATCATATTTCCAATCCTGTAATACATCGCCTTTATAAGAGCAAACTATTTTATTATCTATACATTCGTATTTAATCGTGTCTTTAAATTCATAATGTTTCGCCATTTCATTAAAGGCACAAATTTCGCCTCTCACTACACCAGAGCAATTAGGAATCCTTATCATGGTTGGAAATAGGCCATCGCAAAAAGATTGAGCTAAGGCTGATTGGACTATAAAAGCTAGGGCAAACATTAAAATTCCTCTTTTCATTTTATATTGATTTAACTAAAAAATATAACTCTCCAACTTTCATTGAATTGATGTTTAATTATTGAGTTAGCTATAGCTTTATATATTATATATCCTTTTAGTTTGAAAACGCTGCCTGATAGAGAATCAAAATTTTATCTTCTTTTATTTAGATTAATTCTCAATAAGATTGTACATTGCAGAAAATTTTGAAAAATTATGACACTTGTTGATGTAGCTCAAAACGAAATCAGAACTATTTCTCACTTTACAAATGAGGAAATCGGTGGTAAATTAATCTGTATGGGATTGAAACCAGGAACTACGATCTATGTTGTTCGGAAGACCACAGGTCGTCAAACATATTATATTAAAACAGAAAAAAATCGGCTAGCGATTCGTGCAGATGAGGCAGCCGTTATAGAACTAACGTGAGTAGACGCCCCCTTTTACAAGAATATAAAATCGCCTTAATCGGAAATCCGAATAGCGGTAAATCGACTCTATTTAACCAATTGACTGGCCTTCGCCAAAAGGTAGGAAATTTCCCTGGTGTGACCGTCGATAAAAAAATAGGTCAGACAAAGTTATCTCCTGATTTAAAAGTATCTATCATTGATTTTCCGGGTACTTATAGTCTCTATCCTACTTCACAAGATGAAAGGATTGTTACGCAAACTTTTGTCAATACTGAGGATGTCAATTATCCCGATGCTGTACTATACGTGGCTGATCAAACGCAATTGGAAAAACATCTATTGCTGTTGACCCAAATACGAGATCTTGATATCCCTGTTCTATTGGCCCTCAATATGGCCGATGTTGCACGTGAAGATCAAATCAATATAGACATCAAGATACTTGCCAAAGAATTGAAAATTCCAATTTCCATTATCAGTGCTAGAACTGGCGAAGGAATGGATGAACTCAAGAAAAAATTAGCCGAGTTACTTCAATCTGATTTTACCCCATCCAAAGCTTTTAGTTCTTTTTCTAGTGGCGAAAAATCACTAGTAGCAGCGCTAAAAAATTTCCCAAAAAAGACCAACGATTATCAAAAGATCTTATTAGCGCATCATGCCGCTTGGTTACCTTCCTTGAATGAACATGAAAAAAAGACGTTAATCGATACAGCTATAAACGCAGAATTGCATCCACTAAAATGGCAAGTCCGAGAAACCATGAGTCGCTTTGATCGGATCGAACCCCTAGTCAAAAAAGTAGTGACTACACCTAGTCAAACCAAAGCTTCTTTTACAGATAAAGTAGATCTGATCGTAACACATTGGCTAGCGGGTCCTATCATTTTCTTTGCCTTGATGCTCGTTGTTTTTCAAGCGATTTTTGCATGGTCATCTTTTCCAATGGATTTAATTGACGGAGCTTTTGGAGCGATCAACGAATGGGTATCTGCAAGTCTTCCTGAAGGTTTATTTTCTAGTTTGTTGACCGATGGCATATTATCTGGGATAGGTGGTGTGGTCATTTTTATTCCACAAATTGCGATATTATTTTTCTTGATTTCTATTTTAGAAGAAAGTGGTTATATGGCCCGAGCTGTTTATCTTTTCGATAATGTGATGCGGCGTTTTGGATTGAATGGTAGAAGTATTGTTGGCTTAGTTTCTGGTGCCGCTTGTGCGATTCCCGCTATCATGAGTACCCGAACGATCTCTAATTGGAAAGAACGTTTGATCACCATTTTGGTCACTCCTTTGATTTCTTGTTCAGCTCGAATTCCTGTTTATACCGTATTGATTGGCTTTGTAGTTCCATCATCAATGGTCTATGGATTTTTCAATCTACAAGGCTTGGCTTTTATGGGATTGTATTTGTTGGGCATTGTCGCGGCCTTATTCGCGGCTTGGGTGTTTAAGTTAATTTTAAAAACAGAGGAAAGCAGTTTTCTATTATTAGAATTGCCCGTGTATAGACGCCCCAGTCTAAAGAATGTCTTTTACAATGTTTGGGAAAAAACCAAGACCTTCGTGATAGAAGCAGGGAAAATTATTTTCGTTATTTCTATTGTACTTTGGGTATTAGCGACTTTCGGTCCAGCCGAAAAAATGAAACTGGCTCAGCAAGAAGCGACGACAATAGCGACTCAACAAAATCTTTCAGCAACAGATGCTGCCAACTTATTGGCCTCCAAAAAAATCGAAGCCTCCTATGCTGGTCATCTTGGAAAGCTCATTGAACCGGTGATACAACCACTGGGTTTTGATTGGAAAATCGGCATCGCATTGATCACTTCTTTTGCGGCCCGAGAAGTTTTTGTGGGCACCATGGCCACTATTTATAGCATTGGCAGTGATAGCGACGAAATAGGCGTTCGAGATAAACTCCGAGAAGCTAAAGACCCTGAAACAGGAAAACCAGTTTATACTTGGGTCACTTCGCTTTCCTTACTCATTTTTTACGTTTTTGCGATGCAATGTATGAGTACTTTAGCGGTTACTAAACGAGAAACTAAAAGTTGGAAATGGCCGATCGTACAGTTTGTTTTTATGACTGCGCTGGCTTACTTGGGAAGTTTGTTCGTTTATCAGATGTGGGGGTAGCTTGGAATGATTGAATAAATGAATTTTGAATAATTGAATGGGCCTGCTAGCGTGAGATTCGTGGTATAGGATTGTTTAATCATTTTCTCATATTAACAAAAGTAATTGAATTTTGAATAATTGAATGGCCTTCTTTCGTAAGATTCGCGATATAGAACCATTCAAAATTCTCGCATTCAATTATTCAATTACTCAAAACCATCCACCTTACCTACTTTTCGCACTAGAGATTTTCCATTTTTCAATTCAATTTTCACAAAATAGATCCCTGGTGAAAGGTCAGTTAAATCTAGATCATTGCTGGATTTTTTTTCTTGTAAAAGGGTTCCGTTTATTGAGAACAATTGAAGTTTTTTTATTTTAATATTTGAATTTTTCGATTTAAAAAAGACATCGCCTTGGGTTGGATTAGGAAACATCAAAAGCTCTTCTTCCTCCTCAACAAACTGATTGGAAACAGATATTGACGCTCCATATTTCAATTCAAAATTTGTTGCGCGCAGAAAACTAATAGTGTTCATTTTCAGACTATCATCATAAGTAATCGATTCGATATCACCGGAGACAACAATCAATGATGAATCAGAAAACAATTGAACAATACCTGCATCACTGACATATCCTTTATAAGTGTCATCACTTGTTTTTTCATAAGCCACATCTATATTTTTTTCAGATAAAACGATGGCTTGATCTTCTATATAAAATTGTTTTCCTTCCTCCACAAACAGTCGATTAAAAGTATCATCACTATTTAGAGAAATAAAATTTATTTGACCATCAGCTCTTACGTTTTTTCCAATTCCATTGGTAGCGGTCAATGATTTTAATTCATTTTCATTTTGGATAAAAACCAAATGCTTTTCTTCTGGCAAGATCATTTTAAAAGAATTGGTCTCCTCATCAATGTCCACTCGTTCAATTGTGATGGCTCCTTCTTCATTGGTATACGGATAGAAAACAGACAAAAATTCTGTGTCACTGACTTGATTCTGATGCACTAACATTTTGCTGTGTTCTTTATATTGAACACCGTTATACATGCTATCATTCGATACGGAATAAGTTTGTTGATTGCCTGTAGCAATAACCTTAGTTTCCAAATTCACTTCACCTCTTGAGACCAAACAAGCTTGTTCTATTTCGTTTAACACAAATTTTCCGGAAGACGAATGATCGGATGCTCCCACTAATCCATTTCCATGAAATTGATATTGATAATCATTGATTTCATCGGATTCAATAAAATCAGCCATGATAAAATATCGATCATTTTGGAACATCGTTTTTCGAGTCATCGACACTCCTTCCCACCCTGCTCGTAACTCTCCATAATCCAAATAGTCCGTATCAAAAAATCGTTCAATAAAAACCTCGTTTTGGATATCTACCCACTCTGTACTTGGCGGTTCCGGCCCTTTACCATTGACCAAAATCAAATTGTGATCCGTTGGTTTTTTTACAAAATCTCTAAAATTGGCCCCACCATATCCTTCGTCCAAAGCTAATATTTCATCATGATAAAAAATCTCAAAACTCGTAGCGTCTGCTTGATGATGTGCTTTTGCTCCAGCTAAAGCTGTTCCATTTTTTCCAATCAAATGCATGTATACCCCATCTGGATTTATCCAATCAGATCGAAACACTAAACTTCCTGCCTCAGGCAACGCTTGAAATAACGGATCATCTATTTCTCCAAAAGAAACATTCGTGCTTAAATATTGAGAACGAGTCCAAATAGTATTCAATCTTGAATTAGGATATAAAATATTGTATTTCGGAATACCAGATAAAGCCATAAAGCTAGTTCTAAAACCAGAAGGCGTATCATGTATCGCTGGAAAACTACCATTCGGCATTCTAATCTTATTCATCCATTCATATAAGCCATGATAGTTCTCATTGTACCAAGGATGAACAATTGATTTTGTCTCTCCTTTATAAGAAAAAGAGTAATTACCTTGCGGTAAAAAATTCCAAAAAGACCGAAAAAAAGGCATCGCAGTATGGAAGCCATAATTCAAATAACTTGGACCTTCCGCATAACCTGCTAACACGTTGTTCTCTCCTACTCTCGGCAACAATCCCGATGCAGACCACATTACATAATCTAAATTATACATGGCGGTATTGATCCATTTGATAGGTTGATAATTAGGGTCGCTACTTTCTACATCACTCAACACTATCGCCGCTAAACCAATGGCCGCTGCATTCATTACCCCATGATTATTGGTATTGTAAAAGAAAAACTCAAGATCCATATTTTCCGTAAATGGATTAAAATATACATCAGTCAATCGACTATGTAAATTTCCAGCAAAAAGTTGTAAATTATTTTTCGCAAGCAGCATGTTGTCATCTTCAATAGATGATCCTTTCAACAAATCATATGCAACCAAATAATGCGTCAACTCTCGACATCTAAATTGCCAATTATGAAAAAACAACCAACCTTCTTCAAAACCTACTTCAGCATTAATATACTCTAACAAATACAAAACCTTGGTCAGTAAAGCTTGCCTTTCTTCGACCGGAAGATCTATAATATGCCCATTGTCAAATTTCTTATTCATTAAAATAACAAAAGCAGCTTCTCTCGCAATCGTAGATCGTAAATTGCGTTCCGCCGCAGATTCATTCCCCTCAGGAACAGGCCTATTCGCATACTGGTAAACGGAAGCAAAAAGGTCCATCTTAAATGGATCCGATAAAGTAGTTCTGATCGTTTCTATCTCTGTTGCTTCTATGATCGTTCTTGGAAAAGACAAGTCCGCTTCAGGTGGCAAATAACTTCCTTGTCCAATCAGTAAATTGAGTTGAAATAGATAAGCGAGTAGTAAAAATATTTTTCTAAACCCCATTGCCTTTTTATAATGGATGATCGTTTTTCATTAAAAAAAACATTAAAATAAAAATAGAATCAACGACAAAATTATTGATTCAATTACAAAATCGGTAATTATATGTAGAGAGGTAAGACTACAGAAAAGAAGATATTATAATAATCCAATTTGAGCTCAAAGATAATAAAACATTCTCCACAATTTCAACACATAGTTAATGCAATTGTGACAATTGTCTTTTAAAAGTTAATAATATAATGCATATTTCAAATCAGGGATTCAAAATTCTCACATTTAACTTCCACGAAAGAAGGCAACATTCAATTATTTAAAATTCACTCATTCAATTATTCAACCATTGAGTTTTCATTCATTAACTTCCTAGCAATCGCTCTAAACATTTCTACATGCGCCATTCCATCGGAATGTGGATTAGTCGGATCATTGAAATTATAATTAGCTGAGTTTTTAACGATAACCGTTTCTGTTGTTGGATTGATGTAAATGTATTGATTATAGACTCCTCTAGCTAAAAATTCACCTTCTGTGCCATCAGGAATCCACCATTGATAACCATAACCAAAAGGCGAGTGAGAAGAATTTGGATTATCGCCAGGCATTACATGAGCGCCATCTGGAGTAGTCGAAGCACTAACCCATTGCTCAGGAATGATTTGTTCCCCATTCCAATTGCCTTTTCGCAAAAACAACTGCCCCATTTTTGCAAAATCTCGTAAAGTGATATTTAATCCTCCCAAAGCCATTTCCATTCCTTTGCCATCAACAATCCAATAAGCATTATACTCTGCTCCAATTTTATTCCATAGTTTTTCTTGCATATATTCCGTCAAAGATTTTCCGGTAGACCGGACAATAATCATTCCCAGCACATGGGTATCGATACTCACGTAATGGTTGAAAGTTCCTGGAGGAATTTTGTTGACCAAGGTTGATGCAAATTCGTCTTGAGAGCCGCCTAATGCAAAAGACCTTCCCCAACGATTGATATCAGAATTAAAATCACCATAATCCTCATTGAAGGCTACTCCCGTTGACATTTGTAATAAATCTTTTATTCTCACCCCTTCATATCCTGATCCTATTAGCTCCGGTAAATACTCTTCCACCTTTTGCTCAATATTTTTGATATGTCCCTCTTCTATCGCGATTCCCATCAAAGCAGAAACAAAAGATTTTGCCACAGACCATGAAATATGTCGAGTACTTTCGGTGTGTCCTCTAAAATATTTTTCATAACGCAGTGTATCCTTTTGTAAAACCAAAAAACCCATCGTCTGAGAAGAATCTATGAATTCTTCTACCCCATAAGTAACTCCATTATTTGTAAATTCTTTAGGTAATACTAACGACTCTCCTTTCGGAAAACGATAAGGCGTACTCGGTTTTTGCACCTCGGAGGTTTCGACAATAGTATTGAAATGAGTAAAATTATAAACGATCTTGTCCTGATCAAACAGATGCATTACTTTATACAACTTATTCAGTTTAGGAAAATAAAACGCCAATAAAATTAAGAGAATAATAGGTAGGGCAATCATTACTTTTTTTAAATTAGTCATAGCTGGAATTTTGAATGCAAAGATAACTAGAGTTTTAAATATTACTTTAAAGCATGATTGAATTTTGAATAAATTATTAAAGGTAAGATACGCATTATAGTACCATTCAAAATTCTCGCATTCAATTATTCAATCATTAAACAACTGTAACCCGTAAAGCCCGCAATCCTTCAACGCCTTGTAATGGTACAATTTCTAGATCCTCAATATTTTCTGAAATGTAATTTTTTTGTTTTAAGAACAAGCAGTATCCCCAATATTCATCCCGTTCTTTTTCCTGAGTATAAACGATGGCTACTTTTCCCGTTTGCGTCAAGCGTTCGTTTGTTCCAGCGACTAAAGCTTTATCAATCCTCTTTTTAATAATCGCATATCGAATATTGTAAGCACCATCTACATCAAATTTCTTTTCGTCCATTCGGAAACTAATCGACAAGGGCGTACTGTGTACCAATATCAATTGAGCAGTCGTCAATTGCAAAGGTAATGTACTTTGTAACTTAGCGATGTGTCTAGTGATTTCGCACATGGTTTGAAGTTGCCACATTCGAAGCGTTTCAAGATGCATCGGATCAAAGGTTCCCTTGCGTAAAATAGATTGACCGATACAAATATCATATTCTACTCCGTCCGTTTTATATCTTTCAAAATAATGCGGCAGCATTTTTTGCATTCGTTTTTCTTCTTTCGACAAAAAGTTGACAATCGTATCATTGATCATACCGACACTCTGTTCGTATTCTTTTCTCTTTTGATAAACGACCTTAATCTGCGGATCTAGTTGCTCATAATAGGCGTTTACCCTTTCCCGAAAGGCAGGATGCCGCAATCGAAGTTTTTCAAAATAAGGATGAATGTCTTGACGAATTAATTCCAGAGATTGGTGTTCACTATCTGGTGTGACTCCTGCGGCAATATGTTTCATATTCCTTTTGACCTCACTCATCAATTCTTTGGTCAAAGCATCTTGCTGCGATCGTAGACAAAACTCTAGTATCTCTAAAATAAGGGTGAAATTAGTTTCAAAATCCTCTTGAATCGCCTTATTTCTAAAAAGAGAAGAACTAACAATATCCGCCTGACCATACAATGGATAGACATCCCTAAAAACGATGGGTTCAATTTTTACGGGGCCCATATCATTTTCTCGAGACTCCATGATTCTAAAAGCTTCTTCTAAAAATCGCCATTCTACACTCGGATGGATAGAAGTAAATTCTTTACGAATGATGGCACCAATTTCATTATTGATTTCATTTCGACTTCGCCATAAGGCTGTTCGAAATAGAGGAATAACTTTTCGCACCTTCCCCATCGAAAAACTATTAAAAGTATAAGGCGCTGAACTCGCCAATTCAAGGATGCCAATGATGCTTCCATTTTTTCTTTGCAAAGGAATCAACACCATACTTTGAACGCCATCATTGATCAAATCTTGCTCGATACCTTGTATCTGATCCAAGGCATGAAGATTTTCAATTAGCAGTGGTTCTTTGGTTTCACATACTTTTTCATAAACCGAATCCGCAAAATGTTTTCCTATGAGTTGATCATATCCAGTGGGTAATAAATTATGTCTCAACTTGTAGGTATGCGGCACCGAATGTTCTAGTGGATAATCCATTGCTGCAATTCCCAAACGCAAATCATCTATATTGAAATAAGATCGCAAAATTTGCTCTAATTGATCGATAGCACCAGGAGCAATCACCGCATCTTTCTGCAAAAGATTTTGTCTCAACCTTGATAAAGATTCCTCCTCGGTCACATCGATCAATTCCACAGAGACTAAGCCATGAAATTCAAAATGAGTTACTGGAATATACTCCAACCATTTATCTATATTCTGCAAATCACCAATTAATTCATAGACTTGATCTTTGGATAAATTCTTTAAAGGCTTGATCTTTTTAATTTCAACAAAATCAAAATTCAATTGAGTTTTAAAATGTTGAGCGAAGCCACCTGTTTTCATTTTTGCTGTAAAAATATAAGGATCGTTCAGAACCAAATCTTGTCCATAAAAAGTATTGAGGATCATACATCCAGCTCGAATGATCGAATTAGATCGAACTTTATTAGGACTTCTGCCGACTTCAAATTGTAGTTCTTCAGATTCTAAAAATTTTCGCAAACGAGGCGTATAATAAAAACCTCCTAAATTGAATGGAGCCTGTGCTTGTGCTAATTGATTATTTCGGTGTGCGGTAGGAAAAAGACCACTCATGACTAATTCTACAAAATCATGGTGATTTTTAAGGGTCTCCTCGTCTCGGATAGGCGTCAAAAAATCCAATGCGTCATCTAGACGTTTGATGATCTCGTGAGCTAGGAGGAACTCTCCACGGTCCTTACTATTCGTTTTCTTTTTCCAATGATTGATGAGTGGAACAAAGCTCAACTTAGTCTCATAAGGAAATCCATCAAAGCCAAGTAATTCCTTGGTAGAATCTAATTCCAATAAGTTTTGCCGGCGATGTCTATTACCTCCTCCAATCATATTTGTAGTAACCGTATTTTAAGCTCTGTTTTTGCGATGGGGTAAAGTTACAAAAATTAGGAACTTATAAAAGGGCGATAATAGTGCATTTGAATGAAAATTTATTGATTTTTTTCATCAAATAGTTCATTTTTCCTCCTTCTCCTCTACTTCCTCTCCCAAAAGATCTAGAAACAAAATTCCATCCAGGTGATCAATTTCATGTTGGAAGATGACCGCTGTAAATCCTTCCACCATCTCCGTTTTATGAGTTCCATCCATTTGATCGTATTCTATCAGAATAGCATAGGCACGAGATTTCGTCGTTGCTTGTCGGTTTGGAATCGATAAACATCCTTCCTTACAATCTTGCTTTTTCTCTGTATACTGAACAATCTTGGGATTCAAATATACTTCAAAAGGAAATTTATCCTTATCAAATCTTTGCACCCAAATGATCTTTTTTAAAATACCCACCTGCGGTGCAGCAATGCCAACTCCCAAGGACATACTGTCTCTTACCGTTCGATACAATCGATTGACAAAAGATTGCAAAACTGGATCTTTTGGATTTATATTGACCGTTTGACTTTTTGCGCGAAGCAAAAGAGAGTCGCTTTTACTTGTCGTTTTAAAAACACGCATGGGCATCATCGAATCTGCTTGCATGATCAGTTGGGTCTGTTCCTTGGTGAACGATGTGCTGCTTGATGGATTTTCATTAGCCTTTTTTAAGCCAGAACAACTGATTAAAAATAAAACAGAAAGCATGAAGACAAGTTTGTACATTTTACGTTTTTTAAATTTTCATAATAAAGGAATCATGGGTTTCGTCAACCACTTTGAAACCTAATTTTTCATAAAGATACTTCGCTTTATTCTTTTTTAATACTGACAGATTCAATATCTTTTTTTCCTTTTCCGCTTTACGTATAATGGTCTGAATGATTTTACTCCCCCACCCTTTTCCTTGATATTTGGGATCAATTTGTATTTGTAATATTTCCATTTCCCCTTGTGATTCTTTCAGTTTCAACAATCCTATTTTTTCGCCTTTCAGCAAAATAATTTTCGCGTTTTCGAACGCATATTTCACTCTCGCCAAATGGCCTTCTTCCGTTAATCGTACTCCTGAATCCAACAGATGTTTTTCCATCGTTTCCATTCTTAACCAAAGTAGGTAATCTATGTCTGAGGGCTGTGCTTTTTTGAAGGTCATGGTGTTAGGGGTCAAAATGCAAAAACTATAAGAAACAAAACATTAATACGTTGACACTAGAGCACTATAATATCAGATTTCTAAAATCCAAATCCCACTCCGATCACCAATTGGGACCATTCGTCTGATCGAAATAGAGTTCCGGATAGGACTAAAAAATCAACAGGTGAAATCCAGATGCCTCCACCTGCACTAGTTTGGTAGCCATCGCCATTAGGTAGATCCTTATCAGACCAAACTCGACCCCAATCAAAACCTCCGGAAATACCGAAAGAAAAGGGAACAATCTTATTTTGAGAAGTAAAAAGTTTAATGCGAATATCATTCTGCTGGTAAAAATTCGTTCGGCCATAAAAGCGATTCGCTCGATATCCACGTAGGTTATCATTTCCACTTAGAATAGCTGCTTGAAAAAATTCAAAATCACCCAATCGATGCTCTGCTCCTATGCGGCTAGCGTACACGATATTTTGCTTGTCGCCAAAACTTACATACATGGTCAAGTCAGTACCGAAGCTAACAAAATTCTTATCCGTTTCTTTAAGATTAGCGCGCCAACCAAGGTTGGAGTGAAAACGAATACCTCGACGCGGAAATTGAAAATCATCTACATTTTCAAAATTGAATTGTACATCTGCTCCAGCGAAAAATTTATTGTCAAAAATATCTGGCGTCAATCCTGACTCTGATGTTGCTACAAAACGATCCAAGTTTTTTTCAATTTTGGTTTGCTCAAAAACAGGACCGATGATAAACGCACCATTTTCTCCAGCAAAGCGTCTTTTCAAATTAGGATTGATCCATAAATTTTGTTGTCGAACTCGATAAAAATCCAAACCTAAATCATCTGTATTATTGGGAGTATCATTTCCCATTCCAAAATAATTATTGGTATACTGTGGTGTACGAAAACTGGTATTCAATAAAAAATCCCATTGGCCAAAAGCTCCTAAAAAATCACCTACATAATCTACATAAAAAGCATTGGTAGAGAATGCAAAACCTGTCTCGAGACTATGCATGGCTTTGTAGGGATCTTTTTTAAAACCATAATCTACAAAGAGTAATTTAGCCCCCAAAAAAACACCATCATCCGGATTGAATCCCATAAATGGAAAAGGCATTAAAAAATCATAGTCGTAATGATAATCTCTTCGGTTATAAATGTTTTCTTCTCGATTAGTTGATCTTAAATCTTTGGCTTCTTTACCTAAATCTATCTCATTGGGTTCATCGATAGCATCATAAATTTTCGTTTTTGAAGAAACTCCTTCTACAAAAGATTGATCAATAAATTGATCTTCATCCAATCCTCCAATCGCTCGAATCAAAATTCCTTTTTTCACCGTTCCAGTGATAAAAAATCGATCTTTTCCACCTAAACCAATCAGACGAATTTCCTTCGTTTCTGCTGTATAAAAAGTTCGTTCATAAATCAATTCTCTTGCTCGTTCTTTATCTTTTAATCGAAAAACTTTCACCAAGGTTTCCCTGTCATTTTTTCGTTCTACCTCAAAAACATCTTTCTTTTCTGTACCAACAACATCTACTTCTTTGGCCATTAATTCATAATGTTTTCGAGCGATCTCCATGAGATGATCTCTTCTCGATTTCATAAAAGCCATCACTTCTCCTGCGGAAAACGTATAGCTAGGTTCAGGCCATTTGTTTTTAAAAGACTGCTCAATGACTTCGTCGGTCAGGTGTTGTTGTAAATACTTTACTTCGGTCTGCCACTCTTCCCATTGCAATTGATTGAGGAATAAACGATCGAATTGTCGAGCATTATAATTCGCCCATTTGATGTTACTAATATTGGGACTATATGGACGAAGTTGTTTGAGAGAGGGCATCGATAACCTAGCGATACCAAGTATCCAACCATCGTATTTACTAAAAGCTTGATCTCGATCTCTAGGCACTGGTCGATAAATCGTTTTTCCTTTTTCTATATCTTTAAAAGACGCCCATCGCCACTGATCATCATGTCGATCCCAATCTCCAATTAAATGATCAAACAAACGGGTTCGAATTGTCCAATTTTGGTCCACCAAATGTTTGCCGTTTTTAGTTACTTTTCCAACAACATCAGGCGTACTGATAATTTTTTTCGAATGACCAAAACTTGACTGATTGCTCCAATTTTTAGCCGCTCGTTCTTCAACCAAATAAATTTCACCTCCGAACAAATCATTGTTTTGTCCCAGCACAGGTTGCTTTGGAATGTAATATAAATTTGGATTCGTGTGATAAATGTTAGCAGCATTCGCTATTGATGGAATAACAGTAGCTGCAAAAGGATGAGTAGATAAAAAATTATCTTCCACAAAAGCTTGTGCTCCGCCAATTTCATTAAAAGGATAAGGAATAAATCTAGACGCATCTTTGGTCATTGATCTCATCACATATTGTTGACCATTGGGATCTTGCATGCGAAGAGAATTAGTTTGATTACCTCCTCCTCTTTTAATCGTTGTCAGACCTCCCTTAAAAGTCGATAAATCAAGCACAGGAAATTTATACTTTGCCAGATAAGCATCTCGGTAATGTTTGCCCAAAAGGGCATCTTGAATGAATCCTTTTTTCTCTACTTTATACGTTAAGACTTTGCTTTCAATAGAATCTTTCTGTGCTTCATATTCTGGAAATTTGGTTGGCATGTTATCTGCAGCCATCGCTAATTTATCCGTCATTTTCTTACGAAAAACCATTTTCCCATCTAGGTTCGTTTCATCTACTACCCAAAACTCTACCCAACTAGTGCCATCTTCATGGAAATCTATTTTTGAAAAACCTCTTTCGCCGTAAGCAAATTCTGATCCTTTAATAATCTTGGCGGGTGTCTTTCTTGATCCAGCACCACTGACAATAAAGTGTTGTTGCTGTTCTTGAATATATTGCAAATTGTGTTCATGACCAGATACAAAAATAAAGCGGCCATTTTTTTTAACTCCAGCCAAAATAGCTTTTTTCATTTCTTTATAATCTGCATGCGCTAGATCTTGTTTAGAACCAACGGCTGATCGCAAATAGGCTACCGCTGATCCTAAAATCGGTAATGGAATAAACAAATCCTTATTGATATCCGTTAGTGGAAAAATGTGTTGTTTAGCGGTGAAATATCCTCCATGCGTTCCTCCAGAGTAAAATGGATGATGAAGGGCTACAACAATATTTTTGTTTCGATGCTTTCGCATAATCTCTTCAAACTGAAAAGTAAAAACATATCTATTTTTAGCCTCACAATCTTCATTGATTTGAGGCTCTTTTGCCCAATCTAACAACCACCATTGTGTATCCACAACGACGACGACTAATTTTTTATTTATTTCAACAACTTGCGGACCAGCACAACCTTTATCTGGCAAAAAATAATTCCCCCATTTCTCTTTATCTTCTATCGCTTGGTTTAGATATTTTTCTACATATTTTTCTTGTCTTCTAATTCCTTTTACACCATAGGTCTGCCAATCATGATTACCGGGAATAAACAAGGGTTGGCCTTTAAAATTTTCCAAAGCATCTAACTGTACATTCAATCTTTCCTCTGCTTTTTTGCGATCCACTTTCTTACTTTTTGGAGGCATCCCAGCTGGATAAATATTATTTCCCAAAAATATGACTGATGTATTTTCTGGTGCTTTTGATAGCTTTCGTTTTAATAATTTTAGTGCTGTAATAGATTTCTCATTCTGTTCCTCTCCAGCATCTCCAGCATCTCCGATCAGATAAATGCTGTGTTCTACCGGACTTGTGATCTCCTTAGTAGGAATTTGCTTTTTCCAATCTTGAGCGCTTTTACTATAATTCAACCGATGATTGGCACAGGATTGAAGTAGTATAAAAATGCCCATTAGTAATGTTACCCGAATGTGTGAATTCATGCTTTTCGTTGTTGGTATTTTGGTTCTTAGTTCTTGGTGCTGGGGTGTTGGTTAGCACTTTAAATCATCCTACAAGTGTTTTAGTGTTAAGGTACTTCAACTCCCTAACACACAAAAATACACTTTAATACCAATATCTATAAGGCTACACCCAAGGTAAAATTGAGCATGGGAATTACGGGGATACTTTCGCTAAATTGTTCTGCTTGAATCTGGCCATCTTCTTTGTAGAAAACAGTTCCTTTTATATCATTGAATGGGACAGCTACACCTACTTCTATTCCAAACATAATTAATTTTCGTCCCATGTTGATGCCAAATCGACCTGCAGCAGCATCGAAAGCAATTTCTCCTTTTACGGTCTCACCAGAAAATGAAGCATCTGTTTTAAAAGAACTTTTTAGGTAACTGGCTCCTACGTACCAACCTCGTGCTAATCTTTTTCCAAAGTAATAATTCGCACCGATACTGTAATGTTGATACTTGGCATCAATATCCTCTAAGTCTTCTCCTTCATCCAAAAATTGTTCAAAAATAGGTACTAAGGATAAGGTCGTAAAATCACCTACTATACTCACTCGATTATTCAAAATAGGTAATACGCCTTCAGCATGAAGACCAACTAAGATGGGTGCACCAAAACGCAATCCAAGTCTCACATGGCGAGGACGAATTGATTTTGAAGCAGCATTTTCAACATCTTCTTCTTCTATTCTTTCCCACTCTTCTCTAGCTCTTTTTTCTTTTTGTAAACGTCGCCGTTTCTCTAAGGCTGTTTCGGGTTTGGTTTCTTCTACTACAATCGGTGCCAACACTTTTTCATCATCCAATTCAGGTCTTTCCATTTCCGTTTCGATATCTGATGATTCTGATTCTGTTAAAGTTGCTTTATCTTCCACTTTTACATTATCATCAAAAGATTCACTTTCGGCAGATTCGATGATCGCGTCTATATTGTTTTGTTCTTCTATTTCAGTAATGGCTGCTTCGCTATCCGATTCTGCCGGAGTCGAAGTCGTAGACGATTGATTTCCATCTCTTCGGATGGCTTCTAATTTATATTGAGGAGCATTCACGATCTCTTCCCTTGAAGACCCGCTATCAGATGCTTCATTTAGCTCATCATTTTTGACTGAATTTTCAACTCGATCATTCATTGGCTCTCTATTATTTTGAATTGTCGATTCAATGACTTTTTCATTACGAGGACTTGCGTTTGATGGCGTTTCAGTACTGGTCAATGCTTCTTCTACGATTACCGGAGGCAATAAGCCTTGATCCAACAAGGCAGCAAGATCCGTTAAAAAATCATTGACGTTATTGTATTTAGCTTCTTGAGTTTGATAGAAGTTTTCTCTTTCTTTTGTCCATTCATCTTGCAATCGATAAATGCTACTGATATCAGCTTCTTTACCAAAAGGGGTAATCATTGTCTCTGCGCCGTAAGTTTTATTGAGCAAAATATGCCCATTGCGATCTGTAATTTTTGCAGCATATTGTGGCGTTAAATATTGGACTTCATAATGATAACGACTTCGTTTTCCTCTTTTGCGGGTATGTTGTTGAGGATCTAGATCATCTAGAAATTTTATCTGGATCAGATAATCACCGATATCAGAAGTTTTGACCCATCCTCTGAGTTGATAATCCACGTCTGCTTCAACGGCTTCGCCGAGTACATTATCATATACGGATACGATGGAACGCAAATTGAGGGAATAGGATTCTTGGGCAGATAAATGCCCCATAGAAATGATTACAAAGGTTAGTAAAAGCAGGAGGTTTCTCATAATATTATTCAACTATTTAATACAATGTTGGATATGCAATTTATTTATAATAGCATAAATCATCAATACTATGAAGTTACGACTCCCACAAGAAAAAAACTAACTTATATACGACTTTTCTTCAAAAACGAGGGTTTTATACGTCTTTCCCGTATACTATTAATTCGGAAAAGCGCTTTTTAAATTTACATTAAAAAAAACAGGAATGTATGGAGATCATCATTCTTCCAATTCATTCTTTTAAAATTTTCTTGGTGACCATTTGATCTCTTACTTGTATTTTCAAAAAATATACCCCTCTTGGATAGTTTTTGACTTCAATTCTAAAAGATTGATTATTTAAATATTGTTCTCCTTTTTGAATCAATTGCCCCAAAGCATCATATAATGCATACGTCCCTTTTTCATTCACTATAATCGAAGTATTTACAAAAAAATAATCCGTACATGGGTTGGGGAAAATGAATAACCTTTCATCTATTTGAGTGATCCATCGATCCAAAGCCGTCAAATCACTGCAAGCTCCAATACTCGATTTGAATTCGTCAAAAGATTGAGTATTCAATTCTTCTCGGATATTACCATTTACAATTCCATCTTTTAAGGTTAACAAAATACTACTACAACTACCAGGTGAAATATAAGGATGTCCAGAAAAATCATCTATAATACTTTCATCAATCCTGTTGAGGATCACTTCATCTCCAATCTCAAAGCCATCATGAAAGAGATCGCAACTTGTAAAAGTATTAACTATACTAATGGTGTCTACGATCAAATTTCCCAAGATATTTTCGACAACCAATACATCCATGTAAGCTTTTGAATTAAATTCATCCACCCCCTCTACTTCATATTTCTTTACAATTTCTCCTCGCACTACATGAGTATTTTCGGTAACGTATTCGCAGAAAAAAATGTAATCAATGCAAGAGCAAGCTAAAGAAACAAAAGGGGTCAACAAACAAAGTAAAAGGGTGTAAATATTTTTTTTCATATCCTAATATTTTAGATTTCTAGAAAATAGAATTTTCTAATTCAATATTTTGTTCTTTACTATATAGACGGTCTATCCGAAAAAAAGGTTGGGTATTAAAAAAAATCAGTATGTTTAAACCCAAAATTAAAACATTCTTAAATTCTAATTAATGAAAACACATCACTATGAGCTGAAGCTCAATTGGACCGGTAATACCGGAAAAGGTACCAAAAACTATCGCAGTTACGAAAGAAGTCATTCCATTCATATTCCTGAAAAAGTAGACATTCAAGGATCTTCTGATCCTGCCTTTCGAGGAGATCCTACCAAACACAATCCCGAAGAATTATTTCTATCCTCTATCTCTTCTTGTCATATGTTATGGTATTTACACTTTTGTGCGGAGGCCAAAATTGTCGTCACCGATTATCAAGATCAAGCCAAAGGCAGTATGGTAGAAAACGAAAATGGTAGTGGTCAATTCACAGAAGTCCAACTCAATCCCGTCGTTACGATTACTGATCCTGACAAAGTGAAACTCGCTTCCGATTTACATCACAAAGCAAATCAATATTGTTTCATCGCTAACTCTTGCAATTTTCCTATCCAGCATCAACCAGTTATTTTGCTGGAGAATAATAATGAAAGTTAGATTGTCTATTTTACCGGTTATTGGTGTAGTCATTGGTTTTGGTTTTCTATTCTATCTAAGAATTTGTCAAATTAATTACTGTCCTATAAAGAGCACCAAAAATCAATCGCTAATCGAAACGAAGTGAAGATCCCGCCGAAGGACCTGAAAGTCGGGATAACAAATAATTAAAGTCAAGATAAATAATTAATAAAAACCAAATCAAATGTTATCTATCACCGAGTTAGAAGAAAAATACATTGATGGTATTGTCCAATATTGGTTATACAATGAAGAAGAACATCTGGTAAAAATGGGCGTCGATCTCAACAAGCTACCAGAGGAAAATAAGCTAAGAAAAATGTTGAGTCAACAAGTCGCTCTACCCTATTCTGAAAAAAAATCTTTGTGCATGATTTGGTTGCTCGATGGACAAGCAATAGGGCATTGTAATGTCAATCAAATTATTTTTGGTCAATCTGCTTTTATGCATTTACATCTTTGGAGTGCCCCTAATCGAAAAAAGGGAATGGGTAGCCAATTGGTTCAACTCAGTATTCCTTATTTTTTCAAATATCTCGAACTCAAAGAACTCTTTTGCGAACCTTATGCCTTGAATCCTGCGCCTAATAAAACCTTAGCCAAATTAGGTTTTCAGTTCATCAAAAAACATGTAACGATTCCTGGATCTCTTAATTTTGAACAAGAAGTCAATCGATGGAAATTAGATCGAAAAAATGAAATCGAATTACCATAAAAATTATTATTTTGTGCACCAGATAAAATCATTTTCCATTACAATATTTCAATTTTCATCAATCAACAAAAAATGGCATTACCCAACACTTTCGATTCAGCTACCACTAAAGACACTTTAAGCAGATTAGAAAAACTAAACCCAGAAACACAGCCACTTTGGGGTAAAATGAACGCCGCTCAAATGCTCGCTCATCTCAATGTAGCTTATGATATTACTTATAAAAAAACACCCGTCAATTACAATTTTTTTATGAAGATGATGCTCAAGATGTTTGTAAAAAAATCGGTTGTTCAAGAAAATCCTCCTTATCCTAAAAATAGTCAAACTGCTCCTGCTTTTGTCATTGCTGATCAAAGAGATTTTGATAAAGAGAAAAAAAAGTTGATTCAATATATTGGAGAAACAGAGAAAAATGGCAAAGCCTACTTTGAAGGATATGCTCACGATGCCTTTGGCGACCTGTCTGCCAAAGAATGGAGTGTTTTATTTCAAAAACATTTAGAGCATCACTTTAGTCAATTCGGTATTTAGATCTTTACTCAAGTTGAAAAGCATCCGAAGAGAAGGCTGGGCATTTCATGGAAATGCGATTAGTACAATAGACTTCAAAATATCAATCTTCTTTTACTTTTCGATCTTCATCCATTCTTCGTAAGAAATGATGCCAGCTGCTCGCTTTCCTTTGCCTTCAAGTATTCCGATAAATTCTAAAGAGTGTCCATCGGGGTCATCAAAATAAATCGAAATAGCAGGCATCCAAGCGAAGACCATCGGTCGCTCTGTACCATCTTTTAAAAAATTTCTAAAACTCAAATTTCTACTTTTCAAGTAATCAATTGACTCATTTAAAACCCAATCTGGATCACAGCTGAATGCAAAATGTCTGATATCAATTTGCTCCTTTGGTTTTTCCCATAATCCGAGCATAAATTGTTTAGGTTCACCAATCCAAAAAAAGGCAGCTCGCCTTTCCTCTTCAAAATAGCATTGCTCCAATTCCAAAGTATTTCCATAAAAATCAATAGATCTTTCTAGATCCTCAACATAGAAATGCGTTTCAAAAAGTCCTTTTATTATCATATTTATTGCGTTGTTTTGGGTATAACACCAATGGCTCTATTTTGTTCTCCTTTCATTTCATACAATTCATCTCCTAACTCTTTTCTCATCTCATCAGCCAAGCTCTTCATCTTTTCTACCACAGACGGATATTGGCCAGCTACATCATTTTTTTCACTGATGTCTTTCGACAAATCGTATAAAGCAATTTCCTCAAAAGAGTTGCTATCATATTTTACCGGCAAGCCATTATTACCTCCTGCTCGACCATTCAAACTTCTATACTCATGCGGAAAATACATCTTCCAATTTTGATATCGAAGACCATGTAATTCATTTACTTTATAGTAAAAGAAATAAGCTTCTTGCGGGCTTTCATCAGACTCCCCCGTCCAAATTTTCCAAACACTTTTTCCATCTATTTTTTGGTCAGGAAGTGGAGCACCAGTCAATTCAGCAATCGTAGGCAAAACATCAATATTCATCATAGGTATATTGATGGTTCTTCCGGGTTTTATCCTTCCGGGAAATGAAATAATACAGGGTTCTCTTTGTCCACCTTCCAATGCGGTGCCTTTTCCTTCTCTGAGCGGTAATGCACTACCAGCGTGTTCTCCATAATTTAACCAAGGACCATTATCAGAAGTAAAAATGACTAAGGTCTTTCGATCCAATTTTTCTTCTTTTAAGGTTTTTAAAATTTCTCCAACCGACCAATCTATTTCCATGATTACATCGCCATACAAACCTCTTTTTGATTTTCCTTTAAATTTGTTGGACACAAAAAGTGGAACGTGTGGTTGCGGATGCGCTACATATAAAAAGAAAGGTTGGTCTTTATTCTTTTTGATAAAATCAACACTCTTCTCAGTAATTTGAGTCGTCAACATGGACTGATCTTCTAAGGTATCTATGATGGTTGAATTAGCGATTAGTGGCAATGGTCCAAAATTAAAAATAGGACCTTGTTGTGGATGAAAAGGCCACATGTCATTGGAATAAGGAATCCCAAAATATTCATCAAACCCTTGTTGTGTTGGTAAAAAAGAAGGATGATCTCCTAAATGCCATTTTCCAAAAATCCCGTTATAATAACCTTTGGCTTTCAACATTTCCGCCAAGGTGGTCTCTGATAAATTCAAGCCCTTTTTGCTGTTCGGCATAAAAGCCCCATGAACACCAAGTCGATTGGGATAACAGCCTGTCAAGAGCGCCGCTCGAGAAGCAGAACAAACGGCTTGAGCTGCATAAAAGTCGGTAAGTCTTATGCCCTCTTGAGCCATTCGATCCAAGTGAGGAGTTTCAATATCTGGAGATCCAAAACAACCAACATCTTGATATCCCTGATCATCTGTAAAAACAATAACAATATTTGGACGTTTTTCTTTTTCCACTATTTTTTGTTGGCAGGAAAAATTGAAGAACAAAAAGAAGGAGGCAAAAATAATTTTATTCATCATTTATCAATTTTTTATTTTCTATATCCAAATGCTTACTACTTTTCTGATTTTCACTGAATAGAATCTGAGAATGATTGATTTTCAATACGCTAGTCGAAGATTTTAATTCGTAAAGATGTCAAAAGAAAAATGCTTAAAAATTTTTCCACATCCATACGGATAAGTTGGTTTCGTCTAAATACCAAAATAAGTAGTTCATACTGATGCTAAACTTTTTTTAAAGAAAACCACCAGATAGATTAGAATTTTTAATAGCACTCTAAAGGGAAATATCGCGATTTAGTACCATTCAAAATTCAATCATTTAGGCATTCAAAATTTCTTTTCAAAACTATCATAAACACTTGACACAAAGTATTCGTGTAATGCTATAAAACTTGTTCCAATCCCATTTTTTCTTTGTCCGGCCAAATCTTACTCACTACAAAACCAGCTAACAAAGCTACTAAAAAGGCAGGGCCTAATTCTGCTATCTGGGTCAAAAACGGACCTATCTCTCCTAAATAAGGAGGCATAAATTTAAAAAATGGTACACCTAGAAAACCTACAATCATACTCGCGATCGCTCCTTTTTCGGTACAACCAGACCAAGTCAAAGATAAAATCATAACAGGGCAAAAGGTCGCCGCAATACCAGACCAACCGAAAATGACAAACCAGAAAATAGTTCGATCTGGCGTTGTAATGGCTACGGTCATTGCCAAGGCTAAAGCCAAAAGTGCCATTACTACAGTGACGATTCTAGATATTTTTGTCAAGGATTCAACTTTCAAATTAGGATTATATATCTGTTGATAAAAATCGCGGATTACTGCACTTGATGCAACCACTAAAAGAGAGTCTACCGTTGACATGATCGCTGATAAAACAATCGCAACATATAAGCCGATGATGACTAGCGGCATGGTATGTTCTACTAAAGTGATCAAGACGTTTTGTGCGCTATTCCCTAAAACTGCTTCAGGGTCGACTCCTGCATCTGTAAAAATATAGCGGCCCATCATTCCGATAAGAATCGCTGCTGTATCTGCTAATAAGGTAAAAAGAATCGCTACCCAACGACCTTTATTAATTTCTGCTTCATCTTTGATAGACATAAAGCGAACAAAAATTTGTGGCGATCCCAAGAAACCTAAGCCAATAAAAAAGTATCCTAAAATAGTTGCCAAATTCATCATCGTAAATCCACCTTCTCCCCAGACACTTAACAAGGAAGGATCGATCTCTGTCAACCCTTGTGTTAAAGAACTTCCTTTTTCTAAAAAGAAATAAGCTACGATGGGTAAAGCTACCAAACCAAAAAACATCAACATCCCTTGAAATAAATCTGACCACGCCACAGCGACAAAGCCACCAAAAAAGATATACAGGACCACTATCGCAAAGCCAACTAAGGCACCCGTATAATAATTCCAATTTAAAAAAGCTTCAAAAGCAGATCCTGTCGCATCTATTTGTGCACTTACATAAATGACAATAAATACCGACAAAGCGGTCGAAGCAATGATGCGAAGTAAATTGGATTGAGCTTTAAAATGACTGACCAAATAATCGGGAATCGTAATCGATTCATATTGATCACTTAAACGTTTGAAAGGTTTGGCCATCAATAACCATGCGACCGAAACACCAAATACTTCTCCAGCCATCACCCACAATCCACTCACACCAACCATCGCTCCTAATCCGGTCAGGCCTAAAAGCAACCAAGCGGATTCACCTGTTGCTCGAGTGGACATCGCAACAACCCAAAAGCCTAGTTTTTTACCACCGACATAGTAATCTTTGATGTCCTTAATTTTTTTGGAAGAGTACAATCCGATTAAAAAGAGAACCAGAAAATACAGAATTAGAATGACGTACTTGGTGACCATAGTTGTTGGTTTGATTCAAAAGGAATAAGGGATTTTATATTTATTGATTGTTGAAGATAAGTTTTTTTTTGAAGAGCATTCAATAGGTAGAATTTAAGCGTCTTATGATCATGACGCTCGTGGCCCATTCCTTTGACGCTTGGATCTTTATTGAGGCTGGTTCGGAAGAATATTCAATATCCATTAAATCAATATTCAATACCGATTTATTGGAAATTTAAAAACATCAAATCCTAGGAATTGAAGATCTATTAGTCTGAGCGAACAAAATCAAGAATATTTTAGGAAGCAGGAAAATAGTACCTTATCTGATCAGACCTTGATTAGTGAATACTAAGCATTTCTTTATCTTCCCTCAATCATTTCTATTTGTTTTTTTAATAGTGCGAAATCAGCGTATCCTTTGGCGACTATAAACAAGGTTTCTCCATCTCGAATCAAAACTGTTGGAAATCCGGCCACCCCCATTTCAGCTGCGCGTTCATAATCTTTTCTAACTAAGGCTTTCATTTCATCAGATTCAAAACTCTTTTGAAATACTTTTTTGTCTATCCCCAATTCATCGATGATATCTAAATAAGTTTGTACATCATGGGTATTTTTATTTTGAGCATAAAAGGCGGATTGTACTGCTTTATAAAAAGCATATTCTGCCGTAGGTTTTAAATGACGAACGACGACGACTGCTCGCGCAGGAGGTTCCGTATCATAGACAAAAGTAGTGTCCTTTAAAATAGAATAATCAAATGCTTGACCACTTCGTTCTTCGACATGTTGCCAATGTTCTTTTAGAAAATCGCCCAGCTCGGTCATCGTTTCCGTATTGTATGGACGAAGTCCTCCCATGATCAATTCAAAGTCGTATCGATCTCCTACATATTTTTTAAGTTGACTGATTTCTGGAGCAAAGCCATAACACCAAGAACACATTGGATCGCCGATATAGATGAGTGTTGGTTTCATTTGTTAATGATTGAATTTTGAATGAATGAATGAATGAATGAATGAATTTTGAATAATTGAATGTTGCCTTCTTACGTGAATGATTGAATGGGTGAATGATTGAATATGTGAATTTTGAATAATTGAATGAGCCTCTATCGCGCATTAGACGTAAAAAGGCCATTCAATTATTCAATCATTCTCGCATTCAACATTCCCTCCTCTAACTCATATAACTCCAAGCTGAATCATAGGCTCCTTCTTTTTCTACATATTCTAGAAAAGCGCTGTAAAAGGAGTCATTTCCAATCGTAGCGCTATCACCGATAATGACGAGGTGTTTTTTAGCTCGGGTCATGGCTACGTTCATCCTTCTATAATCTGTCAGGAATCCTATTTCGCTTTTTTCGTTGGAACGAACCAATGAAATAAAAATGACATCTCGCTCTTGCCCTTGAAAAGCATCGATCGAATTGATATCTATATGTGGTAAATAACTTTGTAAATCTTCATCTTCCGTAAATTCATCCGTGATGTATCGACATTGTTCGCGATAAGGAGAAATAATCGCCATCGATGGTATGTCTTGATTGTGCTCCGCAAGTGTTTTTATAAACTGTAAAAAGTACTCTCGTAAAATAAAATATTCTCCTTTGTTGAAACGACTTTTGGTTTCTGGATTCAACTCTTCTTCAAATCCTGCTCCTGCGGTATCGATAAAACGAACGGATTGATGTTCTGCAATGCCTAATTGCCAAGCCGCTACTTCCGCTGCTGCGATCAATTGGTTATTATAAAATTGTTGATTGGAAAATCCCATGATCGCTTCGTTCATCCGATATTGAACATTGAGGAAACTCACTTCAGGATATTGGTCTACCCATTTTTCTAGCAAAGTTTTACCAAAACCTCCTCGACGAGCTTCTTCTGACTTAACGGTTGGGGGTAACTGAAATGGATCACCTGCCAAAATCACTTTTTGGGCACGTAAGATCGGAATCCAAGATGCAGGTTCCAAGGCTTGAGCAGCTTCATCGATGACGATGGTTCGGGTATTAATGTTCTCCAAAGTGCGATGAGTGGAGTTGACCAATGTACAAGCGATGATGTCCGCTCCACTCAATATTTCTGTCAAAATCCGATCTTCTAATGCCTTTGCCCAGTCCTCCAATTCTCTGGCTTCTTGATAAGCTTCTCGACGTTGCATCCTTTCTTTGTGTCCAAACTTTCGTTTAAATTTTCTAGCTTCTCGGCGCGCTTTTGCTGCTTCTATTTTTACCTTTTTAATGTTTTTACTTTCTGGGTGTTCAGCCAAACGACCTTCTAGCGTGAGAGAAATCAATCGTTCATCTACTCTAGATATATTTCCAATTCTGACTACGGTCAAATTCTTTTCATTTAATCGTTCTGCTAGTAAATCTACAGCAGCATTACTGGAGGCAGTAACCAAAATATGTTTTTCTTTTTCTGATAGCATTTTAATGGCATGAACCAATGTGGTTGTTTTTCCAGTTCCAGGAGGACCATGAACAATGGCGACATCTCGGGCAGCTAAAATTCTTTGTACTGCTTGCTTTTGCGCTTCATTTAGATAAGGATGTTGAATTGGTGTTAGCGCATTAAATTGTGGTTCTGTTTTTCCATAGAAAATAGCTTTCAACTCACTGATTCGACCATCCTTGGCCGCCAATAAAGTCTTTAGGGCTTTTTCCATTTCTAAATAGGTCCGTTCATCAAAAGATAAATCGACACCTAATGAACCATCTCGCAACCAATCTGGAAGGTCTTTGCTATTGAGAATGATTTTCATCTTATTTCGCTCGATAAAATTCACCACTCCTGTTACGCTAAATTGCCCTCCTTTAGTATTCGTGTCGGAAGCATTGGAATAAAAATCTACGGGAGAACCTGATCGAATTCGATGTGGCTCGTTTAGGTGAGACGTTCGTTCTACTATGATAAATGCTCGATCACCTATGGTATATCCTTCTTTCTTCACATTTAGTGGATACCAGGAAAGCCCTTTTTCTCTTTTTTCGGCAACGGTAAGTTCTTGTACTTGTTGGCGAAATTGCTCAAAGTCTGCTTGCTTTTCTATTTTTAATAAAGCTTGTAAGGCTTCTATTTTTTGATTGATTTGCATAGAACGTAAATGTAAGGAAGTGTTGGGACTTAATTATATTTGGTAAAAGATAATTGAGCTTGGAATGATTTAATGATTGAATTTTGAATAATTGAATGACGCGTGATCGGGAATATCGTGTATGTGTGTGTGTGTGTGGATGTGGATG
>CAYTVR010000023.1:0-45580 GCA_964441245.1 uncultured Saprospiraceae bacterium | reverse complement strand
ATAGGTTACAACTTTTGTCGCGTTATTGTACACAACTAAATGCCCGATGACAATTGGCAAAAGTAACCAAAACCCTAGACAAATCAAACTCCTCCAAACAGTGATTTGTCCAGCTTCCCGCCACTTTAAACATAGATCTTCTAACGTAAATTTAATATACTAGCACTTAATATTTTTAGAATTGGTTAACCATTGAATTTCAACCTATAAAAAACATCATCTAGAGGATTAGTTGGAAAATCATCAGGTAGTTCATCTTTGGCATTTGATTAAAACCGTATTTTTCATAAAATTTATGTGCTGCTTTAAATTGACTCATCGTTCCCAAATAAACCGTATTCATCTTTTCACTTTTACACTAATCAAAGACTTTTTGCAATAGCAAACGAGAAGTTCCAATCATTTCATTTTCATAAAAAGCAATCCAATATTTATCAATTTGAGTCTTTGAATTTGAGCTAGTTGCGCTAAAAATAGATTGATCGAATTCAAGGTTGATCTCTTGTAGCATTGCATCAATTTCGCTTTGAAAATTTTCTTAAAATAATTTAATCGTCACCATGACATTAGCTCTGTTTCCAAATTTGAAATCCTTTTCGTTCCATTTTTTTATTCCATTTTGAATCTTTCGGCGTCCACGTATTTTCTCCTAATTTCAAAATAATACGATCATCAATTTGAGCAATATACCCATTTGAATTCGCTTCTAAAATTTGTAATGAGCTATCGCTATGAATATTATTTTGCTTTCGAATGTCGATCAACATTTTGATCTCTTCTCCAAGGTTCCAATCAAAAAGATGATCCCAAAAAATCGTCGGAATGCCTGGATGGGTCAAAATATAAGCATAGCCCATTAGTACTTTATCTGCAGGAAATGACCAATGAGCCTGCGTACTTCCAGTGTCATGATTATCAATAAAGGTAACAGATCTTGAAGGCCACCAACCAATCAAACCAGGCGCTTTTCCTTGATTAGACAATCGCCACCATTCACCATGAACGGCCTGTTGTAAAATGCCCTTTGTTGTAAAATCAAAAGTAGTTGAGTTACCTTTTGTTTCATCCACCCAATCCGCTAATAGCTGACGATGTGGATCTGGATTAGTCAAATCTAAGGTCGTCCACAATTCTCCTACAGAAAAATAAGGTTGAGTCGCTTCATTATAAATTCGATTATAAATGCCTGAATAACCTTTCGTATAATCATAACGCCAGCCATCAAATCCAATTTCTTTTTGTAAAAACTTCAACCACGTGATGATTCCTTTTTGTAATTCAAGATTGCTATGATCCAAATCGCGAGCGGCATGATAATTATCTCCGCTGTCCATTTTCCCACGAGGTGTACCGCCTTGATCTTTCCATTCATCATTTCCAGTAATCGTCCAGTCATCCCATTTAGGGTTGGTAAAATCGGCCCAACCTTTTGTTCCTACTCGATGGTTGATCACAATATCGGCGATCACTTTTAAATCATGCTGATGACATTTTTTGATCAAATTCGTCAATGCTCCTCGAGTTCCGTATTGGCTATTTAACTTGTTGAGTTCACGAGGGAGATAACCTTCTGGAGATGCAGCATCTGAAGCAGGAGGTAGCCAAATCATATCAATTTTGATCTTAGCTATTTCGGGAATTTTTTGGGTTAAATATTTCCACCAGCCAATTTTATGACGATGTGATTCCCAGTTAAAACCTTGGAGGAGTATGTCGGTATTATTTGTGATAATAAATGGATTGAATGAAAATGTAAATATAACAACTTAAATATAAGTAGATCACAAAAAAACGAGCGACTCCAATGTGGAATCACTCGTTTATTACTAAAAACAAAAAATTATTTCTTCTTTGATTAATGATCGGTCTGACTAAGCCGCTCTTCTTCTGGTTCAATTTCTATCGCTTCTCCTTCCACTGTAATCCGACCACCATGTCTCGTATTTTTAAGGATCGTTTGAGATACATTAACTTTCGCATGACTTCCATTTGCAGTGGCCACATCGGCTGTTTGAACTAGAAATCGTTTGGCGTCCAACATGGTATAGTTTTTAATATCGACTTTAAGATGTTGACCACTTCCATTCAAGTCTAAATCACCTCGTCCCGCCAATTTAACCGTCAAGGAATCTACATCAACAAAAGCTTTGATGTCTTCCTCACCATCTTGTCGGATACTCAATTTATTTTCTTTAAATCCTCTAAGATTGATTAAATCTGTATCTTCCACATCTAAGGATTCTATGGAAGGCATCGTAATATTTAAGACTAATGAACGATGATGATGATGACGATTTTGACCACCAGTAACATTTAAAGTATTTCCAAACATAAATATTTCCACCTTATCTGCTCGCTTCTTATCTCCATTCAAATCAATCTTAAATTCATTGCCTTGTGTAATATTTACTTTTAGATGTCCTTCGACTTGTACTTTTGTAAAATTCTTAAATGCATAATCTTCTTTGTAATGAGTTTCCTCAAAATGAGATGGACAATACAGCCCTTTTTCTCCCATTTGCCAAACCAAACCATGTCGATTCCAAGGGTGATCGTATTTCTCATCCAATGAAAAACGATTGTGCACCCCATGCATATTCTCTTCCATCAAAATCATTTTCCCAGCAGGTACTTTTAGCGTCAGCTCTACCCTCTGTCCTCTCCATTTTTTACCCCGATTGATCATCAAGTTTGGTGGTATGATCAGCGTATGATCGTCTTTCATCTTTATTTCATAAACAATTTCTTCTGCTAAAGCATTCGCTTCTTTCCAATCTCTACCTCTAGAATAATTTTTTTGAGATAACTCAAATTGATCCGTATCACTTTTTCTAACAATAAAATCTATATGCTCATTAATCAATTGATCGCCGGACAGTTGTAAATATCCTAATTGCATCATGGCATCATCATAAGGTGTCTCCGCTAATTGAACTTTAAGTGTATCTGCATTTGTGATGATCGGAATGGTGGTTATGTCTTGAGAAACACCTTGATTAAATTCTCGACTCACAAAAATCCCTACTAAAATAATACTCACTAAATTGATCAACCAAAAAGACCACATGCCTGCTTTATATTGAGGAGCGATTTGGGTTTTAAAAGCAATACGTGCACTGAACAAAATAACTGCCAATAAAGGCACACCAACAATCACAAAAGCATTACTCACTCCAAGAAATGAAATCAATTTAGACTCTGGAAAGAAAAAATCAGCAAATGGTAAAGTGTAGAAAAAACCAATCATCGACATAATCCAAATAACGGACAAGACAACGATTGTGATAAAACCAACTAAAAAAACAATTGGTTTCCATATTCGGGAAATAGTATAAACAACGGTGGAAACGGCTTTCCCTATAAAAGAGATCCCTTTCTTAAGGGTAGCTCTTGCATTACCTCTTCCACCAGTTCTTTTTTTTTTGATCCAAATTCATTTCCAAAATCAGTCACCTTTTCAGAAATATGCTCTATTTCATCTTCGATAATCTTTCCAATATTGGATACATTAATTGGTTCTCCTTTCATCGATAAACGATCACTTGCACTTTCTGCTTTTGGTAAAATAGCCCACATGATAAAGTAAGCTGGAATGCCAAAACCACCGGAGATCGTAATTAATACGAATAAAATACGGACCCAAAGCGGATCTCCTATTCCAAAATAAGCAGCGATTCCCGAACAAACACCTGCCACAACTTCATCCTCTGTATTTCGAAACAATCGCTTCCCTGTTCTGTATTTTGAATTAGAAGTAGACGATTTGGATGATTCAGCATTGTAGCTAAAATCCATTTCTTCATCAAGAGATTCTGCACCAAAATCTTCAGGAGTTCCCATCACGACGATGGTCTCTTTCACATCTTTCATGGTGACAATTTTTCGGCTACTTAGTTTTTCTTGAAACAGTTCGGCTACTCTGGCTTCTATGTCTGAGGTAATTTCTTCGTAGCCTTCAGAAGATCGAAAATGCTGATCGATTCTCTCCAGATAATTCTGAAGATACTCATACGCATCCTGGTCGATGGTAAAGGGGTAGCCTCCCAGGTTGATATTAAATATTTTATTCATTATTGGTTGATGTTTTTAGTAGTTTGTTGAACAGCCTGGACCAATTCATTCCAAGTACCGAGCAATCCATTTAGGAATGCTCTGCCTTCTTTTGTAATGTGAAAATATTTTCGGGGTGGTCCTTGAACGGACTCTTTCCAGGTATAATGAAGTAAGCCTCCTTCTTTTAATCGTGATAATAAAGGATAAAGTGTTCCTTCTTTTATGATCAACTTAAATTCTTTCAACTTTAAAATAATGTCGGATGGGTAGACTTCTTCTTCCGCAATAATCGAAAGAACGCACAACTCCAGTACTCCCCGGCGCATCTGTGTCGTCTTTTTCATTAGCGATTTTTCTAGTCCATTATTTAATTCCATATGACAAAGATAGTACATTACCCACTACTATGCAACACATAGTAGTCCTACAAGACCTAGTTCTGGGTGAGACAAAAAATATAATCAACTGATAATCAGAATATTACGATGTGAAAATATTTTAAAAAAAATTAAAATTTTAAAACACAAGGGATTCATAAGTAAAATAAGCCTTCAAAATCAATACTAATTTTACTCAACATTAGCATTCGAATAGGACAATAGATTCCTGATATCAGAATGAAACAGAAACCAACTTCTTTATGAAGTGAAACGCCCCAATTCTTTTGTCTAGATGACATGCTGTCTTTACTGATACTAATGCAGACTGGATCACTCATCTAGATGTTCAACTAAATAATATTGATGTTAGTCATTGGTTTAGTGGGATATATTTTCTTTTGGAAAAAAGAGAAGAATCTCATCTTTTCAAAAAATTAATAACATGCTTTTATTACGATTCGTACACCAAAATAATCTTAGCCTGCATCTAATATGGTATTGTAAATTCAAAAAATAAAATACCAATGAGATTCGATTCCATCCTTATCCTAATTATTCTTTTTAGTTCTTTTTTACTAAAAGCAGAACCGGTAGAATTCAAGTCTAAAATTTCTAACGTGACTGTTTATCGTTCAGGAGTACGCATTACCAGAGATGCTAAAATAAAAGTTCCTGCTGGACAAACGGAGATCATTTTTTCTAACTTAACGACTCAAATTAATACACACAGTCTTCAAGCACACGTACCTGAGGGAATTGATTTGGTAACGGTACATTATAGAACCAATTTTTTAAAAAACATCGAACTTCCTGAAAAAGCAAAAAAAATAAACGAGGAAATAGCTGCTTTAAAATTAGATTTAGATTGGAGTAATAGACAGTATGCAGTTTATACCCAGGAAGAAAAAATACTAACGCCCAAGCAAATTGAATTGAACTCTCACGACAAAGGAATCTCTGTTCAAGATTTAAAAGACTACACTGCTTACTTTAGAGATCGCTCTCTTGAAATCAAGAAAAAATTATTTGATCTAAGTAATGAAGTTCGTGTACTCAATACTAAAATCAACACCTTACAGCAAGAGTTAAATGCCATGCAGTCCAAGAAAAATCAAAAAACTGGAGAAGTCATTTTCTTGGTTCAATCCAATATTGCACGCGAATGCGACATTTCATTTTCCTACATTTCTAATCAAGCTGGATGGTCGCCTATTTATGACTTAAAAGCAAAAGATACGCAATCTCCTTTGGCACTAAACTTAAAAGCCAACGTATATCAAAGCACCGGAATTGAATGGAAACAAGTCAAAATGTCCATCTCTACTGGCAATCCCTTATTAGGAAATGATCGTCCCATTTTGAGACCTCACTATATTACTTTTGCTCCTGTTTATGCGGCTATTACTAGACAATCTACAATGAATATGGCCCTCGAAATGGTAGAAGATAATGACCTATCCAATAAGGATACTAAAAATGAAATGGCTCCTGAAAATCTAATCGTAGATACCGAAATAACTAGAGAATACAATATCAATACTCGACAAACGGTGCCTAGTTCCGGCTTGAAACGGTTAGTTCATTTGCAACATTACGATCTCGATGCGAAATACAAATACCATTGTGTTCCGAAGTTAGATCTTGGTGCTTTTTTGTTGGCAGAAGTTTCCGATTGGGGGAAATATAACCTGTTGCCAGGAATGGCTAATATCTTTTTTCAAAACACCTATATCGGTCAATCTCAAATCAATAGTAATGTCACTTCAGACCATTTGTTATTATCCTTAGGAAGAGATGAATCGATCAAAGTCAGAAGAGAACGAACTAATTATATTGGAAAGAAAAAGTTTTTTGGAAACAACCTCATTCAAAATGTTGAGTATACAATCAGTGTGAAAAACACCAAGAACAAAAAAGTAAATATTGAGATACTAGACCAAATTCCTATTGCTCAACATGAAGATATCAAGATTGAATTGAAGGAAACAAGTAAAGCTACTTTTAATGAAGCAATCGGAGGATTAAAATGGGAGTTAGAATTGTCTCCTCGGGAAAGTAAAACTTTAGTTTTTGGCTACACTCAAAAGTCCCCTCGGGATAAGCCTTTGGCCTTGAGGTAAAGCAATTTTATTAAAAAATAAAACCACAAAGAAACAAAAGGGACACCAAGTAAATACACATCAAGTGAAAATATTTGTTTCCTATGTCTCTTTGTGGTTCGCCTTAAATCGTATAATCAATCTTCTTACCAGCGACTACTTTTTGCTGAACAGATTGTTCCATATTTTCCACCTCTTCTTCTTTCACTCCTTTTGGAACTTCGTTACTCATCTCTTCACTAACCATAGGTGGACGTCCAGCTTTTTGCAATAATGGCTCTATCGATGGTTCTACAAGTCCTTCCGCTGCTCCGACTCTTGGTGCTAAATGTTGTTCTTGAATATATCGGAACAAGTCAGCATTCATGTCATCATTATCAAATCTATAGATCAAATCTTTGATGCCAAAATTAGGAGCTGGCATTCGGTTTTCAAGATAGTTATCTAAACCACTTACCCCCAAAACTTCTGCTCCTAAATATTGTCCCAAGAGATAATAAGACTCCCATTGAACAGGGTCAAAAAATTGATCCGCTGTTGATTCATGAGGAAAATCAGGGTGGTAGATTTTGTACTTATAACTCGCATATTTCAAGAAATCATCAGTTACTATTTTTCCTAAAGGTGCTTTGACAGACGATTTAATATATACCATCGTCCCCATTTTTATATTCCGTTTGACTTGCTCTTCTATTTTTTCGGAAGCGATTTCCATCAAAGCATCTACCTTCTCTCCTTGTGTTTTTCTGAGGGCGACTAAATCTGTTGCTAGACCTACATTTAAATCACTTGCTCTAAAAATTTCTGCTAATTCATCTTCCAATTGGCGATCACTCAAATTTTGATACAACAACTTACTTACATCATTCATTACCAAGACGCTTTCTTCCGATATTTCGTCCAAACGCAATTCTAATAATTTTGCTTTCAATTCTT
The DNA here is from genome assembly GCA_964441245.1 of uncultured Saprospiraceae bacterium. Lineage (GTDB taxonomy): Bacteria > Bacteroidota > Bacteroidia > Chitinophagales > Saprospiraceae > JALZUU01. The sequence continues at coordinate 38,112 of CAYTVR010000023.1, read as the reverse complement.
GTTCCGTTGGTCGCTTGCTTAAAAATTTTCGAATCCTATTTCGTTCATCGATCAAATCAGCCAACACCTCTTTCTTCAATCCAACTTCTGCAAACCATGCGGTCAATTCATCATCATCTAACTCAGCATTGAACATCTCGCGGGTTTCTTTTTCACTAAACCCTTTTTTTATCAATACCTTTATCAAAAATTCATCTTCTACCTTTCGGAGAATAAATTCGCGTGTTAGTTTATTTTCAATCCCAACTTTGATTCCAGCCAAAAGATCTAAAAACGTCACCATTACGCTATAAGCGTTTTTAATTTCTTTCGAATTCAATTCATCAACAATAGCTTGTTCTATATCACCAATTTTACCTTGTAATTTATTTTCAGCAATATCTTCAATTAATGCTTCATCCAATTTGATGTCATTGTCATAACGATAATCGAGCAGTTTTACTTTTTTCAAAAGTCGCTTCATATTATCTGGTTCTTTATAAATAGCTTCCTTCAACACCTTGGTAATACTTTCTGTTCGAGCATTCGTTCCACCGCTAAATATTTCCATGTTCAACAATGCTTTTACTTTAACTTCATTGTCAATATTTAAATGTCCCAATTGAGTTTGCAACTCATCACTCGCTTTAAATTCAGTGATCACTCTAAAAATCATCCTGACCAATAAGCGACCATTAAAATCCAAAGACTTAATCGACTCCTTTAAATCAGAATAATTGACAATGACTTCAAAAAGCTTATTGTTTTGATCCTTAATGACTTTTCCTTCTTTTGTAATGGAAGGAATTTCATCCCAAATTTGATAAATGTCTGCCACCGCGAATCTGTTTCGAGAATATCCATGTGAAGGCTTTGGTCGAATCGTATCTTCTGGTACTTGGCCTTCTCTAAATTCAATTTCCAATCCCAATTCATTACGTGCACGAACAGTTAAATTTTCTAAATCGGTAAAAGAATAAGTAGCATCAGCACCTGCATCGACCGCAATAATGAGTCGACATCGACGTCGCAATAATTCATACACTGCGAGGTTTTCAATATGACCTCCGTCAGAAATATTTAATTTTTTGTTGGCTGTTCCAATCTGACTAAACAATTCTCTAAAAAAATAAGTCGGCCACCACACCCATTCTCTTGCATTGCTTCGCAAAGGATTACTAATCCAAAATCCAAGGCGAGCATTAAAAATGGTCATTAATACACTCAGGATTTTATTAGAGTACATCCCCATTCCTGGGTTGACTGCTGCTGCAGAAATGGTTGTCGCCGCAGGTAAAGTCATTCGGCGATAATCCCAAAAGTCATTGGTTGAAATATATTTCGTCAATTTTGAGCCAAAATATAATGGGGACAATAAAAAATAATCACTTGCTTTCGCTCCTTTAAAATTAGCATCTCCTCCACCCATCGCTTGTAGATTCAAACAAGTATTGATCAATGGGTAAGGCGAAATATAATCTTTCTTTTTATCGCTCAATCCGTTGAACAAATTTCTCATTTGAACATTTTTGTAATCGCCTGTAAAGTTCAAATAAGCATCCGCCAGTTGGTTTCGATAAAAACGATGAAAGCTTGTTGAATTTGGATTGGTGAAAAATCCTAGGGTAATAATTAAGATGGCAAAGATCAGATATAAAATCAATTTAAACATCGGATCTAAATTTTCGAAAAGAACTAAATCAATAGAAATGATTTTCGAGATAAGTAAAAATGAAAAGGCTAGTATGCCTAGCATCGCTAAACCCGATTCCAATCGATTGAAAAAACGAGAGATCCCCAAGCCAAATTCATGATACAAATTAAAAATAAAATGAACCGCATATACGCCAATAAAAAAGACAAAACCAATTTTCATTAAATCAAGACCCCAGACGATTTCTTCTTTTAAGAAATTTTGAATCGGTGTGACCAAATCAGTATCCGTGATTTCTCCTAAAGTAGCAAAAACAGAAACGCCCAAAAATATAACGATAGCTGGTCCCATCCAGCTCATTGCCGTACTCATCACATAGCCAACAATTAAAACTAAAGTATTCGCCAATTTTTCCAATCGAGTACCAGGTACCATATACATACCTCGCGATCGCATATAGTCAATATGCTTGTCCTGAAAAAGATTATCATATCCTGAGCTATCCTCATTTTTTGCTTGCTCATTTTTCAAGGTCGCTTGGATATAGGAGCCCGTATATCCTCCACCAGAAACAGTAGAAAGGTAATCCGCTTTTTCTAAAATATTAAATTTATTAAGCGTTCTTAACAAGCCCAAATTGATCGTGGCCGATCGAATACCTCCACCAGACATCGCAATACCAAAGCGAGTATCTTCTAGTTCATTCATTTCTTTTTCACCTCTCAACTTCTTCCGACGCTCTTTAAGATGCTCATCTTCTTTGGCAATTACCTGATCATAACGAAGTAATTTTTTCTTGTTCTTTTCGGTAGATGACATAGTTTTTGATTGAAATACGAATTAAGTAAGGGTTCACCAAATGCCTTTGATGATACTCCAGTTTTTAAAACTGCTTAATTTAAGGTGAGTCCAATTCAATAATTGGAAAATACAAAATAAGCTTAATCCAATTGAAATTCAATTTTAATAAACTTATTCAGGGCCTAATATAACACTTGAACTTAATATTTCCTATAAGTCCTTAATGGAAATTAGGTTTTACATTTTAGAGGTGAGTAATAAATCGAGGTCAGTAAATTTTATTTGAAAGCGTTCGCCTAAGTATTCATTTGTCAGACATCCTTTGTATAAGTAAATCCCATGACGCAAACCATAATCATCAGAAATTAATCTTTCAATGCTTCCGGTCTCTCCTGCCCTCAGCAAAATAGGCGTTAGAATATTACTTACAGCGATAGAAGCAGTTCGAGCAACTCGCGAAGCGATGTTGGGTACACAGTAATGAATCACTTCATATTTGACGAAAGTCGGATCATCATGAGAAGTCACTTCAGAGGTCGCAAAGCATCCACCTTGATCAATACTCACGTCTACGATAACAGATCCTGGTTTCATTTTAGAAACAATCTCTTCGCTTACGATGATCGGCGTTCTTCCGGAAGGAGAATGAATCGCACCTATTGCAACATCCGCCGTTAATAATTCTTTTTCTAATTGAAGAGGATTTAAAGAAGAGGTATTGAGTTGACGACCTACTTGGTTTTGTAGGCGCATTAATTTATAAATATTATTATCAAAAATTCTAACATCCGCGCCTAAACCTAATGCCACTCGTGTCGCAAATTCTGCAACTACGCCTGATCCAAGAATGACCACCTTAGCAGAAGGCACTCCTGAAATCCCTCCTAATAACACTCCTTTTCCGCCGGAGGTATTGGTTAATAATTCTGCAGCGGTAAGCATCGCAGACAAGCCTGCTAATTCACTCATGATCCGAACTACGGGGAAAGAATTATTTTCATCTTTGATGTATTCCATCGCTAATGCAATCACTCTTTTCATTCGTAAGCGATTAATAAATTCACCTGAAATAATCGGTAAATGCAATGGAGAAAAAAGGACTTGATTGGGACGTAATAAATCTATTTCATCTAGAGTCGGCGGAGCAACTTTAATCAGAATATCTGATTTAAAAACTTGCTCTCGACTAAAGGCTATATCCGCTCCTATTTCAGAATAGGCATGATCTGAATAATTAGCTTTTTTACCAGCATCAGATTCAACGACAACTCGATGACCGTGTTGAATGAGCGTTGCTACAGCAGATGGAACCAAGGCCACCCGGTTTTCTTGAAGGGTCGTCTCTTTAGGAATACCTATAAATAAAGTATTCGCTTTCCGTTGAATTTGTAGCATTTCAGTTTGGGTCTGAAAACCACCTTCCGTAAAAATTTTTGGGATAGGTATTCTCTTCTTCTTGTCACTCATGCATTTCGGTTTATTAACTGGTCGTTTTTAATACTTCGTAAAAGTAGTTTATATAAGAAATCTGATCATTCATTTACAAAGTATATCGTCTCTTTATCGAGAACTTTAATGGTTACTAGGTCTACAAAAATATAATTTTTCGCCTTGAATTTTCAAGTATTTCAATACTTATTTTAACTACCTCTTCAGGTAAAATAGGTTCAATCAATGCTGGCCATTCTATCAAACAATAAGAAGGGCCGTACAAAATATCTTCAATTCCAATATCAATTGCCTCTTCTATCGTATTCAATCTATACAAGTCCAAATGATAAATAAAAGCTTCTTTTTGCTTCTCCGCATCCTGATAAGTATACTCATTGATCAATGAAAATGTAGGACTGGTTACTTTTTCTTCTACTTCAAAATGTTTACAAAACGCTTGTGTAAACGTCGTTTTTCCTGCACCAATTTCACCTATCAAAAGTATTTTCTTTCGTTCAGCTGCATAAGATAGCATTTTTTCAACAACAATGCCCAATTCTGAGGGGCTGTCAATGATCATTTCCATAGTATTATTCGATGTCCTGTTAGTAATCTAGATTTTTTATTTTTGTTAAATAGATGTTATAACGGATTTTCTGAAACGATTACTTCGTAAAAAAAGATACAATTTCTGATAATTCGTCTTTAAAATTTTTACCCACTTCTATTCGAATTCCTTTTTCCATTAAGATAAAAGAATCTTTTCCTTTTGAGTAATGTCGAATGTGAGATAAATTTATTGCAAAAGACCGATGAACCCGAACAAAAGTGGGCAAGTTGATCGATGCTAAACAATCTTTTAGACTACGAATCGAAATGGAGGAATTCCCATTCGTTAAAAATATCCGTGTATGGCGACCTTCTGAATTTAAATATAATACTTCATCCGGATGAAAATAAAGTAAACCATCCGAAGATGGAAACACAATTCTTTGTTTTGTATTAACTGGATTCAAAGATTCATTTTCTGTAAGGACCGTCTCTTCAGATCTATTTTCTCGTTTTTCAATTTTAGCATCTACCTTTTTCAAAGCTATTGGGAGTATTGGCTTTAGCAAAAAATCAACTGCCGACATCCTAAAAGCAGCTACAGCATGCTTTTCATTATTACTTGTACAAACAATATCAAAATTGACCGCATCAAAATGTTCTGCAAAGTCAAATCCTAAACCTTGAGGTAAATCCAAGTCAAAAAAAACAAGATTCGGTTCTAGTACTTTTATTATTTTAATTGCCGTAGAAATATCCGCAGCAAAACCAACCACTTTCATATCAAGACAATAATCATTGATCAATTTTTCCAAAGCTTGGCGATCCAATAATTTATTATCAATCAGTACAACTTTTCGCATTATTTTGAAATTTCTAAAAGGATAGACAATTATAAAATTTATGGTTGAAAAATTTAAAACTCCCGCTTAAAAATACTCATTTTATCTCAATTTTAACACCTCAAATAAAGCAGTTTCTAATAAGTCTAAAAAAAGAAAAAATCTTTTGATGAAAATCACTTTTTCAGAGCCCCAATATAGAAGTTTTAGCAAACAAAAAACGTCACTTTTTTGCGTATTATTTCATTTTATGATTATGTTAAAACGCTATTAAATACCAGTTATTTTTTGTATTTTTGCAGCTATGGAAGAAAACGAAAAAAAAGAAGGTTTAGAACCTACGGGAGGTGATTATGGTGCGAATAATATTCAAGCACTTGAAGGCCTCGAAGCGGTACGAAAACGCCCCGGAATGTACATTGGAACCACTGATTCCAAAGGATTACATCACCTTGTTTGGGAAGTCGTCGATAACTCCATTGATGAGCATCTTGCTGGACATGCTTCTCACATTTATACGACCATTCATCCGGACAATTCCATCTCTGTAAAGGATAATGGTAGAGGGATACCTACGGGTATGCACAAAAAGTTGAAAAAGTCTGCATTAGAAGTCGTTATGACCGTTCTTCACGCAGGTGGAAAATTCGATAAAGATACCTACAAAGTATCCGGTGGATTACACGGTGTGGGAGTTTCTTGTGTGAATGCTTTATCTCATCATCTAAAAGCAGAAGTACATCGAGAAGGAAAAATTTTCACGCAAGAATATTCTAAAGGAAAACCAACCACAGAAGTAAAAGAGTTTGGAACTTCAACTGAGAATGGTACCACGATTACTTTTAGCCCAGATCCTGAAATATTTAAAGAAGGTATTGTCTACAAATTCGAAACATTGGCTTCGAGAATGCGAGAGCTATCTTATTTGAATAGCGGCTTACATTTATCATTAGTTGATGAAAGGGAAAAGGATGAAAATGGAAATTTCAAAGAAGAGAAATATTACTCCGAAGGTGGTCTAAGCGAATTTGTACTTTATCTAGATGAAGCCAAAACTAGCTTAATCAATAAACCTATTCATGCTACCGGTAAAGAAGACAATGTAGAAGTCGAAGTAGCCATGAATTACAATACTTCCTTTTCAGAGAGCATCCACTCTTACGTCAACAATATCAACACTCGTGAAGGAGGTACGCACGTTGCAGGATTCCGACGAGCCATCAATCGTTTGTTCAAACAATATGGTGAGGAGAACGGCATGTTTAAGAAGTTAAAGTTCACCATTTCTGGTGAAGATTTCCGCGAAGGATTGACGGCTGTTGTTTCTGTTAAAGTTCCAGAACCTCAATTCAAAGGACAAACAAAAGGAGAATTAGGAAACTCGGAAGTAATGGGGATCGTTTCTCGTTGTTTGGGGGAAGTACTTCGTGATTATTTAGAAGAAAATCCACAGCAAGCCAAAAGGATTATCGATAAAGTGATCATTGCTGCTACAGCTAGACATGCTGCTCGTAAGGCACGTGAGATGGTCCAACGAAAAAATGTTTTAACTGGAAGTGGACTTCCTGGAAAACTATCTGATTGTAGTTCCAAAGATGCTGAAAAGTCTGAAATCTTCCTAGTTGAGGGAGACTCGGCGGGTGGAACAGCCAAACAAGGAAGAGACCGAATGTTCCAAGCAATCTTACCGCTCCGTGGTAAAATCTTGAATGTTGAAAAAGCGATGGAACATAAGATTTACGAAAATGAGGAGATCAAAAACATGTTTACTGCTCTTGGTGTAAGTATCGAAGATAGAGAAGGTGAACGTCATTTGAACACCGAAAAATTACGTTATCACAAGATAGTCATCATGTGTGATGCCGACGTCGATGGTAGTCATATCGTTACTCTAATTCTAACTTTCTTCTTCAGATATATGAAGCCTTTAATCGAACAAGGCTATATCTACATTGCAGCACCACCACTTTACTTAGTCAAAAAAGGAAAACAATTCCGATACTGCTGGGATGATGATGAACGACAAGAAGCAATCGATGCTTACTCTACTAGTGAAAATGATACTGGTGTAAAAATACAGCGTTATAAAGGACTTGGAGAGATGAATGCAGATCAACTTTGGGAAACAACTATGGATCCTGCGACTCGTATTCTTCGTCAAGTAACTATTGATGATGCAGTGGAAGCTGATAGAGTCTTCTCGATGTTGATGGGAGATGAAGTTCCACCAAGACGTGCATTCATCGAAGCGAACGCTAAATATGCCAACGTGGATGTTTAATTCATAAAACATAAATTTTTAAAAATCCCAGATTTTGCTTCATGCTAAAATTTGGGATTTTTATTTTACTAAATTTTCTTACAACTCCACGATAGAGGCCATTCAAAATTCTCGCATTCAATTATTCAATTATCGAATCACTCAATTCCTGCCATCATTTTTTTAATAATCGGCGAAATCAAAAGTGCTAATGCGCCTACTCCAATGGCAATGATACCGAAGGTCGCATAGACCGAAACATAAGCGTATAATTGTTGGAATGCCTCCTCCATTATTGATGTTGTTCCAGCTGACATTCCTGTTACTTGATTAGATAGTTTTTCTAAAATCCCACCAGAAAGTAAATTAGGTTCTCCGTTTGTCGAAGCAGTCAACACCGCAATTTTCCCAGCAAAAAAATGTCCATAAAAGTTAGACAAAAACCAAACGCCCATGATGAAAGCCACAAATTTTGAAGGTGCTAATTCAGTCATTTTAGACAATCCAATTGGTGATAAAAACATTTCTCCAATGGTCAACACAAAATATCCTAAGACCAAATAAAACATAGGTGTCTTCCCTAAACTGTCCACTTGATTTGCGGAAGCTCCAAAAATTAAATACCCCAATCCTAATAAAATCAGCCCAATTCCAAACTTCGCAGCTGAATTTGGATTACATTTCAATTTCGTCAAAAAAGGCCACAAGAGTGAGAATGGGATGGCCATTAAAATGATAAAAGCAGAATTAAAACTATTGGTTTGCGAAGCATTAAAACCAACTAAGTTGACATTACGATCTGCAAATAAAGTCAAAGAAGAACCTACCTGTTCGAAAATAGCCCAAAACAAAGTCCCTAAAACCGTAAAGTAAATAACAACGAGTAATCGACTTTTTTCGACCTTAGAAACAGAGCTATAAATCTTTCCCAACACGATAAACACTCCTAGCGAAACTGCCCAAACTAAATAATGTTCATACTCATGAAACTTTACAAGCAAAGCCACAAAAGGTACAGATGCAAATGCCAATATAGTGACTAATTTTCCTCGATCTATTCCCATTGTTTTTTGAGCATATAAAGTTGGGTTTGGAATTTTTCCATGCGCTCCAAATACATTTTTAAACATTCCTCTATAAAAGAAAACTAAGCCTAAAAGCATTCCGAATCCAGCTAATGCAAAACCATAATGCCATCCATACAACTCTGCTAAATAAGCACATAATAAGGGCGCAACCATTCCTCCAATATTAATCCCCAAATAAAAAATAGTAAAACCTGCATCTCGTCGAACGTCTTCTTTTTCATACAAAGCACCGACTAAAGAAGATATATTGGGCTTAAAAAATCCATTACCAACAATGATGATCGCTAAAGCTCCATAGAAAAAAACAGGATGTTCTATGGCTAAAAGAAAATGCCCAATAGCCATTAAGACACCTCCTAAAATAATCGCTTTTCGATAACCGATCAGTTTCTCTGCAACAATTCCTCCAATCAAAGGAGTCATATAAACTAAGGAACCGTAGGTCGCATAAATTCCTATCGACATTTCATCGGAATAGAGCAAATGCTTGGTCATGTAAAGCGTCAACAAAGCCCGCATTCCATAGAATGAAAAGCGTTCCCAAAGTTCTGCAAAAAAAAGATAAAATAATCCTTGAGGGTGTCCCCAACGAGTCGGGAGTGTTCCCCGATGTGTGGTAGAATCTGATGATTTCATTGTATGCAATTTAGTTCTTCGAGAACTCCTTTGGTCGCTTATTCATATCATTTTATGAATGTCCATACATGCGTACGTAAAGCATTTGTCGAAGAAGGTTAGTTTTAATTTTAATACAATGTATCAGGACTACTTAGTGCATCCTAGACTTGTTATAAAACATCTTAAAGAATTGTAAAATGTGCTTAACTGATAGTGGAGTTACAATTAGTTACAAGCGAGGTATAGGCTTGATTTTCAGGATCTTTGCAAAATTCATATAGAAGCGCTTCATCCATCGAAATGTTATCTGGATTCAGTCGCAATCGATATTGTCCTTGACCTATGAAGGTGAATAAATCTTTGCGCTCTAGTTTTTGATCCTCGGCTCCGTTGTGAATATTATTGATGTTGTCGATGATTCGACTAAGGTAAGTTTGATTTTTTATTTCGCCTCGAGCATTGACGCTGATACATTGATCATTGCCTTTTCCATATTTTCGCCTTACGGCAAATTTCAATAAATTTTTATACTGCGTCATCTTCGATCCAAAGTCAATTGTTTCTTGATGTATTCCTTTGGTAGGAATGGAAATTTTCACTAAAGACCAATCTAAAAATCGAATCGTCATTTCTTGAGGAGAAGGCGTATTCGCCAGTTGAATGACCCAACTAGTAGCCAATACTAAAAAGATGGAAATCAAAGAAGTCTTAGCGGTAATCTTAATCAAGTTATCCGTAAATTCATCATCCAAAATCGTGAACACTTCCGATAGTTGAGAAACAAACATCAATACAATCGCGGCGCTTGAAATCACGGCGACCAATGTTAGCCCTCGATTTGTAAAAGTTCGATATAAGGAAATAAGCAGGAGGTAAGATAAAAATCCAGATAAAAATAGATCTGGTACATTCCCCCATTTTATCAATGCATTAGGATCATAAAACAAAACAGTCAAGGAAACGGATACAATCGCTAGAATGAGTATCGCAATAATTATTTTATTGACGTTTTTAGGATTTTGATAAATAAATTTTGGTGCAAAATCAAAATAGAAAAGCGCTAATAAAAGGAAGAGATTATTTAGAGTCGATAACAAATTGATTCCTATTGGAAAAATCAAATGTTCTGTAAATGACATGCGCAATCCACATAAAGCCCATATTCCTGCTACAACCCAAACAAACAAAGATAAACTCAAATAAACCAAACCTTTATCTATTCGCTTTTGTGATGCATCCTCCTCTAACCTCCTCTTAAAAGTCTTGTTGATATTGTACCAAATCGCCATGAGCAAAGCTGCTCCGATTAAGGAAATAAACAAATGTGCTAATATGTGAAATAGCTTTAACTCCATTTTATTTTAATCTGCAATTTGCAATAAACGTAATACATGAACAAAGGACTATCTCATAGATCCCTTTTTGTATTTTGAACCATAGAAGAAATATAAGTTCATAGAAGCGATAAAAAGAGAAAGCTTGTTTGATTGAAATTCTTTTTATAAGAAAACCTTTTACACGAAATAACACGCAAGAAGGCTCATTCAATATTCAATATCCAATATCCAATATCCACTAAATCAATATTCAATACCAATTAAAAAACACATCAAATACTAGCAATAAAAGATTCATGAGCCTGAGCGAACTAAAAAATCTTAGTTTAACTTTCGCAAGAATTTTTCTATTGAAAATTGGCTATTGAGTACTGACTATTGGATATTTTATACGTGTTAGAAATCCTAATTCAATATTCAACTATTTCACCTTCCTCCCCTTCCATCGATACTCCTTCACCACATTTCCTAATAATCCAACGACAACAATATAAACAATATGATAGAAAAAGGAAGAAATAAAAGTAGACATTAAATCTTGACGATCAAAAAAGGCACTCATTCGTTTTAAAAAAACAAAATCCATCAAAGCTTTAAGAATCAATTGTGTTCCCAAAACCCAACACATCGTATATCCGAAAACAGGAATCAAAAATAAACTCACAACAATACTATTACAAAACAAATACACCATAGCCAGTATCAAGGTAACTTTCCATTCTGGATAAGAATAAGATTTCGTTGCCCACCGAATTCGTTGTTGCAAAAAATCATGAATGGTCGCTTGCGAATGGGTATAAACGGTTGCTGCTTTATTTTTTATAAATCCAATTTGTTCAGGATATTGTTTCGCTATTTTTTGCATCAGCAACATGTCATCGCCCGAGGCCAATTGGTCAATTCCTTCAAATCCATTGACACTATAAAATGTTTTTTTATCATAAGCCAAATTAGCTCCATTGCACATGTTCATAAATCGTCGATGAATCCCGGCTCCTGTCACGCCTATCATTCCCAAAAAATCAAGCGATTGAAATTTTTCAAACAAACTTTTTTCCCTATGAAAATTTACTGGTGCTGCAATAAATCGGACTTTTTCAATTTCATAAAAAGCCACCAAATGCATCAACCAATCCGGTCCCATTTCACAATCAGCATCAGTGGTAACAATTAAATTTCCGGTGGTTTGAGCAATAGCAATTTCTAATGCTTTTTTCTTAAAAGATTTGATTTGACTCCGATCATCAATATAGTCTTGGAGTTCTAATACTCGTAATTGTTCGGCATGAATCGTAGCAAGGATTTCTCCTGTTCGATCGGTAGAATGATCATTGATAACGATGACTTCAAATAAGTGGGTAGGATAGTTTTGTCCAATCGCAGACTGGACACATGCGGCAATACTTTCTTCTTCATTCCGTGCAGGAATAAGAATACTAACTTTGGTACTCGCTTGAAAAGATTTAGGAATTTCCCAGGTAGGTAATGCTTGCCAACCTTCGATGTACCTCCACATGATCAATACATAAGCAAGACTCAAAACAGCGGCAACAAACAAATAAATATTAAAAATCAATAGAGTTTATGTTTGGAGATTTTGCACAGGAAATAAATAGAGATTTTTGAACTAGTCGATGAACGCCCGAAATTTGTCCGTACGGACAGAATAAGGACGTGAAGAAGGATTGTTTAAAAAGATCATTTAGGCTCCATGCAAAATCTCTATACATAAACTCTAATAATTGCAAATTTGGGATTGCCAAATCATATTGAATCGATTAGTCTTCATCAAACAATTGCTCATACTCATTATTAGATTGGGCTCTAGGCTGTTCTTCTTTTTCAAGGCGAGGCAATTCTAAAGGCTTTTCTTTGATCTCTTCTACTTCTTGCACTTCTTCATATTCCGTATATTCTCCTTGGCTTTCTGTTTCATAAGCTTCTTTCATTTTGTTCACCTTCCGATACAACAAAGCTTTTGCTAATAAAAAACCAGAGATGACTGGGAATCCAAAAATCGTCAACAGCACAGCTCCCGCTCCCATCAAAAAATTCTCTTTCAACAAATTGAAAATCCATTTACCGTAACCTAACACCACTTTATGATCAATAATCAATGCAGCGATCAATAATACTGGAGCGACCCAAGAAAGAATCGTAAAAATACTCTTTGCGACAAAGAAAAGTCCAACAAAAAGCAATACCAAAATCAGAATACTACTGATAGAATTGAAAGGATTAACGTCTATTTTTCGTCTGCTCATTTTTAATTATTTAAGTGTAACCCACAAAAAGTTAAATTCTTTTGTTTGGCCTACCTATTTAACCATTAAATTTACGCATTTGTTTTCATAAGAAAAAAGGAATAGACAAGTATCCGTTTTTTGATGATTGGAGTAATTAGAATATCGATAAAATAGTGGCTGTTAGACTTTGGTTTGCTTTTATTAGTTTCTGGTATTTATGTTAAATATCGCAATGGAACGCTGATTTAGCAGATCACACAAATGAACACAGATTTCTCGGCAAATGCGCCCTTCGATCGTGGGAAAATCTGCGAGAACCAGTGCAATCCGTCAAACCTGTGTTCTATTTTTTGTAAGAATTTTTCTTTTAAAATTGGAATTCAAAGAAACTATAAACCCAAAACCAGTCATCAACAACTAAGAACAAATACCTACTTCCATTTAATATTACAACCCATACTTGGGTACTGCGTTTCCACAGCTTTCCCCTCCAAAATATGATCCAAGGCATTCCGCATATCTTCTCCTGTAATCGCCACATTATTTCCCGGACGAGAATCATCAAATCGACCTCGATAAGCTAATTTCATTTCTCCATCAAAAATATAAAAATCAGGTGTACAAGCCGCATCATAAGCTTTAGCTACTTCTTGCCGTTTATCATATAAGTAAGGAAAAGGAAAACGTAATACTTTCGCGACAATACTCATTTTATCCGGACTATCTTGTGGATGCTTTTCTACATCATTAGAACTGATCGCGATAAAAGAAACCCCCTTGTTTCTATATTCATTGGCCAATTGAACGACCGCAGGATTCAAATGAATCACATAAGGACAGTGATTACAAATAAACATAATGACTGTCGCTTGGCTAGATTTTAAATTATCCAAACTATAGTAATTTCCGCTAACCGTATCCATCAAATGGAAATTAGGAGCTATCGTGCCCAAAGGCATCATCGTTGATTGAGTAAGTGCCATTTTTATTTTTTTTACAAAGGTAGGAAAATGCGTAGAAGATTGGAATAGCTTTAAATAAATTTAGTCACGTATGTTAAATAGAAAACGGACATGGTTACTTAAAGGAGCGATATTCAAAGAACTTAATCCTAAAGGCAACTCTCACTAATCCCCAAAACATACTTCTCCACAATTCCAATTTCTACTGCTGCTTCAGATCCTAAAAACCCACTAATATCTTTATCTGTTAATCGCAACCGATATTGATCGCTCAATTTTTTCGCTACTGGCAAATAAGACCAATGCCATTTTTCTTCATTATATCCATGAGGGCGATCTTTGCCTTTTGGCGTATAAGGTTGACAAAAACCAAACTGAGCAGCATTGGCTTTTAACCATTCATATTCTTTTAAACCTTTTCCTTTTTCAAAATAATCATTGGTCAAGGCATTGAGATCAATATCCGTTCCCCAATGATGGCGAGAAGAACCTGGCATCGAGCTATATTCTAAAATTTTCAAAGCGCGCATTTTAGGATCGGGAATACTTTTCGTAATGTTTTTCACTCCGGTGGTTGGTCGTTTGCCGGTCCATTTGCCTTCCCAAATTCTTTTTTGATCATTGAAGGGGCGAGTGGCAGAAATAATTTTAAAATTGATTCCATCCTTTTTCGCCGCTTCATACATTTTTAAAAAAGCAGCATAAGTATCTTTTCGTAAAGTACGTCCTGCACGATCTGCATACTTCGTTTCAATGACCCTAAAGTCAGGATGTTTTTCCGGCACAAATTTCCCCATCAAATAATCAGTAGTAATTGAACTATCTCTATCTATCACTACTTTTTCTACTTTCATATTTTCTAAAGAGCTGGTCTTTTCCATCATCGGTAATTTAGCAGCTAAAGAATCATTGGCATTCATCCCATTTTCATTTTGTCCACCAGAAGAAACACAGGCGAACATTGAAAAAAATATCGACACCAAAATAATATACACACCAAATCTCATTTCTTATTTTTTGAAGGGTTAGGATACAAAACCATTAAGCTAAACGATTCACTGATAAATAAAAGTAAATTTTATACAAATCCTACGATCTATAGTAAAAGTCAATCCCTGCTGCCAAGAGTAATTTGTGGGAGGCTGGTCAAAAAACTGTTTGATCCCGTTCACAAACGGAGATTTTTTTTGACTAGATTTTTTTTTCGTTTATTTATCAATGAAAAAAATGAAAAACGCCCCGAGGTATAATCCATGTGAATTTAACTGATTAGTTTAATTTATTTTTTCCACTCTCCTTATTCGTACTTAAATTCCATTTGTTGATATGGAAAACCAAACAAACATTTTTCTTTGATTAAAGACACCACTTCAGGCGGTACCAATTTATCCCAACCCTCTTCATCTGTCTGCAACATCTTCAACACCTCTTTAGAGAAAATGTGTAGATGCTCCTCATTATAATTTTTGATATCAACGATTTGTTCACTATCTAATAAATGTTTGTACAAAAATTTAATTCCTTCTGGCACTGGTAAATTTTCAGTGGTCATCAAATCCTCACTTCCTTCTTGCATCATCGGATACACATACATTTTTACATTTCGCATAAACAGTTGACCAAAAGAAGCTAAAAGACTTCCTCCTTTGTGATCATAATATTTGTTAGTAATGACATCCAATAACTGTCGCACTCCAACTACCAATCCTAGTTTTTGCACCTTATGTCGACTCAAATATTTAATCAACTTCCGATGTTTTTCACAATTAGAAACCACCACCGTTTGATTCAAAGCACAAAGTAAATCTGCTCGATCCAAAAAATCTTTTTCATCTAACTCACCATCACTCATCAAATTATCTAAAGTAATTTCGGTCAATAATACCGTCTTCCTTTCTTCTACTTCTTCCTCTTTTCTAAATTGCTCCCAACTCGCTTTGATCATATCCATATTGACCAAAGTCGCAGGTCGAAAACTTCCACGTACCACCAAAGCATATTTTTTATACATAAACTCCGAAGCATGAATCGGTTGCCCAGCAGCATTAAACATAGAGACATCACTCAAGCCATGCTTAACCAACATCAAACATAACCATCGATTATCCAACTCTGAAAAATCAGGGCCTTGGATTCTCAACATGTCTATAGAAATCCGACCATGCAAATTGTCCATTAAGGATTGAATCATTACCTCCGCGTCCTCATGATAGTGATAGCAAGCATAAATCAAATTCACACCTAAAACGCCAATCGCTTGTTGTTGTAGCTGATTGTCATTATCCAACATGTTGACATGCAACACAATTTCATTGGCCTCTCCATCCGGCGTCAATTGAAAACGAATCCCCAACCAACCATCTCCTTTTATCGTCTTGGTGTAATTAATCGCAGCAATCGTATCTGCAAAAACAAAGAAATTAGTATCTGGTCTTTCGTCCCCCAAACGATCCCACATCAAATTATATTCATGGTCCAACATTTTGTACAAACGAGATTCACAAACATATCGCCCACTAGCTTCTACTCCATAAATCTTATCAGAATACACTTTGTCATAAGCTGACATCGATTTAGCTATAGTACCAGCAGCAGCTCCTACCTGAAAAAAATATCGAGCAACTTCTTGACCTGCTCCTATTTCAGAAAAAGTCCCATAAATTCGATCATCCAAATTTATTTCCAGTGCTTTCTGCTCTGTTTCTAATGCTTGTCTTGCCATTTTAAATGATTTTAAATCAGTTTTAAAAATGATTTTTTAGCGTTTTTTCTTTTGTACTTTTTGGGTTCAAAAAAAACAACTATTCATTACTCATCTTATTCCGAGCTTATCGCAAATTTACATAAAATATAACGCAAAGAAAATCATACACATTAGTAATCGCTTAAATTAAATTAACCTAAGAATTCTCTACTTAATAAGAATGATTAATTTATTTATTTCACTTATTTAAGGAATTAACGGATGAATTATTCTGTTTATTTGGACGATGAATTCATTCAAAGTTACTCAAATGGAGCTTATTCCTCTTGATTTTATTATAGGATCTCTATTTTAACTTTGATCCTTTAATTATTTTGTAAATTTGTCACATATATAAAGCTCAAAAAATAAATTCTCTTTGAATTCCTTGAATCATTTTTTTTTATCGAAAATCTATTTTTTAAGCAATACTATATTTTTTACTAAAGCAAATAGAAAATGTTTCCGAAATACGATGTGATTGTAGTAGGTGCCGGCCATGCGGGATGTGAAGCGGCAGTTGCGGCTGCAAATTTAGGTTCAAAAGTGATGCTAGCCACCATGAATATGCAGACCATTGCTCAAATGTCTTGTAATCCTGCGATGGGTGGTGTGGCCAAAGGACAAATCGTTCGAGAAGTCGATGCCCTAGGTGGTTATTCAGGAATTGTAACGGATCATACCATGATTCAATTTAGGATGTTGAACATGTCCAAAGGCCCTGCGATGTGGAGCCCACGAGCACAAAGTGATCGAATGTTGTTTGCACAAAAATGGCGAATGATGTTGGAAGCACATCCTAATATTGATTTCTGGCAAGAAATGATTACTGGAATTATTGTAAAAGACGGTAGAGCGGTTGGTGTACGAACAGGTATCGGTTTGGAAATCGAAAGTAATTCTGTCGTGTTGACCAACGGTACGTTTTTGAATGGATTGATTCACATTGGTGAAAAACAATTTGGTGGAGGACGTGCTGGAGAACGTGCTGCAACTGGCATCACAGAACAGTTAGTAAATTTGGGCTTTCAATCAGGTCGAATGAAAACGGGAACGCCTCCTCGTGTAGATGGTCGATCCTTGGATTGGGACAAAATGGAGGAACAACCTGGTGATGAAGCGGCAAGTAAATTTTCTTACACCGATACGCCTACGCTAAAAAAACAAAGACCCTGTCATATTACTTACACCAATAAAGAAGTCCATGAATTGTTGAAAACGGGTTTTGATAGATCACCTATGTTCAATGGCCGTATCCGAGGTGTTGGTCCGCGATATTGTCCATCTATTGAAGATAAAATTGATCGTTTTGCAGAACGAGATCGACATCAATTATTTGTGGAACCCGAAGGTTGGAATACGGTAGAAATTTATGTGAATGGTTTTTCTTCTTCCTTGCCGGAGGATGTCCAATACAAAGCCATGAAAAAAATAGTTGGTTTTGAAAATGTCAAAATGTTCCGTCCAGGCTATGCGATTGAATATGATTATTTTCCACCAACACAGTTGCGGGTTAGTTTGGAAACCAAGTTGGTAGACAACCTTTTCTTTGCTGGTCAAATCAATGGAACGACTGGTTACGAAGAAGCTGCTTGTCAAGGATTAATGGCCGGTATCAATGCACATCAAAAAATCAACGAAGAAGATCCTTTAGTTTTAAAAAGATCAGAAGCCTACATCGGTGTATTGATTGATGATTTGGTGAATAAGGGGACGGAAGAACCTTACCGAATGTTTACTTCTCGTGCGGAATATCGAATTTTATTGCGACAAGATAATGCAGATTTGCGCTTGTCGCCTATTGCTCAAAAATTGGGGATGATGAATATGAAAGATCGAATGGATCGCGTTCAACATAAAATAGATTCCACCAAAGAGATTGAAAGATACTTCCGCAAAACGAGTGTAGAACCAGGGCAATTGAATTCATTTTTAGAGCGGAAAAAATCTGCACCGATCAAACAAAAAATGAAGATACATGGCATTCTCCTTCGACCAAATATTGGGATTGAAACCATGCGTGAAATACTTCCGGAGATGGATGCTTTTTTGCAAAAATTCGATAATGAATCTATCCAAATGGCCGAAATTAATATGAAATATGCTGGCTACATTAAAAAGGAACAAGAGATGGTAGAAAAAATGAATCGCTTGGAGGAAGTCACTCTAAAAGAGAATTTCGATTATCATCATTTAGTTTCTCTTTCAGCGGAAGCTCGTGAAAAATTAACGGAAATCAAACCACGGACCATCGGTCAAGCAAGTCGAATTAGTGGTGTGTCCCCTTCTGACATTTCTGTTTTGTTGGTGCATATGGGGAGATAAAATATAAGTAATAAGTATTAAGTTTCCTCGATATGCGTATTATATGTTAATTGAGGGGACTTAAGACTTAAATGCCAGCAATAACTCTACTATCTTAACAAACTCTAGATATTTTAAGGGAAGACTCATCTTTTTTTAGAAACCAATTCTACTCTTATTTACATTAGTGTATTCTTCCTCACTAGCATTAAAAATTTCTGCCACCGTTAATGTTTTATTAGATTCTTTAGCTCCGACTGACGTTAATAATTTATTGGTCTTTTGGATACTTAGTGGTTTGAATTCATACATCGCAATAATTCTTCCTTTTCTCAAAAGAGCGGTATCTATTTTTGATAAATTAGTATTAAACGTACAAATTACTTTAATATTCAAATAATCACTAAATAGTCCATCCGTTAATTGCAGTATTGTTGATACCACAGATTCTTGTTTCAAGTTTTCTCTTGATGTAATTACTTTTTCAGCATCTTCAATCACTAAAATTGAGTTCCGTTGTTTTAAAAGAAATGAAATAAAATCAGGATCTAGCAAATTGCTTACAAACTCATTTTGAATAAAAATAAAATTAGAGTCTTGATGATTTGATATTAAACTTTTAATATAGGTTGTTTTCCCTGTACCTGGTTCTCCATACAGTAAAATCAAACCTGAATTTTGAGTAGAAATAGAACTTTCTATTTTCTTATAAACATCAATAAAATCATCATTATAATTCTCATCTATATTGATTTCAATTTTATCGGTCCTGACTTTCTCAGTAACAAAACTAGAATGACACTTTGTTAGAACTTTAAACGTTGGAGTTCTTGACAAGCCAAATTCTTTTCTCAACTTATCATTCATAGCAATTACCCAATTTTCTAAATCAACATCTTTGCATTCATATAAAAAATCAATATCTAGTGTGTCATTATCAAGCGAAATCCATATCAATCCTTTTTTATTAATACTTTTTAAAAGCAACTCATATGGAAAATCTTTATCAAAGTCAGCATTACTAGAATCTTCCGTATTCCAGTTTTTAAAAATTAATTCATATCCATTTTTAGGAAAATTCAAAAAGGTTATAACCTTATTCATATTTTCTTTAGTAGCTTCTAATGGCACTCCAAGAAAAAGCGTAGAAGCTAAGGTATCAAATGTGGAGGTAAAATATAAATGGCGATCAAAATCACCATAAGAATCAAAAGCGCTTAATAATTCAGACATAGTCAATAGATAATATAGCCTTTTACTATTTTTTAAAAAAAATAAAGCAGAAACAAAACTTAGATATCCTACTTTGCGATTACTTACAACTATACAATCTAATCCCTTAATAAAGTTCCCTTCTGATCAAATGAACTAGATTTTCTTATTTCAAAAATGGATTATTCCCTTTTTCAAAACCAATCGATGTCTCTGGACCATGACCAGAATATACTTTGATATCATCTCCTAATGGGAAAAGCTGCGTCTTAATACTTTCAATCAAAGTCGCAAAATCTCCTCCTGGTAAATCGGTTCGACCAATACTTCCATAAAACAAAACATCGCCTCCAATCACAAACTTCGATTCCTTGCAAAAGAAAGAAATACTCGCTGGTGAATGTCCAGGGGTAAACAAAATGTCCAACTTGCTTTTACCAAATTCCAAGACCTCCCCTTCTTTTAAAAATCCGCCAGCTGGAGGCGAAGGTTCTGGTAATGGAATACCATATCTCATACACACTTCTTGCAAGCTATCCAGTACAGGTAGTTCTCCTTTGTGTATTTCTAAGGGTAATTGATAGGTATCTGCAATAAATTTATTACCAAAAACATGATCCAAATGACAATGAGTATTGATCAATCGCACCGGTTTTAGTTCATTATCATCGATAAAACGCTTTAATTCATCTCGTTCTGCTTGCGTATAACATCCTGGATCGATAATGATACATTCCTTAGTTTCATCGTGTAAAACATAAGTGTTTTCCTGAAAAGGATTAAAGGTAAATTTAGCAACAAGAGTCATGTTTTTTCCGTTAGATTATTAGTAAAAACTTAGTTTCTGAGTCGTTTGAAAATTTATTTCGACAAAAGTACACTTCTATTGATTAAGGTGAACATTATTCTGTAAAAACTAAGTCATTATTTAGATATGAAATGTTACATTTATATATCATTCCAAATCACAGTCGCCCGTTTATAAAAAAATAGCCTATGCGATCCATTGCTTACTCTTTCCTTTCATTCTTTTCTTTCTTTTGTTTCAGCTTATATGGGCAAAGCACTCAAGTTGAATTTGGGAAAAACCGAGTTCAATTTCATCAGGACTATGGAGAATGGTCTATGTATGAAAGCGAAAATTTTATTACTTACTGGTATGGAGAAGGAAGAAATATTGGACAATCGGTTGTACAAATAGCTGAATTCGATTTTAATGAAATCCAAAACATCCTTGAACATCGGATGAATAATAAAATCGAAATTATTGTCTACAAAGACATCACGGATATCAAACAAAGTAATATTGGTAGTGAAGAAGCTTTTATCAACACGGGTGGACGAACCAAAATTGTAGGAAATAAAGTTTTTGTCTATTACGATGGCGATCATAACCATTTGCGTCAAGCACTCCGCGAAGGCATTGCTTCGGTATATATGAACGCGATGATGTTTGGTTCTAACCTTCAGGAAATTGTACAAAACGCCGTCATGTTGAACTTACCTGATTGGTTTAAAATTGGACTCGTGTCCTATGTTGGAGATAATTGGAATACAGAAATGGATAACCAACTACGAGACATCATTTTAAACAAGAGATTCAAAAACTTTGATGCCTTTTCAGAAAAGCATCCTAAATTGGCCGGACATGCTATGTGGTATTTCATTAGTCAAAATTATGGGAAATCTACGGTGTCTAATCTCTTATACCTCACTCGAATTCATCGTAGCATAGAAAGTGGTTTCCTTTATGTGTTGGGAACTCCTTATGACAAAACACTGAGCAATTGGAATCAATATTTTACACAAAGATATAAGGTCGAAACGGTCGGCATGCAGGACTCAGGCAAGGAGTTTGTAAAAATAAAAAACCGTCGAAAGCTACCTATTTCAAAAGTAAAGATTAGCCCTGATGGGAAAAAAATTGTGTACGTCTTAAATGAAATAGGGAAAGTCAAGATCTACATTCAAGATTTACAAACCAATGATCGAAAACTAATTCTCAAATATGGTTCACGAAATGCTTTGCAGGAAACAGATTACAATTATCCTCTTTTTTCTTGGAATCCCAATAATATGGAATTGGGAATTATTTACGAAAAACGAGATGTGATCAAATCCCTTTTTTACAACCTAACCACCGAGGAAAAAGAATTAGATATCCTACCTAATCAATTTCAACGTGTTTATAGTATGGAT
Organism: uncultured Saprospiraceae bacterium; assembly: GCA_964441245.1. Taxonomy (GTDB): domain Bacteria; phylum Bacteroidota; class Bacteroidia; order Chitinophagales; family Saprospiraceae; genus JALZUU01. Next base: position 15,887 of record CAYTVR010000023.1, on the reverse strand, counting down.
TATATTAACCCTGCTAAATTGGTTTTTTCTGCTGCGGTTAGAGGCGTTGCAGACATTTATACTTATGTCCCAGCCAATCGACAATCCGAAAGATTAACCAATGATTTTTGGGATGACCTGGATGTGAGTTATGTCAATATTGATGGACAAAAAGGTTTGTTATTTGCCTCTAATCGTCAAGACTCTATGCTGGTACGTGCCAAGTTAGATTCTATTTTGCCTATTACCAATTTTGATATTTATTACTATGACTTAGAAAATCGATCTGCTGAATTGATTCAAATCACTCATACTGATCATGCTAATGAAAGAAATCCAGTGGGACTCGATTCTACTTGGTTTGCTTATACTAGTGATCAAAGCGGGATACACAATCGACAAATTGGATACCTCGAAGAATATCTTGCTTTTAAAGAACAAGTCATTACGCTGACCGATGGATCTGAAGTAATTCTTCATCAAGATTCGTCTTTGACTATGTTGGATTCAACGCTAATCGAAAGTATTGTTTTACGGCCTGTTTATAAAAAACGATCCGTCACTCAAAACACCACAAACTATATTCAAAATATAGAAAGCCAACATGCGACTTCGCGATCTCAAAAGATCGTAGAATTAATAAATGTCAAAGGGCAATCGAAAATTTTCATCAAGGATATCGATACAACATTACAAGTGTTTCCTAAATTGACTCGATACCGAGAACAAATGAATAGTATTGCCAACATCGATACTCCTTCTTCCAATAATGAAGTTACTGAAGAGCTCGAACTAAAAGACGAAACCCAAAAAGAAGAGAAGGATCCCGACGAAAAAATAGACATTGATAATTATCTTTTTCAAAGTGAATTTGATGACGAAGAAATGCCTCCGACGATTGTGATCGAAGAGGAAGAAGGTACCATTAGTTTTGAAGAGCCTGTAGTCAATATCCCGCCTGACCGATATCGTCAACTTCCGCATAAATTCAGACCAGCGAGGATCGTCCCTTATCGATTAAAATTTAGAACAGACTTTGTCACTACCCAATTAGATAATGGGGTTCTTTTTGAGGGCCTAAATAATTATGCTGGAGAAGTTCAAGAATACAATTTTCCACCTCCTGGTATTTTGCTTAAAGCAAATTTTAAAGATTTATTTGAAGACTATATTTTGGAAGGAGGTATCCGAATTCCAACTACATTCAATGGGGCAGAATATTTCTTATTTCTGGATGATAAGAAAAAACGATTGGACAAGCGCTATGCCGTTTACCGAAAATCAACAAAGAACAGTCTCAACATTGGTCTTCCTCCAAGTACTAATTTAGTACAACCACAGAATAGACAAACCACTTTTTTAATGCAACTGGGACTTCGATATCCTCTGGATATTTTTACAAGTATTCGGGGAACGACAACCCTACGTTTTGACAAACAAACACAACTAGGCGTAGATCGAGTCAACTTAAATACTCCTACTTCAAAACAACAACGACTTGGCTTCAAGTTAGAATATGTTTATGATAATACGATAGATGTCGATGTCAATATCAAGCATGGAACGCGTTATAAAGTTTCAGCAGAATTGGTTAAGCGTTTTGAAGTTGACTTTATTGATCGCTTTACTTTTGATCTAAATGAAGGTTTCTTGACCGTTCTTGGTTTGGATGCTCGACATTACCAACGATTGGATAAGCATTCTATTTTAGCGGTCAGATTAGCTGCATCTACTTCTTTTGGAAAAGAACGATTACTCTATATTCTTGGTGCAGTAGATAATAAAATTTTACCCGTCAACTTCAATCAGGAAATTCCACTACCTAGCAATGATGGTTTTGCTTATCAAACTTTTGCAAATAATTTACGAGGATTCAATACCAATATCCGAAACGGAACTTCTTATGCTTTGATGAATACTGAATTAAGAATTCCGGTGTTCAAATATATTTTCCGAAGGGTTCGTTCTTCTTTCTTTAGAAATTTCCAAGTTGTCGGATTCTTTGATTTTGGAACCGCTTGGCAGGGTATTTCTCCATATAGTAAAGACAATCCACTTAATGTTACCACGATTTCTAACAACGTCATAAATGTCGATGTAACTTACTTTAGAGATCCAATTGTGGCGGGCTATGGTTTTGGTATTCGAAGTGTACTATTTGGCTATTTTCTTAAGTTAGATTATGCTTGGGGAATTGAAACGAAGGTGGTCCAAGATCCAATTTTATACTTTTCAATGGGCATGGATTTTTAATCATTGGAGGCAGGAGTAATTGAATGGTTGAATTTTGAATAATTGAATGGCCCTTTAACGTGAGATTCGCGTTAGAGGGCCATTCAATTATTCACTCATTCAAAATTCAAATATTGCTTCATTCAAAACTTAGGCATCACCTACTTTCAACTTCTCCGCATTTTCCGCCATTTGTAAAGCTTCAATAATTGGGGCTAAATCACCCGTGATGACTCGATCCAATTTATTCAACGAAAGTCCAATTCTATGATCGGTCACTCGGTTTTGTGGAAAATTGTAGGTACGGATTTTATCCGAACGATCACCAGAGCCCACTAAAGATTTTCGTGCCGCAGCAACGGAAGAATCATGTGCCTCTTTTTTCGAATCGTATATTTTTTGGTATAAACGTTGGATCGCAATATCTCTGTTTTTGATTTGAGAACGTGCATCTGTACTTTCTGCAACTATTCCTGTTGGTAAGTGAGTAAAACGTACTCCTGATTCTGTTTTATTGACGTGCTGCCCTCCGGCACCACTCGCTCGGAAAGTATCTGTTTTCAAATCTGCTTTATTGATATTGATATCCTCCATTTCAAATTTCGGCATCACTACTACCGTTGCAGCGGAAGTGTGTACCCGTCCTTGCGATTCTGTCTTCGGAACACGTTGTACTCGATGTGCACCAGATTCAAATTTTAAGGTTCCAAAAACATCCGTTCCACTGATTTCCAAAACAAGTTTGTTATATCCACCAACGGTTCCTTCATTTACAGAAAGTATTTCTACTTTAAATTTTTGACTTTCAAAATATCTCGTGTACATTTTATATAAATCTCCAGCAAATAGACTCGCCTCATCTCCTCCTGTTCCTGATCGAATTTCAAAAATAACATCCTTTTCATCTTCGGGATCTTTAGGAATCAATAGCACTTTAATGCGTTCTTCTATATCCACCAATTTAGGTTCCAATTCTGTTAACTCCATCTTGGCCATCTCTCGCATTTCAGCATCTTCATCTTTAGACATTTCTTTTGCCGTATCGATATTGCCTAATAAATTTTTATACTCATTCGCAATATCAACCAATTCCTGAAGTCCTTTATATTCTTTATTTACTTTCTTAAATTTATCCATATCAGTTACAATATTCGGATCGGACAATTGTTCCTCCAAATAATAATAACGGTCCTGTATGGCCTCTAACTTGTCTAACATAATTTTAGTTTGAAAATGTAATAGAAAAGAGTTTTACAACAATAGGCTTTGTGCCTTTCTTGGATACAAGATAAGAGTAGCTATAAGAAGTAGCGTACAGCTAAAAAAGCGGGATTTATATTAATTTTTCTCATCAGTTTGCAAAAATACAACTTTATTATCATTTTGAAAACAAAATAATTTCACCCAAAAGGGATTTCTCGTCAAATGATCGTTAAATAATATCCTTCTTCGATAAATCCTGTGGACATTCATAAAGTGAGATGAATAAGCGACCAGAGGAAGTGTTGAATTTCAATTTTGAATATCTATACACACAGGATTTGTCGAAGAAGCAAGAATATTAACCCACATCCATACGGACCGAAAGAACAAAAGGTCAGACACAAGAATGAGGTTATCACTCAAACGTATGTTCGATTGCCTTTTCTCTCTATGCACCTTATTGTCCTTATGGAATGAGTTCAAAGAAAGATATACTTGACCAGTAAAATGGGCTATTGAGCCCTATATTTATATGGGAGTAACTCGGATTTTGTCTTTAATAGATTGGATAAGTGCGGGTGAAACAGCGCGGCGGTGAACTCTACTTTTTATAAATTCTCGAAAGGACTTTTCTTTACTTAATACTTCCAAATAGGCTGGATTCAGTTTAATCTCTCTAAGCAATTCTCTTTCTGCATCTTTGGATAACTCATTATCTAAGTACATATTGACTTTTCTTACGAGTTCTTGATAATTGTTTTGACTACCCATTGTTTCAGATTTATAATTACTTATGAGGGCTTTCAATTACCACAGAATAAATGTGGCGCATGATGAAATGGGTAAATTAAAGCAACATCCGTCCTCTATCGAATCGACGACCACTAGCGGCCGTGATACGGTAAAAAAGACTGCGATATGCGTTTGATTAACCATGATTAAATGAATTTACCTTCAACCAACCTTAATCAAAAGGTATTTGACTAAGATTGGTTATTGGCGGTTGAAATCTCTCTTAAGTAATTAGATTAATAATTATTTATTGATACTAGGAACGTTTGTCCTCAAATCCCATGGATTTGGCATACGATTCTAGTGTTTCTTTTAACATATTTCGAGCACGATGCAATCGAGATCGCACAGTACCGATTGGAATATCAATTATTTTGGAAATCTCCTCGTAAGTAAACCCTTCTATATCACATAGCAAGATTACTGTTCTAAAATCAACTGGCAATGCATTGACTGCATTGGTCACTTCATCTCCAATAATGTTTTGGTAAATCTCTTGTCGCATATCGATATATCCAGAGTATTTAGAATCCTCTTCGTTTTGATAGCTAACAATTTCTTCAAAATCAACCTTGGTTGGTCGTTTTGCTTTTTTTCGATATTGGTTGATAAAACCATTTTTCAATATCTTAAACAACCAGGCCTTAGCATTCGTCCCCACCAAGTATTTATCGATGAAACGAAAGGCTTTCATATATGTTTCCTGCACCAAGTCATTGGCGTCTTCCTCGTTGTAGGTAAGATTATAGGCGAAATTAAAAAGTGCATCTACATGTGGGTAGAATTCTTTTTCGAAAATATTCGCTTTTTCTTCTTTTGTCAGGTTTTGTTCGGCCATTAGTAGCATAAAGATATAGAACTATTTTAAAAACTACAATTTAGTACGAATGATAACTATGAGCAATGATTGAGAAACTCAAAGCATCATTATATTTGCACCAACCTTAATTTTTCAGAAAAAGTTTCCAGAAATTGATTTTTTACTAAAATTTTATGATTTCTATGTCAGAAATACTCTTTTCGAACCAAATCAAGGGCGCTTGGTTCTTATCTCCTGTCCGTGTATCACATTTGAAAAACAGGTAGTACAATTGGCGATTTTCCCCTAACCTTTCCAGTAAACGGGCCAATCTTTGCTCACTTTGGATTTCTTTTTTGTAAAGGGCTTTTGCCCGCCAGCAATAATAAGCCTCATCGTGTAACTCTATGATATCGAGTACAATAGGATCTGAGATGTATTGTTCTGCATATTTTCTAGCTAAGATTGCATGATGTTTGGTCCAATCCCTTGGATTTCTTTTTTTACCTTCTTGATATTTAAATGTATCATGAATAAAACTAACCATGCGAATTCGAACTCTTTCTTCTGCACTTAGATCCAACAAATTTACATTATCCAATACCTCTTTAATATGGTAGACCACTTTCCCTTCAGGATGTCCAAAGCGAGGTTTTCCCCACATTAGGCCTTGAACAAAGGCAGGATCAGTAATTAAGAAACGCTCTAAATCCGTCTCTGGCTGCAATAATTCCTCGATGTTAATATCTTCCTGAAGAGTTTTCTTCATCGAATCCAGTTTGTTGGTGCTCATATCTTAGAAAATAGATAAATAAAAGAGTTCTTATCCACTACTTCGCTTCAAAGATACGCCAAATATAAATCGATCCTAGTATGGATGCTTTAAAATTCAAGAATGTCTTTTAGAGTTGCAATAAACGTGCAAATTATGATAAAGAATTCAAAAACGTCTCAATTTTATTGCTACAAATCTGCCTTTTTAATATGAGTTGAATGATTTTATTAAAAAAAGAAGCATTGCTCTGTTAATATCCTGTTAAAACATAAGATTTTGGTAACAATCAAAGGAGGTCAAAAGTTATTTTATAACATTCGAAAGAGTGTGATCTATTTTGTAAACTTTCAATTTCGTGTCGAATAAAAAAATCTAAACTTATGAAAAACTTCATTTCATTGATTTTCGCTGGAATTATTGGAGGTTTGATCACATTGGGAGGCATACAACTTACCCAAGAAAATCATGACCATACTTCCACAGAAACTACTTTGGCGAGACAAGTTTCCATGTTGAACACCAGTCCTTCTTTATCTACGGCTCCTACCAATTTTACAGAAGCTGCTAATTTAGCGATGCCTGTAGTGGTACATATTACAGCCTCTCAAAGTGACGAGGCAGCTCGAAAAGAACGTCAAGGCAAAAACAATCAATATGATCCATTTAGAAATTTCTTTGGAGAAGATTTCTTTTTTGGGAATCCTTATAATTCACCTAGAGGTGGAAAAAAGGGAACTGGCTCTGGAGTCATCATTTCGCAAGATGGATATATCGTAACTAATAATCACGTAGTTGGTTTTGCTGATCAAGTAGAAGTAACAACATCAGATAATCGAACTTTTAGTGCCGAAATTATCGGGACTGATCCTGAAACAGACTTAGCTGTTATCAAAATTGATGGATACAATCTTCCTACATTGGATTATGCTAACTCTGATCAAGCACAAGTTGGTGAATGGGTACTCGCCGTTGGTAATCCTTTTGATTTAACCTCTACCGTTACTGCGGGAATTATTTCTGCTAAAGGAAGAGACATCGACATCATTGGAGGCAATCGAGCAATCGAAGCTTTTATTCAAACGGATGCTGCTGTGAATCCAGGAAATAGTGGTGGAGCATTAGTAGATGCTTCAGGAAGATTGCTTGGAATCAATACTGCTATCGCTACTCAAACGGGTTCTTTCTCTGGTTATTCTTTTGCGATTCCAGTTAATATCATGACCAAAATTGTTGACGATATTATTCAATATGGAAGCTCGCAAAGAGCATATCTTGGAATCAATATTTCTGACGTGGATAATGAACTAGCCGAGGAATTAGGCTTAGCAGAAGTTCAAGGCATTTTTGTTGCAGGCTTAGCTGATGGTGGTGCTGCGGGATATGCTGGCGTGTTACCGAGAGATGTTATTGTTGCGGTGAATGAATTAAAAGTGAACACTGTTCCTGAATTGCAAGAAAGAGTTGGTCGTGCAAAAGTTGGTGAAACCTTGACCTTGACCGTCATGCGAAAAGGAAAAGCAAAAAGAATTCCAGTGACTTTAAAAGCTGGATAATACTGCTCAAATAATGGGAAGGTGTACAAAAGACACTTTCCGTAACAATTTGTCGCCTAATTTAACATTTTATTTTTTTTAGGAAATTCTTAACATATTTTTTGCAACAAAAGATCTTAAGTTTGGGTTTAGATATTATAAATTAAAGACACTCCAAGGAGTTCAAGATATAAAAGAAAACTTGTTTAAAGTTGGTTTTTCGTTTTGTTTTGATGCGTCTGTCCCGCGAAAGCAGGGCAGACGTTTTTTTCTTTAATAATTCTTTTTCCATAAAAAATAAAGGCCTTAAAAAACAAAAACGAACATCATTCCTCGAGGGAACAATGTTCGTCAACAAAGTTTTAATATCTATTCTACTCTTCCAGACTTACTCCCCTTCTATTATCATCATACACTCGATCAATTAAAACTCTTAAAGGATCAATCGCCGCTTTTGCAGGAATCGTATCTAGCGTGAATTCTAAATTTATATTCTCTTGATTCAAATAAACTCTCTCTTTAAAAAACAATTCTTTCTCATCTCGATCTTTATAAAAACCAATATCGACCCAATCCCCAATCAATACTTCTGACACTGCTCCGACAGAATCTACTTTTGTTTTCTTAGCAACTATATCTAATTTTATTTCATATTTTCCTTCGTCATTTTTAGTATAGTTGGCTTCTTTTAAACGCAAGTCATACAAAGTAATTTCTTCAAACCAGTCTCTAATTAGATATTTTAAGGAATCTGGAACTTGAGGTTCTAAATGCCGCATGAAATCATTAGAAGTTGGATAAGGCGGTTCTTGATATCTAAACTCTTCCAAAAATTCTCTAAGCGCAGTATTCACTTTATCTTCTCCAATATAATCTTGCAAAGCATACAAGATCACTGCACCTTTTCCATAATGAATATGGCCTTGATTTTCGACTTTCATCAAAGAAGTCTCTTGTTCTGTTTCTCGACTCCTTCCGCGCAAGTATCTTTGTAAATCATACTTTAAAAAATCCTTCATTTTTACAGGATCAGTTTCTTGTTTCATCACCATCAAGGAAGAATATTCTGCAAAGCTTTCGCTTAACATTGTAGAACCTTGCATCTCCGCACCGATCACTTGATGCGCCCAATATTGGTGGGCTACTTCGTGTGCAATAACAGCATCTATGACATTATTTTTCTTGTTATCTTCCAAGTTAGTAATGAAGCCCAAAGATTCAGAATAAGGCATCGTACCTGGGAATGCTTGTGCAAAAGTTGAATAACGAGGAAACTCCAAAATCCTTGCTTGCTTATGATAATAAGGACCGAAATTACTGGTATAATAATCCAATGATTTTTCTAAAGCATTGAGCATCATTTCAATATTTACTTGATGTCCATCGTGATAATAAACTTCCAAATCTATGCCTTTCCATTTTCGCTTAGCGACCTGATAGTCCGCAGAAATAAAAGAGTAAAAATTCTGTGAAGGATGATCTACTTTATAATGATATTTCTTCCGACCATTTTCCGTTTTTTCACTAATCAAAGAACCTGGTGCAATTGCAATTTGATCATCCGAGGTCGAGATAAATGTTTCTACATTAACCCAATCCGATACACCTCCGGATAAATAATTTTTCATACACAGTTGACTACACGTTTGTTGTAATTCTGGCATCCTTTTCCTTTTCGGTAAATCATACTTGCGGCGTAAATTTTTATCTTCAATTTCGAAATCTTTAGAATATCCAAAGGATGGAAGAATAGAAGAATTATTAAAGAAGGTTCCATTTTTCAAAACAGACATATTAGAAACTGAATTTTCAAAACCTTTAGCCGTGTACTCATAATGACAAACAATGCGCATACTATCACCGGGTAACATCGGAGTTCTCAATTGGTAAATATGATACATCTTATCTTCATCTCTAAAGACCTGTTCGCCATTGGGAATTTCAATGGACATATCTTCTTCATCAAAGGTATAGTGTAAAGAATCTATAGTCACTCCCGTTTTATTTTTCACAAAAAAGTCAACCTTAGCTTTTGTTGATCGTTTCTTCGGAAATATATCGATATGATATACCAAACCTGTGATACTTGGATGAGCAACATTTTCATACTTTTTAAATTCTTTCTCATAGTCAACCTGTAACTTCTCTTGCTCTTTACTGGTATCATAAGTATTGAGTACTTGAGTATTATAATAAACAAATGCCCCTACCGCCAACCAAGATAAACTAAAGAAACCTAAGGTCCCATAATAAGGTTTACCCAATGATTTTCGGCCTACGCCTAAACGATCTTTGATAGATTTATTCATGCCTCTTGGCCAAAACAGTCCTGCCAAAACCAGCGTCAACAATCCAAATAAAACCCAGTAAGTCGAAAACCACATATGACCTTTTACTCCTGGGCCAAAACCATTCATATCAGAATACATGGTACTTGGAGTCGAAGCTAACATAAACATTTTGCTTTCTACTTTTAATACCAAAAACAAAAAGTCCAACATAAACATCAAAAGTATGGAGACAAAATATCCAAGATATTTTTGATTGACCATCACTTGTATAAAAACTAAAAACGATCCCCAAATGAGATATCTTAAAAATCCTCCGGTCAAAAAGTCCGTCAGATAAACACCTAATTCAAAATTGGTGTAACCACTAAAAGCTTGATACATAATTCCAATAAACATCAAAAACAAATGCATCACACTTGCCAAAATAACTAAGGATAAAGTTTTAGCGACCAATGATACAATGGATTGATGAGGTGTGCCATCGATGACTTCATTGATGTGATTGTCTCGATCTCTCCAAACTAATTCTCCACTAAAAAATACCAAGACGATGATCACAAATAATGTAGAGATGCCATTAATCTCATCGAGCATTTTATAGGTGACGGGATATGACTTTAATCCAAAATATTCGAAACCACCCCAAAGATTGGAGATGAGCAAAATAATGGAAAACAATAACAGAATGATAAAGGTGGAACTTTTCGCAATCGATAAAAAGTTGATTTTGAAAAAACTGACAAAGTTGATCCAATTAGATCCTTGTAAATCCTGTGTAGCAAAAACAGGTTTACTCGCAACTTCACTTTTATTTACAACATCTTTTGCTTTGTTTTTCTTTTTAGTTTTTCTAGCCTTCACAGAAAATGAAAACGTAAAATAAGAGATCAATAGAATCACTAAACCAATTGCACTCCAGAGTAATCTATTCTTTAGAATGTGGCCAGAAAAACTTGGTGTAATTGTATTTCGCTCTAGCGGCGTAAAATATTGGATATCCAAACGATAAGCGCTCACTCCAAAAACATCGACTAATGCAGCCAAGGATTGGTTCTCAATATCACTAGCTAAATTCAAAGAAACGATATACCCAATGATGATAAAAAGTGTTCCGACAAAAGAAATGATGGTACTTTTAAACTTGGTAGCTAAGGCAAATATGATCGTTCCAGCCAAAAACATATTTGGAACAACAAACAAAAAATAAGTATTGAAAAAGGCACCCCAAGGCGTATTGCCGATCCGTTCTGGGCCAATCCAATTCATCGCTGGCCCCATGGCTGCACCAATCATAAAAGCTATATAAATGCCTAACATAACTAATGTAGACAATAACCAAGCACCACAAAAACGGCCAAAAAAGTAACCGGCTTTGCTTAGAGGCGTGCTAAACATAATTTCATTAAAACCATACTTATGATCTCGAAGTGCCGCATTATTAAAAAATGCCGTTGCGAATAAAAGACCAAAAATATTGAGGATACTAACAAAGCTCGCGACTACGGTTGGTGCATTTTTCTTGACATCTCCTACCGTTCCTCCTATGATAACATTATCACTCACCACCGCTCCAAAAACTAATAATCCTACAATAAACATAAATATATAAATCATCGGCCTTTTTAGGGCCGTCAAAACTTCTCTGCTAAAAAATGTTAAAAACATATCTTTTTATTTTTTTGTACTAATAAATTGATTTCATTGAGTAAAACTCAAAAGCATTCTACCATAGTAGTGACTCAAAATAAATCAAACAGTACTAGGAGCATGTATTCTAGTAAAGAAAACATCTTCTAAATTCGGTGGGACCGCAGAGAAACCATTCCCTGGATTTCGATCACTAAGTACATGTATCTGTGGGCGGCCAGCAACCATTTTATCAGAAATGACGTGATAACTATTTTTGTATTCTTCTTTTTCAGATCGTTCGATAGATTTTCGCCAAACTTTTCCTTCAAGCGCTGAAAGAGCATTGGCAGGTGTTCCATTGTATACTATTTCACCAAAATTCATAATCGCCATATTCGTACAAAGTTCTCTAACATCATCTACGATATGTGTAGATAAAATAACAATAACCTCCTCTCCTACTTCGGCCAATAAATTGTGAAATCGATTTCTTTCGCCTGGATCTAAACCTGCTGTTGGTTCATCCACAATGATCAATTGAGGATTACCGATTAATGCTTGTGCAATACCAACTCGTTGTTTCATTCCTCCCGAAAAACCTTTAACACTTTTATTTCGCTCAGCGAAAAGATTGACTTTTTCCAAAAGATAATTGACCATTTCTTTACGATCCTTTCTATTCGTAATTCCTTTGAGTGTGGCTACATGATCCAATAACTGTGTTGCTGTTATTCTAGGGTACACTCCAAACTCTTGAGGCAAATAACCTAATATTTGTCTAACTGCTTGTGGATTGTTCAGCATATCAATATCTCCTAAAAAAGCAGTACCCGCATCTGCTTCTTGAAGGGTGGCCAAGGTTCTCATCAAAGAAGATTTACCTGCGCCATTGGGACCTAATAGGCCAAACATGCCTTTGGATAATTCAAGATTTACATTGACTAATGCTTTGGTTCCGTTAGGATAGGTTTTACTAAGGTTACTAATTTTTAGGTGGCTCATTGTTTCGTTTGTTTTGTTTAGAAGTTTGACTCAAATTTATCTGGTCTTTTAGCTGATCTAAATAATTTTGGATTGCCAATGAAATGAAATCATCTTGATTTGAGACTTCATATCATTGACAGCTCTATTGATTTTTGAAAGCTAAAGAAAGCTTACGTTAAAATAGAAAAAATTAGTCGAAGTTAAAGTTTTGTTAGACGAAAGAAGGCTCTCAAGAGGTGGAGGAAAGTTACTTTTGAGGATCAGATTGTATTTTCATTTCTTCTTTTTGCTAAAACCAGAAATTATTTCCTACCTTCCAAACCATGAGCACACGTTTCAAAATATTCGAAGATTTTCTGGCTTTATTTTATCCTAACCTTTGCTTGGCTTGTGACCAACGTATTCCCCCGAGCAATGATGTGATTTGTATCCCTTGTCAATATCATTTACCAAAAACAAAATTTCATTTAGAAAGAGAGAATCCATTTACTGAACACTTTTGGGGTAGAATTCCAATTGATGCAGGTGCTTCGTTTTATCATTTCACAAAAGGAGGACGAACACAACATTTAATTCACAAATTGAAATACCAAGGAAAAATACAAGTGGGTATCAAACTCGGTCAACGATATGGTCGGACTTTAAAAGAGTCTCCTTTTTTTCAAAATGTAGAATTGATTGTTCCAGTTCCTTTACATTCCAGAAGAGAAAAGGAAAGAGGTTATAATCAAAGTGCACTTTTTGCGCAAGGTTTATCTTATTCACTGGAAATACCTTGGAGTAAGGATGCCTTAATTCGTCCAAGAGGAACGACGACTCAAACAAAGAAAACAAGATTGGAAAGATTTGCCAATGTCAGTACCGCTTTTCAAGTTAAAGATGAAAAAGCAATTCGAGGTAAACACATTTTGTTAGTAGATGATGTCATGACGACTGGAGCGACATTGGAAGCTTGTGCCATAAAACTATTGGAAGTGGAAGGTGTTAAAATCAGCTTGGCGACAATTGCTTTCGCTAATATGTAAGTATAGATTTTCTATTTTTTTAAGCATTCCGTTAAGCTGAGGAGAAGGAATCTAATGATGAAAAAGAGTATTTAAATTATCACTTTTCCACCTAAAAAAATCCCCAATTATAATTTTCATCATAATTGGGGATTTCTTTTTAAATGCTCGATCGAACTATCCTTCAACTAAAGTTCCTACCATTTCTCCTGCGATAATTTTTCGAAGATTTTCTTTCCGATTGATATCAAAAACGATGATCGGTAAGTTATTTTCTTTACATAAAGTGAAAGCTGTCATATCCATCACTGCCAATCCCATGCTGATTACTTTGGCGAAAGAGATGCGATCATATTTAGTAGCTGTTGGATCTTTTTCTGGATCTGCGCTATAAATACCATCTACACGAGTTCCTTTTAGGATGACATCTGCATCAATTTCATTTGCTCTTAAAGCTGCAGCTGAATCGGTTGTAAAATAAGGACTTCCAATTCCGGCAGAGAAAATAACCACTCGACCTTTTTCAAGGTGTCGAACAGCCCGACGTCGAATATATGGTTCAGCGATCGCTTTCATTTCAATAGCAGTAACTAAGCGCGTATACACTCCTTGTCCTTCCAAGGCACTTTGTAAAGCCATGCCATTCATCACAGTAGCTAGCATACCCATGTAATCTCCTTGCACTCGTTCGATTCCAGATTCGGCAGCTTGTAATCCACGGAAAATATTACCGCCTCCGATGACAATTGCCACCTCTACTTTTGCTGCGACTAATTCTTTTATTTGCTCTGCATAATGTTGTAGCATATCAGCTGAGATCCCATACTGTTGATCTCCCATCAAAGATTCACCACTCAGTTTTAATAAAATTCTTTTGTATTTAGCCATTGTTTTAGAAGATATGTTTCTGCCTTAAGCAGAGTTGAGAAAAAGAACTAATTTAATTTTGTAGTAAGGCTCAAAAAAAAAGCGAATTAATAAATTAATTCGCTTTTTGTTGGATCATATCAATTATCCGAGTTCAATGTGTTTGAAATCGGTAATCGTTAGCTTGCCATCAATGCTTTGCAAATATTGCTCTACATTTTGCTTGCTATTTTTTACGTACTGTTGCTTCAACAAAGTTTTTTCTTTGTAGAATTTATTCAGTTTACCCATTGCAATTTTTTCAATCATTGCTTCAGGCTTTCCATCTCTTCGTGCTTGCTCTTTACCGATTTCGATTTCCGTTTCAACTACTTTCGCATCGACTCCGTCAGCATTCAAAGCGATCGGTCGCATAGCAGCTACTTGCATCGCTACATTCTTACCCGGCTCAATGAATTGAGGTCCTTCTAAGTTGACTGCAACCAAAACACCTGCACGGTATCCCATGTGAATGTAAGGTAAGACTTGGCCTTCACCTGCAGCAGTTTCTAATTTAGCGTAGCTTTTGATTTCCACTTTTTCACCAATCACTGCAACTTGCTCTTCGATTTTTTTAGCTACAGACAATTCATTATCGAAAGGTAATTCTAATAATGCTGAAGAATCCGCAGGTAAATTTTTAAGCGCGATTTCAGCAATAGTTTTTCCTAAACCAATAAAACCATCCGTTTTAGCAACGAAGTCCGTTTCACAACTTAATCGTACCAATACACCGTTATTTCGGTTGGCAGAAGTTAATGCAACGACTACTCCTTCTTTGGCATCTCTATCTGCTCTTTTTGCAGATAATTTTTGACCTTTTTTACGAAGGTATGCAATTGCTTTTTCGATATCGCCCTCTGATTCAGATAAGGCTTTCTTACAATCCATCATCCCGGCTCCAGTCTGGTCTCTCAATTTTTTTACATCAGCTGCTGATATTTTCACTGTATCCATTTTTAAATGTTATAAGATTAATTTGAGAAAATAATTTTAACCTGCTATTAAGCAGTTGCAGATTTTTCTTTTTCTGCTTTAGAATTTCGGCGATCGTTTAATCCTTGCTGAATTGCTTCAACGATATGCTTTGTGATAATGCTAATAGATTTAGAAGCATCATCATTTGCAGGAATCGGGAAGTCAACAGTTGTTGGATCAGAATTGGTATCCACCATAGCGATTGTTCGCATACCTAATTTTTTAGCTTCAGCTAAAGCAATGTGCTCGTGGTGAATATCAATGATAAAAATCGCAGCCGGAATTCGGTTAAGGTTGGCGATACCACCGATTACCTTTTCCATTTTATTCCGCTCTCTTGTTAACGTTAGACGTTCTTTTTTTGTTACACTTGAAAGACTTCCATCTGCTAACATTTTGTCAATGTTATTCATTTTTTTCACAGACTTACGAATAGTCGCGAAATTGGTCATCATTCCTCCTAACCAACGCTCCGTTACGAAAGGCATGCCTACGCTTTTTGCAGCTTCAGCAGTGATCTCACGAGCTTGTTTTTTAGTTGCAACAAAAAGAATCTTACGTCCAGACTTTGCAATCTGTCTTGCTGCATTTGCAGCTGCCTCTAGGCTTTCTAGAGTTCGATTCAAATCGATGATGTGGATTCCCTTACGCTCAACGAAGATGTAAGGAAGCATTTTAGGATTCCATTTTTTCTTCAGGTGGCCGAAATGCACACCTGCGTCCAATAATTCTTTATATGTGGGTTTTGCCATCTTTTTAAAATTTGTAATGATTGATTGATGA